>DAIOUL010000111.1:0-6244 GCA_036759545.1 Rhodanobacteraceae bacterium
CGCCCTTGGAGAGGCCGGTCACCGATTCGGTGAACACGATGTCGTAGTAGTGGTATTGGCGGTTGACGCTGGTGCGCGCCAGCCACAGCGCGAACACCACCGCCGCGGCGATCACCACCAGGGTGAACGCGCCGATCAGTACGTGGTGAGCCTTGGTTTCCATGCGAGTCCTATGCTAACCGCTCGCCGCGGCGTGCGCCTCTTCCGCCGCGCGCCCGCGCGGGCCGCCGAAATACTCGCGCACCCAGTCGTCGTCGTACTGCTCCACCTTTTCCAGCGAATCGGTGACGATCACGCGCTTGTGCGCCAGCACCGCCACGCGGTCGCAGATGGTGTGCAGCGAATCCAGATCGTGCGTGTTCATCATCACGGTGAGACCGAGCGCGTCGCGCAGCGTCTTGATCAGTGCATCGAAACCGGCCGCGGCGATCGGATCGAGCCCGGAAGTGGGCTCGTCCAGGAACAGGATTTCCGGATCGAGCGCCAACGCGCGCGCCAGCGCCGCGCGCTTGCGCGTGCCGCCGGACAGTTCGCTCGGATATTTGTGCCGCACGTCCGCGGGCAATCCCACCAGCGCCACCTTCAACGCCGCCACGCGTTGCGCGTCGTGAAACGAAAGCGAGGTGTGTTCCAGCAGCGGCACGCGGATATTCTCGCTGACGGTCAGGGACGAAAACAGCGCGCCATCCTGAAACAGCACGCCCATGCGGCGTTCGATCGCGATGCGCGCGTCGCCGCTCAGCGAATGCAGGTCCTGTCCCAACACACGCACCGTGCCGGCATCCGGCTTGCGCAGGCCGAGGATGGTGCGCATCAACACCGACTTGCCGGTGCCCGAACCGCCCACCACGCCGAGGATTTCGCCGCGGTGGACGTCGAGATCGAGATTGTCGTGGACAACCTGATCGCCGAACTGGCTGCGCAGCCCGCGCACCTCGATCACGACCTCGTGGTCCGCGCGTTGGTTTATCGCGGTCTTCACCAGCCCATCTCCATGAAGAACATCGCCGCCAGCGCGTCCACCAGGATCACCAGGAAAATCGATTGCACCACGGACGAAGTGGTGCGTTGGCCGACCGACTCCGCGCTGCCGGCCACCTTGAAGCCTTCCAGACAGCCGATGGTAGCGATCAGGAAGGCGAAGATCGGCGCCTTGGAAAGTCCGACCCAGAAATGGCGCATCTCGGTATCGGCTTGGAAGGTCGCGATGAACTGGGTGGTGCTGATGTCGAGCGAGAGCGCGCACACCGCCATGCCGCCCAACAGGCCCGCGATCATCGACAGGAACGTCAGCAGCGGCAGCATGGTGACCAGCGCCAGCACGCGCGGCAACACCAGCTGCTCCATCGGATCGAGACCCATCGTGCGCATCGCGTCGATTTCCTCGTTGACCTTCATCGAGCCGATCTGCGCGGTAAACGCCGAGGCCGTGCGGCCGGCGATCAGGATCGAGGTGATCAGCACCGCCAGTTCGCGCAGGATCGAATACGAAACGAGATCCACGGTAAAAACGGTGGCGCCGTAGGCCTGCAACGCGGTCGCGCCGAGGAAGGCGATCACCGCGCCGATCAGGAAGGACAGCAGCACCACGATCGGCACTGCATCCAGTCCGGTCTGCTCCATGTGGTGCACCAGCGCGGTCACCCGCCAGCGCCTGGGAATGAACACCGTGCGTGCGAAGGTCTCCAGCGTCAAGCCGACGAAGCCCAGCAGGCCCAGCGTCAACCCCCAGACGTATTCGACCGCCGCGCCGATGCGCGCGACCATGTCCACGAAACCAAGATCGCGCCTGGGCTTGGGCGGGTGCGCGTAGATCTCGGCGACCGCATCGCTGACGGTATCGAGCAGCCCGCGGATTTCGCGCGGCACGTCGCGGTCGTGCTCGGCCAGCCATTGCAGCGTCTTCGGCCCCAGCGCCACCGCGATCAGCCCGGCGCCGGCGGTATCGATCCGCGCCACGTCATTGAAGTCGACATCCGGAATTTCCGGCAGGCGCGATTTCAGCGCATCCAGTTGCGCTTCCAGTTCGGCGAAGTGCGCCAGCGTCCAGTCGCCGCTGAAGCGCAGCACGCCCTCGTTGCCCGCGCTCTGCACCCACTCTGCACGGCCGATCCGGGAATCCGGTTTCACCATGCGCGCAATTTATCAGCTTGGAACCCGAACCGTGCACGGCGATAATCCCGGTTTCGCCACCGGCCGGGCCATGACCAAGCAAACCATCTTGAACGCCACCCACCGCGCCGCGGGCGCGAAGATGGTGGACTTCGGCGGCTGGGACATGCCGCTCCACTACGGCTCGCAGCTCGAGGAGCACCATGCCGTGCGCCGCGATGCCGGCATGTTCGACGTCTCACACATGACCGTGGTGGACCTGCGCGGCAACCGCACGCGCGAGTTCCTGCGCCGCCTGCTGGCCAACAGTGTGGACAAGCTGAAGGTCTCCGGCAAGGCGCTGTACTCGTGCATGTTGAATGAGCGCGGCGGCGTGATCGACGACCTGATCGTGTATTTCCTCTCGGAGGATTTCTTTCGTGTGGTCGTGAACGCGGCCACGCGCGACAAAGATCTGGCCTGGATCGAAAAGCAGGCGCAGCCGTTCGGAGTGTCGGTCACCGAGCGTGCCGATCTTTCGATGATCGCGGTGCAGGGGCCGAACGCACGCGAGAAAGTTCTGTCGCTGCTGCACGCGGAGGACCGCACGCGCATCGGCAAGCTGGGCAAATTCGTGGCCGGCGAAGCACGCGGGCCGGATGGCATGGAGCTGTTCGTCGCACGCACCGGCTACACCGGCGAGGACGGTTTCGAAATCATCGTGCCCGAATCCCACGCGATCGCGCTCTGGGAGGCGCTAGCCAAAGCCGGCGTGAAACCCGCGGGCCTGGGTGCGCGCGACACGCTGCGGCTGGAAGCCGGCATGAATCTTTACGGCCAGGACATGGATGAAGACATCACGCCGTGGGAAGCAGGACTGGCCTGGACGGTTTCGCTGGACGAAAGCCGCGATTTCATCGGCCGCGCCGCGCTGGAAAAGCAAAAAGGTGAAGGAGTGCCCCGCGAACTAATCGGCGTGCTGCTGGAAGACAAGGGCGTGCTGCGGCATGGCCAGCGCGTGCTGACGGAAAAAGGCGAGGGCGAAATCCTCTCCGGCATTTTTTCGCCGACGCTCGGTCGATCGATGGCATTCGCGCGCGTGCCGGCGGGTGCGCGCGAGAACCTGCGTGTGGACATCCGTGGCCGCGAGCTGCCGCTGCGCGCGGTGAAGTATCCGTTCGTAAGGGACGGTCGAAGCCAAATCGACATGCCTTGAATGGCATGTCGATTTGGCTGAGGGTGAGGCAGGGACGCCGAGCGGAGGGCACACCACGGATGGTTCCTTGCCACTCTCACACCTTATAGAATCTTCCGACTGCAACGAGGGATCGGACATGAGCGAGATACCCGGCGATCTGAAATTCCTGAAGTCCCACGAATGGGCGCGCGTCGAAGACGCCGACCAGGTGCGCGTGGGCATCTCCGATCACGCGCAATCGCAACTGGGCGATCTGGTGTACGTCGAATTGCCCAACGTCGGCGACCACGTCGAAGCCGGCAACGCCTGCGCGGTGGTGGAATCGGTCAAGGCCGCCTCGGACGTGTATGCGCCGGTCAGCGGTGAAGTGGTGGCGATCAATGAAGCGCTCGGCGACAAACCAGAGACCATCAATGAAGACGCCTACGGCGACGGCTGGCTGTTCGTTGTCAAACCCGACGCGGAAGCCAAGGACGAGCTGGAAGAACTGCTCGACCCCGATGCCTATGCAGAGCTGATCGAAGGCGACGAGCATTGAGAAAAGCGGGAACCGGGAACTGGGAACGGGGAACGAAAAGCGGTTCGTGCTCCCATCCTTCGCTGTTGATTCCAACTGCATTCCGGTGGCGCGTGGATCCATGCCGCACCCCTGGTTTTGTTCCCAGTTCCCCGTTCCCTGTTTCCGCTTCATAAAAAAACCATGCCCTTCATCCCCCATTCCGAAGCCGACGTGAAGTCGATGCTGGCCGCCATCGGCGTGCAGCGCATTGATGACCTGTTCGATGAAATCCCCGCGTCGTTGAAGATCGACGCGTTGCAGGGCGTGCCGAGCGGGCTATCGGAAATGGAAGTGACGCGGCTGATGAAGGCGCGCGCGGCAATGGATGGAACGCCATTGAACTTCGCCGGCGCCGGCGCCTACGAGCATCACATTCCCGCAGCGGTATGGACGGTGGTGTCGCGCGGCGAGTTCTATTCGGCTTACACGCCGTACCAGGCCGAAGCCAGCCAGGGCACGCTGCAACTGATCTACGAATACCAGACGATGATGACGCGGCTGACCGGTATGGATGTCAGCAACGCGTCGCTCTACGACGGCGCAACCGCGCTGGCCGAAGCCGCGTTGATGGCCGAGCGCTGCACGCGCAAGGGCCCGCGCCGCATTCTCGTTCCCCGCACTGTGCATCCTGCGTATCGCAAGACGCTGAAGACCATCGTCGAGTTGCAGAACATCGAGGTCGTCGAATTCGATTTCTGCCACGAAGGTGCGCAAGCGGGCGGCGTCGACCCGGCGTGGTTGGCGAAGCAGGATTTCGGCGCCTTCACCGCGCTGGTGATCCCGCAGCCGAACTTCTTCGGCGTGCTGGAAGACGTCGATGCGCTGACCGACTGGGCGCATTCGAAGGACGCGCTGGTGATCGGCGTGGTCAATCCGATGTCGCTGGCCGTGCTGAAGGCGCCGGGCCGCTGGGGCGAAAGAGGCGCGGACATCGTCTGCGGCGACGGCCAGCCGATGGGCGTGCCGCTTTCATCGGGGGGACCGTATTTCGGCATCCTGGCCTGCAAGCAGGCGCTGGTGCGGCAGATGCCGGGGCGCGTTGTCGGCCGCACCACCGATCTCGACGGCCGCGAGGGGTTCGCGCTGACCCTGCAGGCGCGCGAACAGCACATCCGCCGCGCCAAGGCGACTTCCAACATCTGCACCAACCAGGGCCTTCTGGTAACGGCCGCGACGATTTACATGGCGATGCTGGGACCGGAAGGCCTGCGCCGCGTTGCCGCAAACAGCATGGCGAACGCGCGCGCACTGCGCGACAAGTTGTGCGCGATCGGCGGCGTGCAACCGCTGTTCGCGCGTGCGCAATTTCACGAATTCGCATTGCGCGTTCCGCTGGACGCGAATGAACTGATCGAGCGCCTCGCGCGCAAGAACATCGTCGCCGGTGTCGCGCTGGAAGACGACTATCCGGAGCTCGGTCACGCTTTGCTGAGCTGCGTCACGGAGACCAAAACGCGCGCCGATCTCGACCATTTCGCCGCCGCGATGGCCGAATCGATCGGCTGAGCGAAAGCTTCCGTTCAGTGTCCGTTGCCGCCATTCGCGCGACCCAAGCACACACACGCGTGCATTTGCATACGTTGCGCGCGCGCTTACCCGGACGTGCTGCGCGGTGAAGCCCAAATCCAAGCGCAGTGCGGCTTGCGGACGATCCGCCAGCTGCCGAAGCAGATGTCGTTTGGACGTCTATACGCCTTGCGATCGCGCGCGCGGCGGGATCGCGAGATCGTGCGCGAACGATTTTCAACCGACCCGCGGCTCACGCAAGAGCTTCATCCGCCGCGAAAAATCGATTGACAGCACGTTTCGACGGGACTAGTTTCTGCGCCCGACGACATGCGTCGAAGGAAATATGCCGGCTGCCAAGTACATCGAACCGTACATCGAGCATGGTCACAAAAGTGACCGGGTGAAGAAGATCACCGTCTCGATTCCGTTGCATGTACTCCGGTTGCTTTCCGACGAACGTACACGTCGTCAGGTGTTGAACTTGCGGCACGCCAGCAACAGCGATCTTCTCTGCGAGGCGTTCCTGCATGCGTTTACTGGGCAACCACTGCCAACTGATGAGGAGCTGAGACGAACCATGGCCATGAAGAAAGCTGCAAAGAAATCCGCCAAGAAGGCGGCGAAGAAGTCAGGCAAGCGCAAACCTGCTCGTGCGAAGGCCGCATCGGCCCGCAAGACCGGCAAGCGCAAGACGGCCCGCAAGGCCGCGAAGAAACGGCCGGCGCGCAAGCGCGGAGCCAGGAAGGGTGGACGCAAGTCCGCGAAGAAATCCGTGATGGCGAAAGCTGCACGTGCAAGCAAGGCCTCCAAGGCCAAGCCGAAGGCGAAGAAGAAGTAAGCAAGGGTCCACTGTCAAGCAACAAGCGCAACGCACATAACTACAAGCC
>DAIOUL010000112.1:0-6194 GCA_036759545.1 Rhodanobacteraceae bacterium
TGCAGGCGAGCACCACGCCGACGATGTTCTTGCCGATGTCGTGCACGTCGCCCTTTACGGTCGCCATCACGATCTTGCCGTTGGATTTGCCGATCTCGCCGCTGCGCTTTTTTTCTTCTTCCATGAAGGGCAGGAGATACGCGACCGCTTTTTTCATCACGCGCGCGGATTTCACCACCTGCGGCAGGAACATCTTGCCTGCGCCGAACAGGTCGCCGACCACGTTCATGCCGTCCATCAGCGGGCCTTCGATCACGTCGAGCGTGCGCGGCGATTGCTTACGCACTTCCTCGGTGTCTTCGACCACGTATTGGTCGATGCCGTGCACCAGCGCGTGCTCCAGCCGTTTCGCGACCGGCAGTTCGCGCCACGCGAGCGCATCGCCGGTCTCCGGTCCCCGGTCCCCGGTCCCTTTCTTGAAGCGCTCGGCGATTTCCATCAACCGTTCGGTCGCATCCGGCCGTCGGTTCAGTACCACATCCTCCACGCGCTCGCGCAATTCCGGATCGAGATCGTCGTAGATCGCCAGTGCGCCGGCGTTGACGATGCCCATGTCCATGCCGGCTTTGATTGCGTGGTACAGGAACACGCAGTGGATCGCCTCGCGCACGGTGTTGTTGCCGCGGAACGAGAACGAGACATTGGACACGCCGCCGGAAATGTGCGAATCCGGAAAACGCCGCTTCAATTCTTTCGCCGCCTCGATGAAGTTCACCGCGTTGTCGGCGTGTTCCTCGATGCCGGTGGCGACCGGAAAGATATTCGAATCGAAGATGATGTCTTCGGGCGGAAAGCCGATTTTCTCGGTGAGCAGCTTGTATGAGCGCTCGCAGATTTCGAGGCGCCGCGCAACGGTGTCGGCCTGGCCCTGTTCGTCGAATGCCATCACCACCACCGCCGCGCCGTAGCGCAGGATCTTGCGCGCCTGTTCCAGGAACGGGCCTTCGCCTTCCTTCAGCGAGATCGAATTGACCACACCTTTGCCCTGCAGGCATTTCAAGCCGGCCTCGATCACACTCCATTTGGAGGAATCGACCATTACCGGAATGCGCGCGATGTCGGGCTCCGCGGCGATCAGGCGCAGGAATTTCACCATTGCGGCTTCCGCATCGAGCAAGCCCTCATCCATGTTGACGTCGAGGATCTGCGCCCCGTTCGCGACCTGCTGGCGCGCCACTTCTACCGCTTCGTCGTAGCGGTCTTCCTTGATCAGCTTCTTGAACTGTGCGGAGCCCGTGACGTTGGTGCGCTCGCCGATGTTGATGAAATTCAACTCCGGCGTGATCACCAGCGGCTCCAGGCCGCTGAGGCGGGTGTGACGTGCGCTCACGCTGCGATTCGCTCCGCTTGCGGCAACATGCGCGGCGGCACATCGCCTACGGCTTCCGCGATCGCGGCGATGTGAGCCGGCGTGGTGCCGCAGCAACCGCCGACCAGGTTCAGCAAACCGTCGCGCGCGAAGTCGCCCAGCGTCTTCGCCATTTCCTCCGGCGTTTCGTCGTAACCGCCGAATGCGTTGGGCAGGCCGGCGTTGGGATGCGCACTGACGTAACAATCAGCGACGCGGGCGAGTGTTTCCACGTGCTCGCGCAGGTCCTTCGCACCTAGCGCGCAGTTCAAGCCGACGGACAACGGACGCGCGTGTGCCACTGAATACCAAAATGCTTCCGCGGTCTGGCCGGACAATGTGCGGCCCGAGCGGTCGGTGATCGTGCCGGAAATCATGATCGGCAGCCGCGCGCCGATTTCGTCGAACACGGTCGCGATGCCGAACAGCGCGGCCTTGGCGTTCAACGTGTCGAAAATGGTTTCGACCATCAGTACGTCGCTGCCGCCTTCGATCAATCCGCGCGTGGCTTCTGCGTACGCGCTTTCCAATTCGTCGAAATCCACGTTGCGGAAGCCGGGATTGTTGACGTCGGGCGAAAGCGAGGCAGTGCGGCTGGTCGGCCCGAGCACGCCGATGGCGAAACGTGGACGGTCAGGATTCTCCTTTTCGACTTCTTCGCACGCTACGCGCGCGAGCCTCGCGCCTTCGCGGTTCAACTCGCGCACCAGGTGCTGCAAACCGTAATCGGCCTGGCTGATCGAAGTTGAATTGAACGTATTGGTCTCGACCAGGTCCGCACCCGCGCGAAGATACGCCAGGTGCACGTCGCGGATCAGGTGCGGCTGCGTCAGCGACAGCAGATCGTTGTTGCCGCGCAGGTCGCGCGCGCAATGCTCGCCGTGTTCGTGATCCTGGTGCGCATCGCAGCCGTTGCCGAAACGCTCGCCGCGGTAGCCGTGCTCGTCCAGCGCGTGCGCCTGCAGCATCGTGCCCATCGCGCCGTCGAGTACCAGAATGCGCCGCGAGAGCGCCTGTTCCAGTTTGGCGATGCGGTCGGGATCGAGATAAGGCAGGGTGTTCATTGTATTTTCCTCCGTTCAGATCCGTCCTTGGAGCGTCCTCTGGTCGGCATCCATGCCTCCTCCTCAGTTGACGCACGCGATGCGATTCAAGGCATCGCGTCAGCGCGTCAACTTCGATCTCGCCAATAAACTCAACACTTCGAAATGCGGCGAACGCGCTTCGCGCGAAACCTTCGCGCAATGCAACACTTCCAGTCCGGCCTTGCGCGCGAAGGCAATCAAGTCTTCGCGCTTGAAGCCGAGATTACGGTGATCGAACGGCGCCACGGCCGCGCGGTGAGCGTGTTTCGCCAAGGTTGCGGCCAGCAGACGACCGCCGGGCTTGAGGACGCGCGCGGCTTCCGCGACCGCCTTGGCCGGATGCTTGCTATACGTGAGCGCGTGCATCATCAGTACCAGATCGAAGCGGCGTCTGCCCAGGTCGAGCGCGTGCATGTCGCCTTCGATCACTTCGACGTTGCGAAACGATTTCAGCCGTTCGCGCGCGGCGGTCACCACGCGTTCACTGGAATCCACGCACACGATCGAATGCGCGTGCGGTGCCAGCAGCTCGGCCAGCACGCCATCGCCGGAGGCGACGTCCAGCACGTCTCCGGTTTCCAGCAATTGCAGCAGCGTGCGCGCCAGCGTTTCCCAGGTACGGCCGGGCGAGTAGTGGCGCTCCATGTCGCCGGCCACGCTGTCGGCCCATCCGCGTTCGCGCGCGCGCCGCGCAAGAACGCTCGGCAACCGCTGCAGGTCGGATGCGAGCAGCGCGTCGTCGACACCTTCTTCCAGCGCGCGCAACAGTTCGGCCGCGCCGTCCGCATCGGCATCGTTGATGCGGTAGTACGCCGACACGCCGGCACGGCGATCGCGCACCAAGCCGGCTTCCTTGAGTTTGGCCAGATGCGTGGAAACCCGCGGCTGCGCCAGACCGAGCACCGACGAAAGCTCGGCAACGGTCAATTCCTCGCGGCGCAGCAGCGCCAGCAGCCGCACCCGCGTGGGGTCGGAGAGCAGGCGCAACAGCGCGGTGGCTTCGCCAAGGAGCATTGCATCTTTATATCAGGATGGAAAGATAAATAGTAGCTCGCTCCAGCCGACGCCCTGGAGGACGCGGCTGAACTTGCCTTCATTCATCGGAGCAGGACGGTATGCTGCGCTTTTACTCCGGGAATAGCCGATGCGCTGGCTGATTCTGCTGTTGGGAATGGGCTTGGGTCTGGCCGCGCTGGCCGATGCGCACTGGGATGCCGATGCCAAGTCGTTCCTCCATCGCGCCGCGCCTGCAGGTGGCTATCCGTATCGGTTGTACGTACCGCCGCATATTGCTGCGCACGAGAATCTGCCGCTGATTGTGTTCCTGCACGGCTCCGGTCAGAACGGCAACAACAACGAGGACCAGATCGCCTGGGGGGCCAACGGCGCCATGCAATTGCTGGACACTGCGCGTGCGGAGCACAAGCGCATCCTGTTCGCTGCGCCGCAATCGCCGCAGGATTACTGGGTGCCGGCGAAAGTGATGGGGGTGATCGCGGACATCGAAAGGCACTGGCCGGTGGATCGCGATCGTATCGTGCTGACGGGACTCTCAAGCGGCGGTACCGGCGTATGGGACGTTGCGAAAGCCTGGCCGGATCGTTTCGCGGCGCTGGTGCCGATGTCTGGGATGACGGAGATCGCGGGGCTTGCTTCGATCGCGCGGGTGCCCGAATGGGTGTTCCACGCCGCGGACGACGACGACACCAATGTCGAAACCGGCGCGGGCGGCGCGATGGTCGGCTCGCGCGCCGTGGTGCGCACATTGCGCGAGGCGGGTGGACATCCGTGCTACACCGAATACCTGCACGGTCCGGTCGATCCCGATCCGCACGTGATCTGGCCGCGTGCATACGCGACCCATGGGCTGCTCGACTGGATGCTGGCGCAGCGGCGTGGTCGCGCCGATACGACTTGTCCGGTGGCGGCACCGAACTAGGCTAAAATCGCACGTTTGCCGAATTCGACGGCGCTGCATCGGGAGAACGCCGCATGGATTTCCATTTCAGCGAAGAGCAGTTGCAGATCCAGTCCGTCGCGCGCGATTTCGCGCAAAGACGCATCGCGCCGGTGGCGGCGGAATTCGACAAGTCCGGCGAATTCCCGCTGGAAAACATCCTGGAGATGGGCAAGCTCGGCTTGATGGGGATCGAAGTGCCTACCGAATACGGCGGCGCGGGCATGGATTCGATCTCCTACGCGCTGGCGATGATCGAGATCGCCGCGGCCGATTGCGCGCATTCGACCATCATGAGCGTCAACAACACGCTCTACTGCAACGGCCTGCTGAAGTTCGGCAACGAAGAACAGAAACACAAATACGTCACGCCGATCGCCAGTGGCGAAGCGATCGGCGCGTTCGCGCTGACCGAACCGCAATCGGGCTCCGACGCCACGGCGATGCGCTGCCGTGCGGTCAAGCAGGCCGATGGCAGCTTCGTGATCAACGGCAAGAAAAGCTGGATCACCTCCGGGCCGGTGGCGAAATACATTTTATTGTTCGCGATGACAGACCCCGAGAAACACGCGCGTGGCATCACCGCGTTCATGATCGACACCGCGCGCGAAGGTTTCCACCGCGGCAAGACCGAACCCAAGCTCGGCATCCGTGCTTCGGCCACCTGCGAAATCGAGTTCGCCGACTACCGTGCGCAACCGGACGAAGTGATCGGAGAGGAAGGCCACGGCTTCAAGATCGCGATGGGCGTGCTGGATGCCGGTCGCATCGGCATCGCCTCGCAGGCCGTCGGGCTCGCGCGCGCGGCATACGAAGCCACGCTGGAATACGCGCGCGAGCGCAAGGCGTTCGGTCAGGCGATCGGTTCGTTCCAGATGATCCAGCAGAAGATCGCCGACATGAAATGCAAACTGGACGCGGCGTTGTTTCTCACATTGCGCGCGGCATGGTCGAAGCAGGAAGCGGCCAAGAACAACGGGCGATTTTCCACCGAAGCCGCGGTCGCCAAACTCACCGCGTCGGAAGCGGCGATGTGGATCACCCACCAGGCCGTGCAGGTGCACGCCGGCATGGGTTACTCGAAAGAAATGCCGCTGGAGCGCTATTTCCGCGACGCCAAGATCACGGAAATTTACGAAGGCACTTCGGAAATTCAACGCTTGGTGATCGCGCGCAACGAAACGGGGCTGCGCTGATCCGGCACGCGCATGAGCGACAACGCGCATAGCGAAGCCTCGGTGCGCGACGAACGCCTGGTCGTCGCGATCTCTTCGCGTGCGCTGTTCGATCTGTCCGAGTCGCACGAGCTGTACGAGCGCGAGGGACTGGAGGCGTATCGCGCCTATCAGATCGCGCACGAGAATGACATCCTCGAACCGGGTGTGGCGTTCCCGCTGGTGCGCAAGCTGCTGGCGCTGAACGATCCGGCGGCGGAGTCGCCGCGCGTGGAAGTGGTGCTGCTTTCGCGCAATTCCGGCGACACGGGCCTGCGCATCTTCAATTCGATCCAGCACCACGGGCTTGCGATCACGCGCGCGGCGTTCACCTCGGGCGAGCCGACTTCGCAATACATCGCGCCGTTCCGCGTCGATCTTTTCTTGTCTGCAAATGCGGAAAACGTGGCGCGCGCGTTGAAGGCGGGCGTGGCGGCGGCGACCATTCTGCCGTCGCACGCCGGCACCGTGCATCCGCAACAGTTGCGCATCGCCTTCGACGGCGACGCGGTGGTGTTCGGCGACGAATCCGAGCGCGTGTCGCAGGAGCAGGGCGTGGCCGCGTTCTATCGCAACGAATCCGAGCGCTG
>DAIOUL010000113.1:0-6103 GCA_036759545.1 Rhodanobacteraceae bacterium
TCGTGTTCCTGACCATGCCGCGGCTGTGGAACGTCTGCCGCAAGCACGGCTGGGTCACGTCCGCGGATTTCGTCGAAGGCCGCTACGGCAGCAAGGGACTTGCGCTCGCGGTCGCGTTCACCGGCGTGCTGGCGACCATGCCCTACATCGCGCTGCAACTGGTCGGTCTGGAAGTCGTGTTCGAAGCAATGGGGCTGTCCGCGGTTGCCGGCAAGGAAACGCCGCTGCTGATCGCGTTCGCCATCCTCGCGCTCTACACGTATTCGAGCGGCCTGCGCGCGCCCGCTCTGATCGCGTTCGTGAAGGATGCCATGCTCTACGTCACCGTGATCGCCGCGGTGGTGATCATCCCGATGAAACTGGGCGGTTATGGCGCGGTGTTCCGCGAAGCGCAGGCGGCGTTCGCAGCGAGAGGCGGCGACACCGGCGTGTTGCTGAAGCCGGATCAATACTGGTCGTTCGCGACGCTCGCACTCGGCTCCGCGTTCGCATTGTTTCTGTACCCGCATTCGATCACCGCGACGCTGTCCGCTTCCAGCTCCGATGCGATCCGCCGCAATGCGGTGTGGCTGCCTGCCTACAGTTTCCTGCTCGGCTTGATTGCCTTGCTCGGCTACATGGCGCTGGCCGCGCACATCAAGGTGAGCAGCGGCTCGATGGCGGTACCGGCGCTGATCAACGCCAGCTTCCCGCCGTGGTTCGCAGGTTTCTGTTTCGCCGCGATCGCGTTGGGTGCGCTGGTGCCGGCGGCGATCATGTCGATCGGCGCGGCCAACCTCGTCACGCGCAACATCTGGCGCGCGTACATCAATCCGAACTTGAGCGATGCCACCGAATCGCGCATCGCCAAGATCGTGTCGCTGGGGGTGAAGGTCGGCGCGCTCGCCTGCGTGCTGTGGCTGCCGACGCAATTCGCCATCGACCTGCAACTGCTGGGCGGCATCTGGATCCTGCAGATCTTCCCGGCCGTGATCTGCGGCCTGTTCACGCGCTGGCTGCGGCCGCCCGCCCTGCTGTGCGGGTGGATCGCCGGAATGATCGCCGGCAGCGGGCTGGCCTGGCTCAACGGGTTGAAACCGGTGTACACCGTTGCTTTCGCTGGCGGCGCACACCGCGCCATCTACATCGGCCTGATCGCGCTGGCGATCAACTTCTTCGTCGCGATCGTGCTGACGCCGGCGGCTATAGCAATAGTCCAACGTCCGGCGACTTTTGACTCCACAAAATCTGGAGACTACAACGATGCTTCAGTTGGTTGAGATGTCTTACTACGTTGTAGTGTGCGGCCACGCTGCCTCCGCTCTTGGGGTCGCTCACTGAGATCCTGCACAGTTTTCGTAGTAGTTGAGCAGTTTTGATCTGACGGAATCGAGTTGCATCCTAAATCCGGTGCGGAATGCGCCGTTTTGATCGTCGACCCATGCTTCTAGACTATGACTCTCTACCAGACTTCCGAGGAGATTCTTCGGCAACACTTTCAGGTTAAATGTGACGGCGTTGTTCGTAACCGCAAGACTGCCTGAATCCGCTGCAAGCTCTTGTTTGTCATCGATGTTGAAGTAAGCCCGAAGTCCGCGATCAACGATTTGCTTCGCGCGATCGTGGCCAACTATGTAGTCAGCCATAAGAGCTACTCCAGCAGGATCACAAAGCAACATAATCTTGTGTTCTCCATCGCTAGAGTTTTGATCCAAGACGAGATAAGGGACTTGTCCCAGTAGCTTATATTCTGCCGCGATTGGCGCTGTGCCATTGTTCGCGATCCCGAACCGAAGCATTTCGCTTCCGTCTAACCACACCACGTGATCTGGTGCGGCAAAAGACGCGAGCGTGAATACTTCAGGATTTATCCCCATCTCATGCAAGTAAGCAACGACAAGGCCCGACGCGGCTTCGATTTCCCCAACCTTCGCTGTGGTCGTATCGGGGAGATAGAACTGGTGAACCCCAAGGGCGCGCCTGACCTCGGTGCCCATCGCCACATTCCGCCCAAATAAGCATACGCACATGCGCTCGCACATAACACGGCGCCAACTTGTGCCTGATTGTTGCTTGACATGAAAACAGGGCGCCCAATGAAGGTGGTCATTTGCGCGGCTCGAAAAAGCCTCCCAAGAGCCAGCCCAGCCATCAGGTCTCCTCCGGGCGAGTTCAGATAGATGTTGGAGCCCTCGGGTACCTGCCCGGACTTGACCATGGCCGAAAATCGAGCCGGTGCGTCAGAGTCGATCACCCCTGACAAATACACGTCAGGCGTACCGTGCACAAGGGATGCGACTTCTCGATCACCGACTCTTATCTCGAGTCGACTCGATACAGCTGAAGACGCCGATCCATATACTTCGCGGATCCAGAGCGATGCGATGAACACAGCGCACGTAATCGCTAGCCTTTGTACCCAAAACGTCAGTTTCGCTTGAGCTTGTGTATTGGTCACGAGTTTATCCCCTAAATCACCGCAACGTACTTTACGCTTAAGCAGGCACACTCGCGACGTCCCATAATTCGTATTTAAAACTGCGCAAAATCCAAGCCAGCTTCATTCCAACGAGGGCTGCCAGACACACCGGCCGGCACTCACCCGTTCCCGTCCTTCCAGATCGCGCGCCGTGAAGACTTCGGCGTAGCCGCCCTGTGTCAACAAAGAGCGCGTGGCTTCGCCTTGGTCGTAACCATGTTCGAACAGCAGCCAGCCGCCCTCGCGCAGATGCGCTCGCGCATCGCGCACGATGGTGCGGATCGCATCCAGGCCGTCCGTGCCGGAAACCAGCGCGGCGGGCGGTTCGAAGCGCAGGTCGCCTTCGCGCAGGTGCGGGTCGTTATCCGCGATGTAAGGCGGGTTGGAAACGATCAGGTCGAAATCGTGTGCGTCGCCCAATGCTGCGCACCAGTCGCCGCAAGCGAATTCGACGTTGCGCAAGCCGAGTCGCCGTGCGTTTTCGCGCGCGACCTCCAGCGCGGCGCCACTCGCATCCGTCGCGACAACGTGCGCGTCCGGCCGAGCCAGCGCGATCGCCAGCGCGATCGCGCCGGAACCGGTGCCGAGATCGGCGATCTGGTAGCCCGGATGCAGCGCAGCGGAATCCGGGGAGTCTCCCCCACCTTGTCCCGGATTCCGTTTCACTCCATCCGGGCTACCTGAGCGTCCCGATGGAATGCGCGCCAAGGCCAGCTCCACCAGCAATTCCGTTTCCGGCCGCGGGATCAGCACGTCCGGCGCAACGCGCAGTTCCAGCGCGTGGAAGCCGCGCGTGCCGGTGAGATAGGCGACTGGTTCGCCGCGCGCGCGGCGCGCAATCATTGAATCGAATGCCGCCACCCGCTCTTCGTCGACATCGTCGTCCGCGTGCGCGACCAGCCACGCGCGCGAAACATTCAACGTGTGCGCAAGCAGCAGCGCCGCTTCATCACGCATGGATGGCGCGTCGCGACCGCCGACGGACAATACGCGCGGCGCGCGCTCCAGCAGATCACGTATTCGCATTGTCCTGCTGCGTGGCGACGCGCTCCGCCAGCGTCGTCTTCGGAGATTCCGGCGCGGGCTGCAGGCGGACGCGGGTCTCCAGCATCGGCGGCGCGCCGTCGGCGAGTCGGCGGAACACGCGCATTGTCAATGCGTCGGCTTCGCGCTGGTGCGCAGCAGCCTGACCGAGCGTCAACGAATCGTTGTCGCGTTCCGGTTGCGCGATGCCAGTGCCATCCACGTTCAAATCGACCAACGCGATCTCGGGCGGCACCTGCAGGCGCGCGGGTCGTTCGTCCCACTCGAACACGCCGCGAAAGATGTAATCGCCGGCTGCGAGGCGCAAAGATGGCGTGCCGTTACGATCCAGCACGGTCGCGGCCGCGTTGTCGAGCTGCACCTGTTGCGGCCATGCGTCGCGGCTGCCGGGCAGGTCGATCCAGCTTTCCGCATCGACGTGCACATCGAGCTGGAAATGCGCGCCGGCCTTGTCGACGATCAAGGTCAATCGGCCGGGCCATGCGCATTGGTACGCGTCGTCATCGCTGCCGTTCTGCGTGGACAGCAGCGGACAGGTGCGCTGCTCCTGGCCGTGCAGCACCCAGCCCTGCCAATCGCGGAGCTGCGGAGGAATCGAAGCTTCATCGGCTGCATGCGATCTGCCGACAATCAGGCCGCCGAAAATCAGGCACAGAGTCGCGAAAACCCCAAACGCACGGCGCATGATCGTTCCCCTCGCTTGGCGTTCGCGCGCAGTGTAACCGCACGGCCGGAGCGGAGGCACGCTTCCCGTTCGCGGTTCGATATCTCAACCGCGAACGGGATTGTCAGCACAAAATCAATGCGTGATTTGTGCCTGCTTCGTCTTTAGCGCGCTGCACAGCAGGATTTCCTCGCGCGTCTGCGCGAGTCCGCGATCCAGTCCGGGAACTTGCTTCAGCTTCGGCTCGAAAAACGCCTGCACGCGATCGGCCTCTTCCTGCGAACAGCCGCCGCCGGCCGCGGCACCCGGCAAGTACGCGCCCGAGAACACGCCGGTGCGATCGAGGATCTGCTGGTAGTGCGCGGTGAACCAGTTCCACAGGCCGTCGCGTTGCGCGCGGGTGTCGCGGTCGCCACCGAGAATCATGAACATCTCGCCGACCTTCACCTGTTTGCTCAGCGCGAAATTGCGCGCGACGTCCGCCTGCGCGCCCGGCGCGTGGCCGAGCGCCCACAGCATCGCGTTGCGCTTGGTGGGATCGGTGGTGTTCGGGATCGCGGCGATCAGCGCATCCACCGCCGATTTGCCTTGGCTCTCCACCGCAACCGCCAACGCCACGCGCAGCAGATCGGGATTGGCGGCATCCAGATCGAGCTTGCCGTTTTTCTTCTGCAAAGCCGCTTCACCCTGCTTCAGCAACTCGGCGCGTACGGAAGGCACCTTGAAGCCGAGGCCGAGCGCGCTGGCCAAAGAGGAACGCATCAGCACGTCGTCCGCGGATTCGCCACTGCGGCGTTCGTAACCCAGCCTCTCCAGACGCGGCAGATAGGCTTTCGCGACGGCATCGCGGATCGCCGCACGCTGCGCATCGGTCTGCGCTGCGTGATCGTAGATCCAGCCGACGGTGTCCAGCGGCGCCAGCGCGACCTCGCGCACCTTGGACGGCGCCAGTTCGCGCATCGCGGCCAGCACTTCGTCCTGGTCGATCGCGCCGCGGTGGAAATCGGCATCGACCGAATCGGCGTACACCAGTTGTTCGGCGTCGTCGCGTTGCGCGATCGCATCCACCAGCGCCGACCGATCCGGTTTGGCCATGCTGAAACGGTAATAGCCCACGCCATCGGCGTTGGGCATGTACCACGACGGACATTGGCCGCCCTCGATCTTCATCTGCGCGCTGTTGCCGTTCAACATCTGGCACTGCGTGCCCCTGGGGAAACGCACGCACACCGGGACGCCCCATTGCCGGTTCGCATCGCCGCTGGAACCCAGCGGCAGGTAGCGACTCTGCATCAATTGCAGCGTGGCGGCGCCCTTGTGGCTGCAATCGAGTTTTGTGGAAACCAGCGGTACGCCGGTCTGGTCGAGGAAACTGTCGAACGCCTTTTTGAAATCCTCGCCCTTGCCCGCCGTCTGCGCGATCGCATTCACAAGGTCGGGCGCGGTCGCGTTGCCGAACGCGTGCGCCTTGATGTACGCCTGCATGCCTTTCTGGAATACCGGCGGACCGACGAAGTGCTCGAACATGCCGATCACCGACGCGCCCTTCTCGTAGGTGATGCTGTCGAACGCGGTCTGGATGTCGCCGTTGCCGGTGATCGGCTGGCGGATCATGCGCGCGCTGACCAGGCTGTCGTTCTGCATCGCGCCTTCGCCGCCTTCGATGCGCCCCAGATCGGTGCGGTAGTCTGGATGGATTTCCATCGCCACCTTCTGCTGCATCCAGGTGGCGAAAGCCTCGTTCAACCAGATGTCGTTCCACCATTCGAGCGTCACAGTGTCGCCAGTCCATTGATGCGCCAGTTCATGCGCTTCCACATTGAAGGTGCTGCGCACCGCGCTGGGCGAGGAATCCTTGTCGAGCAGCAGCAGCCAGTCGCGATAGGTGACCAGGCCCGCGTTCTCCATCGCGCCGGCGGAGAAATCGGGCAGCGCGG
>DAIOUL010000114.1:0-6041 GCA_036759545.1 Rhodanobacteraceae bacterium
ACGTCGCCAACTTCACCAAGCCCGCTCCGGGCCAGCCGGCGCTGCTGTCGTTCGATGACGTGACCACGATGTTCCACGAGTTCGGCCACGCGCTGCACGGCTTCTTCGCCGAAACGCAGTATCCGAGTCTCTCGGGCGCCAACACCGCGCGCGATTTCGTGGAGTTCCCCTCGCAGTTCAACGAACACTGGGCGTTGAACCCGAAGGTGTTCGCCAACTACGCCAAGAACTACAAGACCGGCCAGCCAATGCCGCAGGCACTGGTCGACAAGATCAAGAAGTCGCAGATGTTCAACAAGGGCTACGACATGACCGAGCTGATCTCGGCCGCGCTGCTGGACATGTCCTGGCACACCATCCCGTCCAGCGCGCCGCGCGTGGAGGACGTGGACTCGTTCGAAGCGAAGGCGCTGAAGGACAACCACACCGATCTGTCCTACGTGCCGCCGCGTTATCGCAGCAGCTACTTCCTGCACATCTGGGGCAACGGCTACGCCGCGGGTTATTACGCCTACCTGTGGACGCAGATGCTGGCGGACGATGCCTTCGGCTGGTTCCAGGAACACGGCGGCCTGACGCGCGCCAACGGCGATCGCTTCCGCCAGATGGTGCTCTCGCGCGGCAACACCGAGGACCTCGCCAAGATGTACAAGGATTGGCGCGGGCGCGATCCCAACATCGACGCGATGAAGAAGGATCGCGGATTGGAAACGCCGAAGGGCAAGTGACTTCGGCTTCGCGAGCGAAAGAAAAGGCCCGCTTCGGCGGGCCTTTTTTGCGGCATGACTCTGTCTGATGGCAGCCGATCAGGTGTACCTTGCGCGCTCGGCAATCCAAGAGGCGGACGTGTCATGTTCTTACGTTTTGCAACTTGCGTGGCGATCCTTGCGTTGGCCGGGTGCGCAACAAGGTCCTTCGTCATGCCCACGCATGATGGGGCGTTTTATGTCACCGGATCGTCCGCAAGTCTGCATAGCGGCGCCGAAGAAAAAGCCCGGCTCGTTGAAGATGCCGATGATTATTGTCGGCGACACGGCAAATCCGCCGTCGTGATTGCTTCCACCCAGAACGACGCCAAGCCCGGCACGCTCGCAGCACCCGGCAAGCTGGCCCGCGCAACCGTGGAATTCCGCTGCCAATAACGCCAGTTTCGTCACCGAGCAAGTCTCGATCGCGATGCGCCGGCAGTGCGACATGGAACGGGCAGCGGCCAGCCAGAAGCGGACGCCAGCATTCGCATCGATTGCGCCAACTCGATGGTGTAACGAAGGACGTCAATGAAATCGCGCGCGGTTCTCCTGTTTCTGCTGCTCGCGTGCGTCGCCGCGCATGCACAAACGCAAGTCTGGCGACCTTCCGCCGGTCATACGCAGATTCCGATCTGGCCGGGCACCGCGCCGGATTTGCAACCGATGCCCGGACCGGAATACACCAGGACAGGCACCAGGCTGCTCGGCGGCAAAACGATCACCGGCGTGTACAACGTGTCGCGGCCGGCGATGACGGTGTACGCACCGAAGGGGAAGAACACGAGCGCGGCGGTCATAGTGTTTCCGGGCGGTGGCTTCGCCGGACTGGCCATCGATCTCGAAGGCACCGAGATTTGCGACTGGCTGACTTCAAACGGCATCACCTGCGTGCTGCTGAAGTACCGTGTGCCGAGCATTCCGTACGACTGGCATTGCGACTGCCGCCCGCACAATCTCGATTTGTCGGTGCCTTCGTTGCAGGACGCGCAGCGCACGATCGGGCTGGTGCGCCAGCACGCGCGAGAATGGCACATCGATCCGCACAAGGTCGGTGTGATCGGATTTTCCGCCGGTGGTTTTCTCGTTGCGGAAGTCAGCACACAGTACGAGCACCGCCTGTACAAGCCCGTGGATGCTGCCGACGAGGAAAGCAGTCGCCCGGACTTCGCGATGGCAATCTATCCCGGCCATCTCACGCAGGACGGCCACACCTTCAACCGCAACCTGCCCGTCACCCGCGACACCCCACCGACTTTCCTGATGCAGGCGGAAGACGACGACGTGGATGGCGTGGACCAGGCGCTGGTCTACTTCACCGCGCTGAAGAACGCCGGCGTGCCGGCAGAACTGCATATCTACGCCCACGGCGGACATGCGTTCGGCTTGCGCCACACGTCCGATCCGATTACCGATTGGCCGAAGTTGGCAGAGGTATGGATGAAAACGATTGGCGTAACGCGATGAAGAAGGATCGCGGGTCGGGCCCGGCAAACAGCCCGGCTGAAGACGGCTTGCCGGGCCGCCGAAGGCAGGCACCCCGCGCCAGACTTCAGCCGACCAAGGATGGCCGATCGGAGCGAAACGCCAAGGATGGCTGCTCGTCAAATTCCTGAGTTCGCGAGCACGCCCCCTTTCCGGCTTGACATATATCCGTGACGGATATAGTGTCGAGTCATGGTCAAGATCAGGCAAAACACGCCTCTCACCCCGGCGGTGTTTCACATACTTCTTGCGCTCGCGACGAAAGAGCGGCACGGCTACGGAATCATGAAGCAAGTCGAGTCCGATTCGCAGGGCACAGTACGCATGGGGCCGGGCACGCTCTACGGCTCGCTCAAGCGCATGCTGGAAGCGGGTTTGATCGAGGAAAGCGCCGGGAAAATCGATCCTGCGATCGATGACGAACGCAGGATTTATTACAAGATAACCGGAGAGGGCCGCAAGGCGCTCGCGACGGAACTGGAGCGCTACCGGAAGGTTGTAGCGGTGGCGAGGGGAAAGCGGTTGTCGCCGAACGTCATCGGCTATGCCACATGAACCTGTCACCACGCGATATCGGCAGTGGTATGCCGGGCTGCTCCGCTTTTATCCCAAGCCGTACCGCAAGCGATTCGGCGACGGCATGCGGCAGACGTTCAACGATCTTGTCCGTGAGCGCCAGGAGTCCGGAAGTGGACTGTTGCGCTTCGTAATCTGGGTATTCGTCGAGACATCGGTTGGAATTGCCAGGGAGAACATCATGTTCTTGAGCACGCAAGCGATAACAAAAAGTATTGCGCATGCCGTGATCGGCACGGGAGTTTTGCTGCTGATACCCCTGGTGGCGCAATTGACCATCGGAACGGGAGTGGATGGGCAGGGCTTCAATTGGAAGCCGAGTGATTTTGCGGTCATGGGCGCACTGATCTTCTGCGCGGGACTGGGGCTTGAGATTGCGGCAAGGACACCTCGTAGTCATTACCGATACGTGGCACTCGCGATCATCGTGCTCCTGTTCCTGCTCGTCTGGATCCATCTTGCTGTCGGGATTGTCGACAGTTGGCCTTTTGCCGGTTCCTGACCCGCGGGCAAACTCGCCGCGACGGCTATGACGCGAACACGGGCCGGAATCCGACACTGGACCAGCGGCTTGGTCGGGCTCTGCGTGGGGCCGACCGGTCAATACGCGAACTCGCGGAACACCGGGTCCACGCTTTCTCTCCACGGCCCGTAAAACAGTTCCAGCTTGCGCTCCGCCGGTGTCTGATTGGCTTCGGCGAATTCGATCAGCGGTTGCAGGAACATCGTTTCGTCGGCGCCGCTGATGTTGGTGCGCGCGCGGCGCTTCAGGCCGTTGCCGGCGATCTTCAACGCTTCCAATGCAAGCTCGCGCACGGTCGCGCCACGAAAAGGGAGCTTCAGCGCGTGCTTCGGCACGCCGTCGCGCAGCGCGTTGCGCTCGGCCATCGTGAAGTCCTTGACCAGATCCCATGCGGCATCCAGCGCTTCATCGTCGTAAAGCAACCCCACCCAAAATGCCGGCAGCGCGCACAAGCGGTTCCACGGGCCGCCGTCGGCGCCGCGCATTTCCAGATATTTCTTCAGCCGCACTTCCGGAAACGCGGTGGTCATGTGATCCGACCAGTCGCGCAAGGTCGGCTTTTCGCCCGGCAGCACGGAAAGTTTTCCATCGAGGAAATCGCGGAACGACAAGCCGGCCGCGTCGATGTATTCGCCCTTGCGATAAACGAAGTACATCGGCACGTCCAGCAGGTAATCGACGTAGCGCTCGAAGCCGAAACCATCGGCGAACACGAAATCCAGCATGCCGGTGCGGTGCGGGTCGGTGTCTTCCCAGATGTGCGAGCGATAACTGAGATAGCCGTTGGGCTTGCCTTCGGTGAACGGCGAATCGGCGAACAGCGCGGTGGCAATCGGCTGCAACGCCAGCGAGACGCGGAACTTCTTCACCATGTCCGCTTCGTCGGCGAAATCCAGATTGACCTGCACCGTGCAGGTCCGCGTCATCATGTCGAGGCCTAACTTGCCGACCTTCGGCATGTACTCGCGCATGATCTTGTAGCGGCCTTTCGGCATCCACGGCATTTCGTCGCGACGCCATTTCGGCTGGAAACCCATACCGAGAATGCCGAGGCCGAGTTTTTCCGACGCCTCGCGCACGTCTTCCAGATGCTCGTGCACCTCGCAGCAGGTGTCGTGGATGTTTTCCACCGGCGCGCCGGAGAGTTCCAGTTGCCCGGCCGGTTCCAAGGTAACGGACGCCATGCCGCGCGACAGCGCGATCGGCAGATCGTGTTCGCGCACCAGTTCCCACCCGCAGCGCGCCATGCCTTCCAGCAGTGCGCGGATGCCGCGCTCGCCTTCGTACGGCGGCGGACGCAAGTCATCCGTGCGGAACACGAACTTCTCGTGCTCGGTGCCGATACGCCATTGCTCCGGGGGCTTGCCGCCGCTCGCAAGGTAATCGACGAGTTGCGCGCGATCCTCGATGGGCGTCTTCTCGACGTGGCTGGGGCCGGACATGCGCGGTTCCTTCGGCGAGCACGGACAGACGCGGAACAATGGGGCCGCCCGCTGCGGTTTGCAATCAGGCTTCCGGCATCCCCAGCAGTTCCATCGCCGCCGCGCGCGCCTCTTCCACGCCGGCGCCGGTGATCGCCGAAAACAGAATCGTGCCGGCGCGCAGCGCCGTCTTTTCTTCGCTGGAGCCGATCTTCGCGATCTCGGCCTGCACCTTGCGCTGCGCAGCGAGCGCCTGCGCGCGCGACAACTTGTCGGCCTTGCTGAGCAGCACGATGCACGGCAGCTCGATGTCCTTGCAGAAGCGCAGCATCTGCCGGTCGTATTCCTTGAGCGCGTGCCGCACATCGGCGATCAGCACCAGCCCACGCAACGATTTGCGCTTGCGCAGATACGCATCGATCGCCTGGCGCCAGTGTTCGCGCATGCCCGCCGGCACCTTGGCGTAGCCATAGCCCGGCAGGTCCATCAGCCGGGCGCCGTGCGGCAATTCGAACACCACGATCTGCTGCGTGCGGCCGGGCGTCTTGCTGGTGCGCGCCAGCGCAGCGTGCCCGACCAGCGCGTTGAGCGCGCTGGACTTGCCGGCGTTGGAAATGCCGGCGAAGGCGATTTCCACGCCGGCGTCTTCCGGCAATTGGCGCATCTCGTGCGCGGCCAGCACGAAGCGCGCGCCGCGCAGGGGGTTGTCGGATTCGGCCATGCGTTTGACCGTCTTTCGGCGTGCGGGGATAATTCCGCAGTTTATGGCCGGCTGTGGCCGATTCGCCATCTGCGGGAGAATGAATCGTATGCATTTCCGGCAACCGCTTGCCTTCGTCGCCGTGCTCGCTTTCGCAGCGACCGCTTCCGCCCAGCTCACCACCGCGAAGAAGCCGACTCCGCCGCGGCCGACTGCGCCCCCGCAATCGTATGCGACGGCACCCAAAACGCCGCAGACCTCCAATCAGCACGTCAACACGCCGGTGAAAACGCCGATGAGCGCCAGCTCCAGCAGCCCGGCTGCGGCATCGACCACCGCCGCGCCGGCATCGAGCGCGAACAGCGGCGCGGCCGCGCAGTTCGCGCAATTGCAAGCCACGCCGGTGAAGCCGGGCGATGCCACCGCGGGCCAGGGCAAGGCCGCCGCCTGCGGCGCCTGCCACGGCATGGACGGCAACTCGAGCGATCCGCAGTATCCGAAACTCGCGGGCGAAAACGAGCAGTACATCGTCACCCAGTTGATGAAGTTCAAGAGCGGCGAGCGGCAGAACTCGATCATGCAGGGCATGG
>DAIOUL010000115.1:0-6007 GCA_036759545.1 Rhodanobacteraceae bacterium
TCTGCGGATTGGCCTGCTTCAATTCCTTCCAGCGGCCGAGCTGCGAGAACACCTTTTCCTGCGCCTTTTCGCGGATCGAGCAGGTGTTCACCAGGATCACGTCCGCCTCGGCCTCGTCCGCCGTCAGTTCCAGGCCGTGCGCGTCCGCCAGCACGTCGGCCATGCGCGCGCTGTCGTACTCGTTCATCTGACAGCCGTGGGTCTTGATGAAGACCTTGCCGGTGCGTTTGCCGGACGCAGCTTCGCTATGGGAAGCGAGTTGGGCGCGAACAGTCATGGAGCCTCGAGCTAAAACTCCCTCCCCTTCAAGGGGAGGGCTGGGGTGGGGATGGTGGTTTAGTTTACCGCGCCGCCGCCACTGGCCCGAAACGTGAATCCGGCCGCTTGGCAGAGTCGGACCTTGAGAGCACACTGTGCCCGCCATGCACACCGCCAAAGGAACTGGGGAAACGGGCGGCCGTCGCGCGCATTCCGTTCCCTTCGACCATTCGCCGCTGGCGCGGCGGATGTTCGGCGCGTGCGCGTTGCTGATCGGCGCGTGCTGTGTCTGGCCGGCGCATGCCGCGTTGTATCGCTGCGACGGCAGCCAGGGCGAGATGGTGGTGTCCGATCACACCGCCGGCTACCGCAATTGCAAGTTGATCAGCGGGCTCGAAGCGCCGCGGTCGGCGCATCACTCACCGCGTGCGGCGCCGATCGCCGCTGTGCCGATCGCAACCGCCGATGCCGCGCCGATCCATGAATTCGTGCCGGCAGCCTATGCCCCGCCGGACAGCACGACGCCCTCATCGCCACCGAAGGAAGTGAAAGCCAATCCGGCGGTGATCACCATCAAGCCGCTCGAACAGGCGCCCGCGCCGGTCGTGCGCGAATTGCCGCCGCCGCCCATTCCGGGGCTGGTGGATGTCGAAAAGCCCTGGCCGATGGAGCTGATGGACAAGATCGCCGTCGATCTTTTGCCGCGTGCGTTGAAGCCGGAAAAGCAGAATTCGGCGGCGCCATCGCCGCAAGGTGCGACCGTTCCGCCGACACAATCGAAAACCGTGATGGATGCGACACCGGCGGCTTTCGCTCCGGCGCCGCTCACGGTCAAACCCAATGCGCCGCAAGCACCCAAGCGCGGCGCGGTTTACAAGATCGCGCGTGCAGACGGCAGCGTGGAATACACCAACATCGCCGCGCGCGCGCAGGGCGCGAACGCGAAGATGCTGTTCACCTACATCATCACCTGCTACGCCTGCAACGTGCACTCGCGCGTGAACTTCAACACCGTCGCGCTGCACTTGAACGACTACAACGACGAGATCCGCGCCGCCGCCGCGCACAACGGCATCAGCGAGGCGCTGCTGCGCGCCGTGATCCACGCCGAATCCGCCTTCAATCCGCGCGCGCTGTCGTACAAGGGCGCGCAGGGATTGATGCAGTTGATGCCCGGCACCGCCAATGACCTCGGTGTCACCGATGCCTTCGACATCGATCAGAACATCCGTGGCGGCGCGGCATACCTCGCCCAATTGCTGCGCGATTTCGGCGGCAACGTCAGCCTCGCCGCCGCGGCCTACAACGCCGGCGAAGCCGCCGTGCGCAAATACAACGGCGTGCCCCCGTACGACGAGACGCAGGTGTACGTCAAACGCGTGGCCCTGCTGCGCGAGCGCTACCTGAAAGCCCTGCACCCGACCACGCTGGCCGCCGCGGGCGTGCAGTAGGGCGGGGTGGGCTGACAAGCCCAGCAACTGAGACAATCAAAAGCGAGAGGCTTTGCAGCGCAGCCTTACAGCTCTGACTTCAAGGCTTTACCATCGCTAAGGAATGATCATGCGCTACAAAAAACAACTCCAATATGTGGTGGCGATAATCGTTGCAGCGATCGCTGGCCCATTTATCGGATCGCAATTAGCACGCTTGCACAATCGCTCTTCAAGTCGAGTTCCGATGACCGCCGTGCCGACGAACGCACCAGAATTTCTGACAAATGTGGAACGTCAAGACGCACAAGGACTAACAGATCAAACATACACTTCTGACCTTCTAAAAAATCAGGAGCGCTTCCTAGTCAACACTTTTATCGAGAAGGGAAAAGAAAACTATGTTGCTGAAGGAAGGCCAGCCTCAGAATGGAGACCATGGGTCGATTCGTCGTCCGCTTTTGTTGAGGCCAATGGACATAAATTCGGAATAATAAAGATGAACATGGTAGCCGGACCCCTAACCGAAAGTCTGGTTAGGGTGGTCACAGTTCAGGATTCGAAGCTGATCTCTGTTGCTTGTTTGCAGCGCGACGTGGATTCTATCTCGCTTACTAAAGGCCCTTGTTTCCATAAGATCCAGGAAACATTTGGGGTTGTACTCTCCCAGTCCACAGGCACGCCAAGGTTGAATGCGGCCAGTGAATAGGCCATTCCTTCTAAATAAAGCGGAATTAGCTCAATCACGCACCCCTGCAGAGCTTTCAAGGTGGGTAGGGAAGGTGCAGACCGAGCTTGGACGTAAACCGGATTCTAGGAAGTACGCTCGTTCCGGTGCACTCTGTCTAAAAAAGTTCTATGACGAGATCCTTCCCCTTGCGTTGTTCACGTATAAGGAGTTTGGAAATCGAGATGATGTGCTAATCACGCCAAACCTGGATAATGACAATTTTGATGCAACAATCGAGTTATCGAAAAGCAAACGCATTTATGTTGAAATTACTTGCGCGAAAAATGGTCGTGACGAAGCATTAAGGATAGAAGTCCTTAATAAAGAAGGACACGTGAATGCTCTGGCGCCTATAACCGTTGTTGGGACCAGGTACTCGCAGAATCGCGCAGTCACTATCCCAGATGAGGCGGTAAATCACGCGGACGTGATTTCTGAGCACCTGGAATTGGTTGAACGTTGTTTAATTGGAAAATCCAATGTGCGCTATGGTCGAGATCACGTCCTATTACTAGTGGTGGACGATTACATTCCGTTCCGTTGTGAAAAGGACATCAAGGAACTCACAACGTTCATGCGCAGTAAGCTGACTCATGTGTCGCTAGACTTTGGTCGCATAGTGGTTATCGGGATTAGTGGTCAGTTATTCTTAAGGTTTTAATCGAACACTGATCTACACATACTGCTCGGCCTGCGGCGGCCATCTGTGACTTAGAACCGGATGATTCAGGTCGCTGGTTTACCCTCTATCCGTCGCCCCCGTTGCGCGTATCTCCGGCCTTCTCGCCAGCACCACGTCGGTGTGGAACGGCGTGCCGTCGCGCAGGCCTGATATTTCGACCGTGGTGCCGGGTTTCATTTCCGCTTCGCGGTTGCGCAGGTCGGCGGGATCGATCACCGGCTGCTTGCCGACTTGCAGCAGCACGTCGCCGGGCTGCAGTCCTGCTTTCGCGGCGGGACTGCCGGGATAGACGTCAGTGACGGTGGCGCCGCGCGCGGCGGCGGGCAGGCCGGAATTGGCGGCGACGGTGACGCCGGTGTAATCGGCACCCAGCCAGCCGCGCACCACGCTGCCGTGCTCGACGATCTGCTCCAGCACCATCTTGGCGGTGCGCACCGGGATGGCGAAGCCGATACCTTCCGCGCCGACGCCGCGTTCCAGCATCGCGGTGTTGATGCCGACCAGTTGTCCGCGCGCGTTCACCAGTGCGCCGCCGGAATTGCCGGAGTTGATCGCCGCGTCGGTCTGGATGAAATCCTCGTAGGGCGAAAGCGCCAGCTGCCGGCCGATCGCGCTGACGATGCCCATCGTCACCGTCTGGCCGATGCCGAATGGATTGCCGATCGCCAGTACCACGTCGCCTACGCGCGGCAGGTCGGATGACGTGTTGATCGACGGCAGTTTGCCGGCGTCGACTTTCAGCACCGCGAGATCGGTGTCGTTGTCGGAACCGACCACGCGCGCGTGTGCGACGCGGCCGTCGTAGAGCATCACCTGGATGTCGTCGGCACCGGCAATCACGTGGTTGTTGGTCAGCACGTAACCATCCGGCGTGAAGATCACGCCGCTCCCCAAGCTCTGTTCGCGGCGTTTCAGCGTCTGGCCGGTGTCGCCGCCGAACAGCCGCTGCATCAGCGGATCGGGAAACACCTTGATCGCGCGCTCGGTGACGATCTTGTCCGCGTAGATATTGACCACCGCGGGCGCGGCGCGCTCCACCGCATCGGCGTACGACACCGGGCCCTGGCCCACATCGGCATGCGACGGCTGTGCGATCTGCGCCGGCGGCGTGCGGGGTGCGAACCCCAAACCGGTGCGCAGGCGCGCGCCCAGACCCGGCCAGAGCAGGCCGATCACGAACGCGGCGGCGAGGCCCGCCACCGCGAATTGCAGGAAGAACAGGAGCGGTCGGGTGATGCGCGGCATGGTCTGCACTGCGTGCAGCGACGTTGTGCACGGCGGGGGCGATCGTTAAACTAACACGATTTTGGGGCTGGCCGATCGCGAAACGCGGGCATTGCAGGGCCGCGCGGAAACGGCGGACGGCCATTGCGCGAGCTGAAACGGCCTTGAGGTGGAGAATCTTTTGATGGCGAACGAAGGGATCAACCACGGCCGGCGGAGGTTCCTGGCCGGCACCACCGCGGTGATCGGCGGGGTCGGCGTGGCGGTGACGGCGATACCGTTCATCGAATCCTGGTTTCCGAGCGCGCGCGCCAAGTCGGCCGCGGCGCCGGTCACCGTCGACATCAGCAAGATCGAATCCGGCCAGATGGTGCGTTACGGCTGGCGCGGCCTGCCGGTGTTCATCGTCAATCGCACCCAGCAACAGCTCGCCGGTCTGACTGCGCAGGACTCGCGCCTCAAGGACCCCAAGAGCGAGAACACCGACCAGCAGCCCAAGTACTGCCAAAACGAATACCGCGCCATCAAGCCGGAATGGCTGGTGGTGATCGGCATCTGCACGCACCTGGGCTGCGTGCCCGACTACAAGGGCGAAGTGAAGCCCGAGCCGTTCGATCCGGACTGGAAGGGCGGTTTTTACTGCCCCTGCCACAAGTCGCGCTACGACATGTCCGCGCGCGTGTACGACGGCGTGCCGGCGCCCGCCAATCTGGTGGTGCCGCCGTATCACTTCGTGGACGACAGTCACGTCCAGATCGGCGTTGATCCGAATGGAGCAGGGGCCTGATTACCGCTAGCCAAACGGCCGCGCCGTCGGCCCTTTGCCTGCAGGGCAAGGAAGAATGAGGAAGATGTATGTCGATACATAGACGAATGATGACGCAGCCATGCGGGCAAAGGGCCCCGGCCCGAAGGGTTGCTCCGCAGCGGCCGCCATACGGCGGCGCGCACCTTGACCATAGCCATGCTATGGCGCTGCGGCGCGCGACCTTGTCTGACGACCGCTGCGGAAGCAACGCGGTTCGTTTGGCTAACGATGAGCAGGCCCTGGCATGACAGAACACGTCACCATCCGTCCGCGCAACCGTCTGCTGGCCTGGATCGAGGAGCGCATGCCGATCCTCTCGTTCACGGCCTCGCACACGACCGGTTACTACGCGCCGAAGAACTTCAACGTGATGTATTACTTCGGTTCGCTGGCGCTGCTGGTGCTGGTGAACCAGATCGTCACCGGCATCTTCCTGACGATGTTCTACACGCCGACCGGCGACGGCGCCTTCGCCTCGGTCGAATACATCATGCGCGATGTGGATTGGGGCTGGCTGATCCGCTACATGCACGAAGTCGGCGCTTCGATGTTCTTCATCGTGGTGTACCTGCACATGTTCCGCGGCCTGATGTACGGCTCCTACAAGAAGCCGCGCGAACTCGTCTGGCTGCTGGGCATGCTGATCTTCCTGGCCCTGATGGCCGAAGCCTTCATGGGCTACGTGCTGCCGTGGGGCAACATGTCGTTCTGGGGCGCCAAGGTGATCATCACCCTGTTCAGCGCGGTGCCGGTGATCGGCAAGGACCTGGTCACCTGGATCATGGGCGATTTCATCCCGTCCGGCGCCACCCTCAACCGTTTCTTCGCGCTGCACGTGATCGCGCTGCCGCTGGTGCTGCTGCTGCTGGTGGTGC
>DAIOUL010000116.1:0-5970 GCA_036759545.1 Rhodanobacteraceae bacterium
GGATGGTGTCGCTGTCCTGGTATTCGACTTCGTTGTTCAACTTGATGTTGTAGTAATCGGCGGTGATGTCGAAATTGGGCGTGGGTGAGAACACGAAGCCGTAAGTGAAGGATTTGCCGGTCTCGTCCTTCAGCGAGGTGCTGCCGTGGCTGCGGCCGTTGAATCCGACGTCGCCCCAGTCGCAATCGCTGAAATCGGGCCCGGTCTCCGGTTCCAGCAGGCGGCACTGCCAATAGTCGATGCCTCCGGAACTCGATCCGCTTTCGCCGGCGTACAGATAGGAAAGATCCGGCGCGCGGAAGCTGGTGCCCAGCGAACCCCGCAGCAGCAGGCTTTCGAACGGACGGTATTCCAGCCCGAGGTTGTAGGTGTACTTGCCGCTGGAATGCGAGCTGTAGCTGTACTTGTCGTAGCGCCCGGCAGTTGAAAGCGTCAATTGCGAGAACACGGGGATGCGCAATTCCGCACCGATGCCGGAATGGCTGCGCGATCCCACCGCGTCGGTGTTGTGCAATCCGTAGTAGCTGCCGTCGAGCGAAAGCGGATCGGCTTTCAGGCCGAAGTACTGCGTGCCGTATTCGGCCACGCCTGCGAAGCCCACCGGACCAGCCGGCAGGTGGAACAATTCGGTGGTGTCGAGCGTGAAGGAAACGATGTCGGCACGGCTCTTGTCGTTGTCGATCGAATCCTGCGTGATCGAACGGAATTGCTCGACAGTGAGCGGCGTGTACAACCGGCTGGGCGGCGCGTAGAACATCTCATAGCCGCTATCCGGATCGATACCCAGCGACGGGCCCAGATACAGCGCCTGAGCTTTCGCGGCGACCAGCGCGGGCCATTTGCTTTCCAGCTTGTTCTGCGAGTGGCCGTAGGTGGCTTCGTAGTTCCACTGGTCGTCCTGGCCGAAGGTGCCGCGCAAGCCGGTATTGAACGAGAGCGTCTGGTTGATGTTGCGGATCATCCCGGCCTTGAAACCGCCGTTCTCCTCGATGGTGAAATAGCGGCGGCTCCACTCTTCGACCTGTCCGGTCGCCGTGTTGTAGAACGGCGTATCCGCGCAGTCGCCGTTCAAGGGTTCGCAGTTGTACCACTGCAGCGGCGTGTTGTAGCTGTCCTGGTGCGAGGCGCTGGCCAGCACATCGAGGAACAGATCCATGTGATCGTTCACGTGGTAGGTGGCCGAGCCGAAGAAGTTGGCCATCTTGCGGCCGTTCTCCAGCGTGCCGTATCCGACGTCGTAATAACTGCCGCAGTAGTAGCCCGGCACATATTCGCCGGTGACCGGGTCATATCCGTAATCCGCGCGCGAGGCGTAGAAGACCGTGCCCTTGTCGTAACCCGACAGCGCGTCACAGGTGGCCTTGCCCGGATCGAGATAGTTGCCGTCTTCATCCGTGCGCAACCAGACCTGGCTCGCCACAACATCGGAAGGATCGAGCGGCGCGTCCAGCCGCGAATCGGTGAAACTGCGCTGGAACGCCCACAACGGCAGCTCGTTGTAGAGCTCCAGCCCGAACACCGAATCGAAATTGCCCCTCGAGAAACCGCTGGAAATCTGCAGGCGCTCGTTGGTGCCACCGCCGTGTTCCGTGCCGCCCACGCGGAAGTCGATCGTGGTGCCGTCGGCTTTTTTCTTCAGGATGAAGTTGATCACGCCGGAAATCGCATCCGAACCGTACACCGCTGACGCGCTGCCCGAGAGGATTTCCACGCGATCGATCATCGAGGCGGGCAGGTTGGAGATATCGGTGAAGTTGCTGTTGCCGTTGTAGGACTGCGGGTAGTCGGCGATGCGCCGCCCGTTCACCAGCACCAGCGTGTGATTGGGACCCAGGCCGCGCAGATCGACGGCCTGTGCGCCAGGCGAGAAACCATCGGTCTGCTGATTGTTGTCCAGCGCGCCGAGATTCTGCGTCAGCGAAGTCATGATGTCCGGCACGGAGGCGAAACCGCGGTCGTGGATGTCCTGCGCGCTGATGGTCACCACAGGCGCGGGTCCTTCGATCTGCGCGCGGGGAATGCGCGAGCCCGTGACTACCACCTCCTGCAGCGTCTGCGGCTTGGCCGCGGCTTGGTCCGTCGGCTCCAGCGGCGGCGGGGCGGGTCGTGCGGCGGGTACAGCAGGCGCCGCGGTTCTCACGATCACCATCGCGCCGGAGCCGTCATGCTTCACGCCGAAACCGCTGCCTTGCAGCAGCTGGTCGAGCGCCTGATCCGTGGTCAACGTGCCGTGCACGCCGGCGGTATGCACGCCGCGCAATTGGTTCGCATCGTAGATGAACTGCGCACCGGTCTGCCGCGCGAGCTGATCCAGCGCGCCGACCATGTCGCCGGCCGGGATGTCCACGCGCCGCGCCGTCGCCTGCCCGAACGCGGCTGCCGGCAATGTGCAGGCCAGCGCCAGCAGCATCGCAAGAAACAAACGCATGTCATCCTCCCCGCCGCGCCGAATGCGCCCTTGCAGAAACCAGACGAACGTCGCCGGGAATTCCCTACGTCATCGATCAACGCGACCGCTTGCGCCGGGCGGATTCCTTGGCCAGTAACACGATGCGGTCGCCATCCGTTTCGGCACGAACCGGAAACGCCTGTTCGATCAGCCTCACGAACGCATCCTGATTCGACCAGCGAAAATGCCCGCCGACGCGTAGCCCGGCGATGGATGGATCGCCGATCACCAGCTTGCGCGTGTTGTAGCGATTGAATTCCTGTGCCGCGGCCGCGAGCGGTGTGTCATGGAACACTACGAAACCGTCGCGCCAGCTCAGCAGTTCGCGCGCCTGGTCGACGGAGAGATGACGGATTTCCAGCGCGTCGCCGGAAACCTGCGCCACGCTGCCGGCCGGCAGCAGGGTCGCGGCGGCGTCCACTCCGGGTTCCGATTCCAGCCGCACCAGCCCGTGCGTCACCACCACGCGCAGAGCGGCATCGCCTTCGCGGCGCACAGCGAAACGCGTGCCGACCGCGACCACGCGGCGGCCGTCCACGTGGACCACGAATGGGCGCGAGGCATCTTTTCGCACCTCGAAGAACGCCTCGCCGCGGCGCAGATCGATGTCGCGCTCGTCGCGCGACAAGGCGATGGCGATGGCGGTATCGCTGTTCAGCATGGCCTCGGACCCATCGGCGAGGCGGATCGTGGAGCTATCGCCCACGATCGTGCGATACACCACCGGCTGCACCGGCGGCTCAGCTCGCGGCCAAAGGAACCACACCCCTGCGGCTGCGGCAAATACGATTGCCATCGCCGCGAACACCGGCATCTGTAACGCGCGTGCGGAATGCGCGCGTTCGCGCGCGAGCACGCGGCGTGCATCGAAATACGGCGACAGCGTCCAGTGCCCACGCGGCGGCACCTGTCCGGCCGGCACGCCTGCGCCCAACGCCTTCAGGCGATCGGCTTGCTCCCAGGCCGAGGCCAGTCGCAGCCATGCCACGCGGTGCGCATCGCTCTCGCGCAACCAGGCATCGAGTTGCGCCTGATCGCGTGCGCACCAGGTTTCCGAATCCCGGCGAGCGAGCCAGGCTGCGGCGATGCTTTCAATCCGTTTGCTGCCGGCTTCCATGATCGTGCCCGGTTGCGGAGCGATGGCGCCGCGGTGGCTCCTCTTCCTGCATTCCGCCGTAGAAATACCGCGCGATCAAACGGGTTCCCTTGGCGATCTGTTTTTCCACGGTCTTCTCGCTGATGCCGAGCCGCGCCGCGATCTGCTTCTGCGGCAGGTCCTCGACACGTCGCAGCCAGACCACTTCGCGGCAGCGATCAGGCAGGCGGTCCAGTGCTTCGGCCAGCCGTTTCAGCATCTGCCGCGCATCGAGCCAGCGTTCCGGAGATCGCTCGTCCATCAAGACGTTCGAGTCGTGCAGATCACCCACGGCTTCGATCGAAACCACGCGGTTGCGGCGCAGGCGGTCGGTCATCAGATGCCGCGCGGTGGCGAACAGGAACGATTTCGGCAGGTTCGGACGTTGCGTCGCCGCGGCCTGGTACACGCGCGTGTAGATCTCCTGACGCAGATCGTGGATTTCGTCGCGTTGCGGCCAGGCGCGCGCGAGAAAACGCGTCAGCGATTCCTCGTGCGGCAGGATTTCGCGCGCGAACCAGTGGTCGAGATCGGTGAACACGTGCGCGACATTAGCGCCGATGCGCGCCGGGTGCATCAGCCAATTGGCATCCTGGCAGGAATGGGGGAAGCGCGGCAGCGGATCGTCTTGATGAACCTGGACCGTTGTGACGAATCGCCGATGAGCACGCCGCGCGTTTCACCCATTCTGTGTTGCCTTGCGCTGTTCGCGTGCACGCTGTTGCCGCCGAGCGTGCTTGCGGCCGATGCGCCAAAACCATCCGGTTACGAATATTTCCAGATCGGCGACATCCACGCCGCGACGCCGGCGCAGACCCACGGCGGCCTGATGCTGATGGGCGGCGGCACCGAAGTGGATGCGGCGTTCGCCTGGCTGGTGGCGCAGGCCGGGCACGGCCACATCGTGATCCTGCGTGCGTCGGGCGACGACGAATTGCAGAAATACATCTACAACGATGTGGGCAACGTCGCGTCGGTGCAGACGCTGATCTTCCACGACCGCGCGCAGGCTAGCGATTCGCGCGTGCTCGATATCGTGCGCCGCGCCGACGGCATCTTCATCGCCGGCGGCGATCAGGCCAACTACGTGCACTTCTGGAAAGGCACGCCGCTGAACGCGCTGATCGACGCACACGTGCGCGACGGCAAGCCGATCGGAGGAACCAGCGCGGGGCTGGCGATCCTCGGCCGGTACAGTTACGGCGCGCTGGATGGCGGCAGCATCACATCAAAGGAAGCGCTGGCGAATCCTCTGGGTTCCGCAGTGACGCTGGTGGACGATTTCCTGCACCTGCCGCCCTTGTACGCCTCGCAGGTGATCACCGACAGCCATTTCGATACGCGCGAACGGCTGGGACGCCTGCTCGCTTTCATGGCCAATCTTGCGAAGACGCAGCACACCGCGTCCATCATCGGCCTGGGCGTGGACGAGAACACCGCGTTGTGCATCGACGAGGACGGACAGGCGCGCTTTTTCAGCGGACATCCTGGAGGCCATGCCGATCTGATCGTTTTGGCGAGATTCAAGGAAGTCGAACGTCAAGGCGGACGCGCCGCGCTGGATGCGTATCTCGAGAAACGGCTGAGCGCAGGCAAGCCGCTCGAACTGGACGGCTACTCGGTCACCGCGATCGGCACGGACAGTAAGCTGCAATTTCCGTCGTTGCAGGTGAGTCATCCGGATCTCCGCGAGACGATCGATGTCCGTGACGGCAAGTTGATCAAACGCGAAACCAAGTAATCGCTCGAAGCTGCGATTCAGCCGCGGCGATTTAAGGTGCAGGCAAAGCAAAGGAGGCTCGCCATGCGCCCGCTCGCGTTGTTGTTCGCAGTAATGCTAGTTCTGGCTGGCTGTGCCACAGCTGCACCGCACGCCGCCGCACCGACGGGGTCGCAACTGGCCGGGACGCAATGGCGTTTCGTTTCGGTACAAGGCAAGTCCATTCCGGATGACGTGCACGCGACACTGCGCTTCGACGACAAGGGTCGCGCGTCCGGCCGCGCCGGCTGCAACAGCTATGGCGCGTCCTTTCTGGCCGGCGGCGATGGCGCGCTGCATTTCGAGCAGATGCTTTCCACCAAGATGGCCTGCCTGCAACCGGCCGGCGCGATGGACACCGAGCGCGGCGTGATGGATGCGCTTAGCCGCACCGCGCACGCTCGCGTGCAGAAGGACAAAATGATCCTGCTGGATGTGACCGGAGCCGCAGTCGCGACACTGCGGGCGCAATAACCCGCCAAGCCGGTGCGGTCTGAGGCAAGAAGGGACAGCAGCCGTTCTGTTGACTTGCCGGCAGATCGCCGCGAAAATACGCGGTCTTTGTGAGAGGTTGGCCTCGGTGCCGGGATGTCCCGCGGGACGAGCCCCGGATTTTGGCGTTGGCGG
>DAIOUL010000117.1:0-5916 GCA_036759545.1 Rhodanobacteraceae bacterium
GTCGTCAGGAACAGGGGGAATCCAAGAAGACCGTGTGCCGGGCGCCAGAAGCGTGTAACCGGTGAAGCAAGCCTACAACAACAAGCAATTTTACAGCGGGCAACTTACAGCGGGGCAAAGCGCCATCTGCATACCAGAGCGGAGCGCGCGTGGAGTATCGCCCGGCTCGGTTAAATGGTGTGTTAAAGCATCGGACATGTGCAGTTTGACACGCTCCGCGCAGTGCGGCGCTTCCTGCCGCGGGATTGGTGAAGTTCGTCACGCTCGCGGCTGGTACGTATCGTGCAGTAGATCAACAAAATCAATAAAACGAAATCAAGGAACGCGTCATGAGCATGCTGGCGGGGGGACAAGCGGATTGGGAGGAAGTGCGTCAGCATCATGACGCATGGATGGAGCAGGGCCGGCTCGAATTGCTGGCCGATAACCTGTCCGTGCAGAGCCAATCCAATCCGGAATTGCTGAAGGCCATCGAGCAGGAAGTGCGGGCACTGGAGCCCGTTCTGCACACCCGGGCTGCCTGAGCGCAGACGTCCGCGGGTCAGCCCCCCGAGGATGCGGCTTCGCCGGTCAGCATCCGGTCCAGGATATCGGCCAAGTCCCGCGACAATCCATTCTCGTCAGCGAGCCGAACCAGCGTCGCACGTGCCGCTTGGCGGCGTTTCGGTTCCAGCGTGCGCCAATTCTCGAATGCCTTGGCCAGGCGCGCAGCGTTCTGCGGATTCAACGCGTCGATCCGGATAAGCTGCTCAGCGAGAAAACGGTAGCCCTCGCCATTGGGGCGATGAAAGCCCACCGGATTGCCGCGCGCGAATACACCCAGCAGCGATTGCACGCGATTGGGATTGCGCAGGTCGAACGCCGGATCAGCGACAAGCGCGCACGCGCGCTCCAGCGTCTCGTGCTCGGGAATCTTCGCCTGCAAGGCCAACCACTGGTCCAGCGCCAGCGGCTTCGCATCGAAACGCGCGCGAAAGTCGCGCAAGGCGTCATCAGCCTGCTGCAGGTCCGCGCGGACCAGCGCGGAGAGTGCCGACAGGCGATCCGTCATGGTCTGCGCATGGCGATATTGCGCGGATGCTCGCGCCGCTCCGGCCGCCGCATCCAGGCGCCACAGCAACAACAGCACCCGGCCCTTCAATCGCCGTCGCCCGCGCGCGGGGGCGTCCGGAGAACCACTCTCTTCCCGATGCAGTGCTTCATAGCGCGCGAGCAGTGCGCCATCCAATCGGCGTGCCAGTTGTGTTTCGAGTCGCTCGCGCGCCGCGTGCACGTGGTCCGGATCGAACGGCTCATTGCGCGCACCCAGTTCGATCGCAGAAGGCGGCGTCAACAGTTCTGCCAGGAGCGCCGGATCGAGTTCACGCTCGTCCGCCCGAAATACTTCGGCCAGCGCGTCCAGCCACGCGTCCAGCGCAGGATTTTCCGATAGGCCTGCATATTCAGCGTCGAAAGCGGTCGCTGCCAATTGCTGCGCGGCGTTCCAGCGGTCATAGTCTTCCGTTTCATGGCGCAGCAACAGCGCGAGGTCCTGCGGCGAATAGTCGAAGTGCAGTTGCACGGGCGCGGAGAAGCCGCGCAGCAGCGAAATCACCGGCGGGCTGCCGATGCCGGTGAACACAAATTGCTGCTCCTTCGAGTCGAATTCCACTACGAGCTCTTCGGCGGACCGGGATCGTCCCTCCAGTCCCAGCGGCATGCGTGCGCCGTCTCGCGCGAACAGTGCGACCCGCACCGGGATGGGCAGCGGCTGCTTGTCGCGCTGATTCGGTGTTGCGGGCGTATGTTGCATCAGCGCCAGCACATAGCGGTTCGTGGCTGCTTCGTATTCGCCACGCGCGCGCACCTGCGGCGTGCCGGCTTGTGCGTACCAGGCCAGATACAGCGAAAGGTCGACACCGTTTGCTTCGCCCAGGGCGGCGATGAAATCTTCGATCGTCGCGGCCTGTCCATCGAAACGCGCAAAGTACAGATCGGTGCCGCGGCGGAAGCCTTCGCGCCCCAGGCGGCCCGCGATCATCCGTACCAGCTCCGCGCCCTTTTCATAGACGGTTGCCGTGTAGAAGTTATCGATCGCCGCGTACTCGGACGGCCGCACGGGATGCGCCAGCGGGCCTGAGTCTTCCGGAAATTGCACCCGCCGCAGCATGGAAACCTGCTCGATGCGCTGCAGCGCCGCCGATTGCACCTCGGAGCAGAATTGCTGCTCGCGGAATACCGTGAAACCCTCCTTCAACGACAACTGGAACCAGTCGCGGCAGGTCACGCGGTTGCCGCTCCAGTTGTGGAAATACTCGTGCGCGATCACCGCTTCGATGTGGCGGTACTCCTCGTCGGTGGTGATCTCCGGGTCGGCGAGCAGATATTTCGCGTTGAAAATGTTGAGGCCTTTGTTCTCCATCGCACCCATGTTGAAGTCGTGGGTGGCGACGACATTGAAAACGGATAGATCGTAGTTGCGGCCGTAGGTGCGCTCGTCCCAGCGCATGGCGCGCTCGAGCGCATCCATAGCGTAACGGCAGCCATCGATCGCATCGCTTTCCGCCCAGATGCGCAAGGTGACGTCGCGGCCGTCCGCGGTGCGGTACGCACGCTCGATTTTTTCCAGATGGCCCGCGACCACCGCGAAGAGATAACAAGGCTTGGGATACGGATCGACGAAACGCGCCCAGTGCCTTCCGCCGGGCAAGTCGCCGGCGCCATCCGGATCGCCGCCCGCCAGCAGAATCGGAAAGCGCGTGCGGTCGGCGCGCATCGTGACCGTGTATCTCGCCAATACGTCCGGACGATCCGGAAAAAAGGTGATGCGGCGGAAACCTTCCGCCTCGCACTGCGTCAGCAAGAATCCCGTTTCGCGCGGACCGGACAGATACAAACCCGACAACGCGGTATTCGCCGACGGATCGATCCGCACCCGTGTTTCCAGGATGGCACCATCCCGCGCGCCGGGAAGGGTGAGCCCGTGTGCGTCCAGCGCGTACTCCGGAGTCGCCAGTTCGCGGCCGTCCAGCTTGATCTGCAGCAGCTCCAATCCTTCGCCGTCCAGGTGCAGAGGGTTCTGCTGCTGCGGATCGCGTTGAAGGTGCAGTCGCGCGGTGACTTCAGTGGCACCGGTGTCGAGATCGAACTCCAGCTCGATCTGAGGTACGGTCCACGCAGGAGGGGTGTAATCGGCGAGACGGACAACGTGTTTTTCTGAAATGTTGCGCATCGCTCGATTGTACGAGAATGTCGCGGCGAGAACGCCTTTAGATCCGTGCTCTGGCGCGTAGTTGCGCATCTGTGTATGGTGCGCGCTCGAAAACCGCATGACCCCGTTCGAATCCCCCACTCTGACCGATGTGCGCACCGCGGCGGTGCGGATCGCGCCGTTCGCGCGCGTCACGCCGGTGTTGCGCGCCGGCGCGCTCGATGAACTCGCCGGTGCGTCGCTGCATTTCAAATGCGAACACCTGCAAGTAGGCGGCGCGTTCAAGTTCCGCGGTGCGTGCAATGCAGTGTGGTCGCTGAGCGGCGAGGAAGCCTCGCGCGGCGTGGTGACGCATTCGTCCGGCAACCATGGCGCCGCGCTGGCGCTGGCCGCACGCACGCGCGGCATTCCGGCCCACGTGGTGGTGCCGCAGGGGGCGGTGCGCGTAAAGCTTGCCAACATCGAAGCCGCGGGCGGAACCCTGCATCATTGCGCGGCGACGCTAGCCGCGCGGGAAGAGACCGCCGAACGCATCCGCCACGAGACCGGCGCGACCATGATCCATCCCTACACCGATCCGCGCGTGATCGCGGGCCAGGGCACTGCTGCGCTGGAGTTCTTGCAGCAGGTGCCGGATCTGGATTTGCTGGTCGCGCCGCTGGGCGGTGGTGGATTGATGTCGGGCACCGCGATCGCAGCGCGCGCGTTGTCGCCGTCCACACGGTTGCTGGCAGCCGAACCTGCGGGCGCCGACGGCGGTTACCGTTCGATGCAACGCGGAGAACGCGTCACCGACGTCGTGCCTGACACAATTTGCGACGGCTTGCGTGCGACCATCGGCGAAATCAATTTCCGGTTGCTGCGCGCGCACGGTGTGGAAATCGCCATCGCCGATGATGTGGAGACACTCGCGGCGATGCGCTCGTTGTGGTCGCACCTGAAGCAAACGGTGGAACCCTCTTCTGCGGTCGTACTGGCGGTGCTGCTGTCGCAGCGCGAGCGCTGGCGCGGCAAAAAGATCGGATTGTTGTTGAGCGGCGGCAATGTGGATCTCGATGCGCTGCCGTTTCGCGATAACGCAACGGAGTCGCGCTGATGTACGGCGACGCATTGCTGTCCTACGCGCACTTTCTTTCGATTTTCTTCCTTGCGTGGTTTCTAGCCCGGCAGTGGCTGTTGCTGCGTGCGGGCTACGCCGCGCTGGACGTGGAAACTCTGGCGCGCACGGATCTGGGCTACTTCATCAGCGCGGGTCTGGTGCTGCTGACCGGCTTGGGCCGGCTGTTCCTGGGCGCCAAACCGCTGGCGTTCTACACCCACAATGGCGCGTTCCACGCCCTGATCGGCCTGTTCGTGGTTGTGGGACTGATTTCGATCATTCCCACCATGAACTATCAGCGCTGGCGCCGCTACCGCCGCGAGGATACGCGCTTCGAAATTCCCGCGCGCGAATGGTGGTGGATGCGCGTGCTGGTAGGCGTGGAATTGTTCGGCCTCGCGATCATGCCGCTCGCCGCGGTGCTCATGGCGCGCGGAATTTGAAAAGTGCGGCAAGAGCCGCCGTCCATGGCAAAGAGCTCCGTGGCCGCTTTTGGACTTCCCGGGGCCGAATACGACGGGTTGTTGAAGAGGATCGGAATGCAGCGATCAGGACGATCGCACAAATCAACTCCCGATATCGCGCAGCCGCTTGCCTTCCATCAACTTGTGTTCGATCTGTTCCAGCGAAACGCCTTTGGTTTCGGGCACCAACGCCCAGGTGAACAGCAGGAACGCGGCGTTGAAAGCGGCGTACAACCAGAACGTCTGCGCGTGGCCGAAGCGGTTGAGCAGCGTGAGGAAAGTCGCGCCGACCACGGCGGTGAATACCCAGTTGGTGACGGTGGAGACGCCGATGCCGAAATCGCGTCCTTTCAGCGGCTGAATTTCCGAGCACAGCGTCCACACCAGCGGTCCCGCCGAGAACGCGAAGCCGACCACGAACACCAGCAACATCGCGACCGCCAGCAGGCGCTCGCCTTGCGTTCCCATGCCGAGGTGCATCAGCCAGCCGACGACGCCCAGCCCGATCGCCATCACCACGAAACCGGCATACAGGATCGGTTTGCGTCCCAGCCGATCGACCAGGCCGATCGCGATGAAAGTGGACAAGACATTGGTCAATCCGACGATTGCGGTGAACCACATCTGCGCGGTCGTTGCGTAGCCCATGTCGGCGAAGATGCGCGGCGCGTAATACATGACCACGTTGATGCCGGTGAGCTGTTGCACCACCTGCAGCGCGATGCCGAGGAACACCGAACGGCGAAAATTGCGGTTCTGCAGAAACAGGTGCCAGCCCTGTTGCGGCGTGCGCAGTTGCTCTGTGATCTCGTCGATCTCGACGCGCACCAGCGCGGGATCGCCGCGCAATTTCTGCAACACCGCGCCGGCTTCATCATTGCGGGTGCGCAGCACCAGCCAGCGCGGACTCTCCGGCAGGCCCAGCACCCCCAGCAGGAACAATGCACCCGGAACCGCGATGATGCCCAGCATCCAGCGCCAGCTCTCGATATAGCTGAACCCCGTGTCCGAGAGGAAGGCTACAAAAATTCCGATGGTGATCATCAACTGATAGGTCGAGATCATCGCCCCACGTTTGTCGGGCGGCGCGATTTCGGCGAGATACAAAGGCGCGGTGAAGGCGGCGATGCCGATCGCCAGCCCCAGCACGAAGCGCGCGCCGA
>DAIOUL010000118.1:0-5893 GCA_036759545.1 Rhodanobacteraceae bacterium
AGGGGATGATCTCGCTGACCACGCCCATCGCCGGCAGGATCATGATGTACACCGCCGGATGCGAGTAGAACCAGAACAGGTGCTGGAACAGCAGCGGATCGCCGCCCAATGCGGGATCGAACACGCCGACGCCGAGTCCACGTTCCAGTCCGATCAGCGCCAGCGTCATCGCCAGCACCGGCGTCGCCAGCACCATCACGATGCTCACCGCGTACATCGCCCACACGAACAGCGGCAGCTTGAACCACTTCATGCCGGGCATGCGCAGATTGTGGATGGTGACGATGAAGTTCAGGCCGGTGAAGATCGTCGAGAAGCCGGTGACGAACACACCGACGATCACCAGGAACACATTGCTGTTGGAGAACATCGTCGAGAACGGCGTGTAGAACGTCCAGCCCGTGTCGACGCCGCCCATCAGCAGCGCGCAAATCGTGAACAGCCCGCCGATGATGTAGAGGTACCAGCTCGCCAGGTTCAATTTCGGGAAAGCGACATCGCGCGCACCGATCATCAACGGCAGCAGGAAATTGCCGAGCGTGGCCGGAATCGACGGAATCAGGAAGAACCACACCATCACCACGCCGTGGAAGGTGAAGGCCTTGTTGTAGGTTTCGGTATTGAGCAGCACGCCGTCGGGCGTGATCAGGTGCAGGCGGATCAGCGTCGCCGCCGCACCGCCGAGGAAAAAGAAGAAGGTGATGCCGATGGCGTAGAGAATGCCGATGCGCTTGTGGTCGTGCGTGGTGAGCCAAGACCACAGGCCGGTTTCCCGATTGAGGAAATTCGGCGGCGTGGCATCCAGATGGGTGTCGGCGTCAATGGCGACCATTCTTCGTACTCTCGTTGGCAGGCAGCACTGGCGTTGCTTTTCCCGGTCCCCGGTCCCCGGTCCCCGGTACCGGTTTTGAGGATTTCAAATACGCGATCAACTCCAGCAAATCGTCCTCGCTCACCTGGCCCTGGAACGAGGGCATGATCGGCGCGTAGCCGGCCACGATTTGTTTTTGCGGCAGCAGGATCGAATCGCGGATGTAGACATCGTCGGCGAGCACGCTGCTGCCGCCGGACAGGTGAACCGTGCGGCCGTAGATGCCGGCGAGATCGGGCGCGTGCACCGAAGCGTTGGCGCCGTGGCAGCCGCTGCATCCGAGCGAGCGAAACAGCGCTGCGCCACGAGCGGCGAGCGTTGCGTCGCCGCCGTTGCCGCGCAGCCAGTGTGCGTAGTCTTGGGGCCGCATCACCGTCACCTGGCCGCCCATCCGCGAGTGATCCAGCCCGCAGTACTGCGTGCAGAACAACGGAAACGTGCCGAGCTGCGTGGCCTCGAACCACAACTGCGTATAGCGGCCCGGCAGCACGTCCTGCTTCACGCGAAACGCTGGCACGTAGAAGCTGTGGATCACGTCCTGCGAAGTCATCGTCAGGCGCACCGGCACATCCAGCGGCACGTGCAGTTGGTTGATCTCGCGGATGCCGTTGGGATGCTGCACCTTCCACATCCATTGCTTGGCGACCACGTAAATCGTCTGCGCATCCGCGGGCGGATTCTTTTCGCGCGCATACAGGAACAGGCTCCAGCCGAACACGCCGAGGAAGATCACCAGCGGCACCAGTGTCCAGGTCAGCTCGATCGGCGTGGTGCCGCGGCTCAAGGTGCGATCGATCTGCCGTCCACGCCGATAGCGGATGCAGAACACCCACATCACCACGAACACACCGATCGCCACCGCGCTGCACAGGCAGACCATCGTCCACCACAGCGCGTCGATCCGGCCCGAAAGGCTCGATGCGGAAGGCAACAGCAGATGGAACTGTTCGTTCATGCCGGGCCGCTCCGCTCGCGCCGCCGCTCGGCACGGCGCAACCACGCGATGCCGCCGATCAGGATCAGCGCGGTCGCAACGCCCAACCCCTGCATCACGCGATCGATCGTCACCGTGTAGCGGCCGGTGCTGGCATCGTAGTCGCAGCACAGCAGCAGCAGGCGATCGACGAGATTGCCGATGCTGCCCCGCGAAGCGTTCACCAGCGCCAGACGCAGCGTTTCCGGCGCGAACTGCACGCCGAACAGGTATTGCGCGATGCGGCCTTGCGGCGTCAGCACGACGATGCCGGCCGTGTGCGCGTATTGATCGTCGCGATCATCGAAGAAGTAGCGGAAGCCGATGCTGCGCATCAACGGCGCGATCGCCTCTTGCGCGCCGCTCAGGTAATGCCAACCGGCGACATGCGCATTCGGGTGCGCCAGTTCATCGTTGCTCTGCGCGGTGCGTGCGCTCTTCGAACTGTCGTGCGGATCGATGCTGACCAGCAGCACGTTGAACTGTTCGCCCGGAATCAATCCGCTGCGCCGCACCGCGTTCGCCACGCCGGTGCGCACCACACCGCACAGATTGCGGCAGGTGTAGTAGCCCGGCACCAGCAGTGCCGGCTTGCCGTCGAGCAGTCCACGCAGCCGCGCCCGCTTGCCGTTCGCGTCGCGGAACACCGCATCCAGCGGCACCTGCGCGCCGAGATGCTGATCGAAGCCGACACGTTGCAATAGATCGGGCGGCGGGCGTGGACGAGAATGCGGTTGCGCCGGACATGCGCTTGCGATCGTCAGCAGCAATACCGGAATCAGCATGGTGTCTCGGGAACGGCCAATGCTCATTGCGGCGCTCCAGCCGTGGCGCCGCTCGCCGCTGCTCCGTGCTGCTGCGCATAAATCTGCATCGCGCGCGCGATCGGAATGCGTGCGTAAGTGTGCGAGGCGTCGGTCCAGGCGTAACCGGAAAGCAGCGCTTCCTTGCGCGCGCGGAACACAGCCAGGTCGTTTTGCGGCGAGGGCTGCAACCGCGGCTCCGGTGGAAGCACGCCGGGACGCAGCATCAACTCCGCATGCCGCGGCATCACCAGATCGCGCAATACGAAATGCAGCACCACGACCGATGTCAGTACCACGAAAGCCAGGATCGCGCCGATGATCAGCACGCGCCGCACCGCGATCGCGGAGGGCTCGTGGCCGAACGGGTGTTCATGCTCAGCCATGGCTGCGCTCCAGCTCGGTTGCGGCGTGTGGAGGCGCGGCAGCGGGCAACCCGATCACGCGCAATTGGCTCAAGAACACGCACAGCCACAATGCACCGAGCCCCAGCGGCGCGCACAGATCGGTCCAGGAAAGAAGAAATCCATGTGGGCGGAAGCTGGGCAGGACCAGCCAGAACGTATCGGCGAGATCGGCGACCAGCAGCATCGCCGCGATCGTTCCCAGCCACCCGCGCCGCCGCTTGGCTTCGCGCGACAGCAGCACGAAGAACGGGATCACGAAGTGGAACGCGATCAGGAACCAGGCGAGATACCGCCACGAAGTCAGCGTGCGCGGGATATACCAGGCGTTTTCGTCCGGCAGGTCGGCCACCCACACCGTCAGGTACTGCATGAAGACGAGGTATGCCCACGCCAGTACCAGCGCCAACAGAAGATTTCCCAGATCGTGCAGCACGTGCGGCGGATGGGAATCGGCATCCTCGCGCAGACACGCGCACAGCACCGCAAGCGCACACGCGATCAGGATCCACCCCGTTCCGGCCATCATGCCGAACACCGATGAATGCCAGTGCGGCGTCAGCGAAATGATCCAGTCGGTCGAACCGACCAGCGTGGTCAACGCATAGACGATCAGGCCCGGCGCAGCGAGGCGCCGCATCCGCACGGGATCGTCGAGCAAGCGTTGAAAGGCGAGAAGCCAGCCCAGCCACAGCGCGAAATACACGATCGTGCGGATCACGAAGAAGCCATCGGAGAGATACCAGCTCTGCGCATGCAATTGCGCATTGAGCGGTTGCGGCGCCGTCCACGGATACAGCACGCGCATGCAAACCAGAATCGGGATCACCGCCAGCGACATCAGCGGCAGCACGCGCGCGGCGGCCAGCAATGGCGCACGCACGTAATAGCCCCATGCACCGCCCGTAATCGCATGAACCATCAGCAGCGCCAGACTGCCGACGCTCAAGCCGGTGAAGAAGAAGAACGCGAACAGATACGAAAGCAACGACTGCTGCGGCGCGCGGATTCCCAGCAAACCGCATGCGATCAGCGCGACGGCGCCGACCAGCAACGCGATCCATTCCGCGCGCGCGCGCGGCAGCCAGGCGGTCATCGCGTGGCTCCCCGCAATTTCTGTAAATCCTGCGCGCTCAAATCCGATGCCGGCGCGTGCTGGCTCAGTTGCAACGCGCGGATGTAGGCGACGATCGCCCAGCGATCGTGCGGACTGACGCGGGCGGCGTAAGGAAACATCGCGCCGTAGCCATTCGTGATCACGTCGTAGAAATGGCTGTCCGGCGCATTGCGCAGCGCGTCGGTGTGGTAACTGGGCGGATGCGGAAAGCCGCGCCGCGCGATCATGCCGTCGCCGTCGCCGGCGCGGCTATGGCAGGGCGCGCAATAAATGTTGAATCGTTCTTCTCCGCGCGCCAGCAGTTGCGGCGTGATCGCCAACGGATTGGCGTAACCGGGTTGCGCAGCGGGGCCGCTCTGCGCCAGCGGTTTGCCTTGCGCGTTCACGCCGCTGACGGGCGGCGCTGCAGGCGTGATCGGACGTTTCCCGTTGCGTCCGCTGCTGGCGCCGGCCAATGCACCACCGGAACGTGCCTGGGTTCCTTGCACCTGCGGCCGCGAGGAATTGCCGTTCGCAAAAAAGGAACTCGGTTTCAGCGGCTTGTATTTCGGCTGATCGTACATCTCGTGCATGCCGCGCTCGCAGGCGGTGAGGGTTGTTGCAAACGCCAACGCAACCGCGAAGCGCAGAGCAGTTCGACAGGCCGCTCTTTCTTTTGATCGCAAGATCAAAATGGATTTCGGGTTCCGCTTCCCGGAAAAACCCGGGAAGCGGCCCCGGAATGACGGCGACGGAAATTTCCGCTTCACTCCATCACCTCGCTGACCGACAGCGGCGACAGCGTTTGCAGGAATTCCTGCGCGAGGCGCGGTTCGAAATTCGGATCGCTTGCGCGCAGCAAAAGGAAAAACCGGTCGCTGCTGGCGCGATCGAACGCGCGCACGGCGAACAGCGGGTGGTGCAGGCGCGGCAGACGGTTGCCGATCAGGATCGCCAGCACGCCTCCCAGCACCCCCCACAGCAGCGTCGTTTCCAGCGCGGGCGGCAGAAATGCCGGCCAGGAAAACGTCGGCCGTCCGCCGACGTTGATCGGATAATTCACCGCTGCCGAAAACCACTCCAGCCAATAGGTGAATCCGCCGCCGCCGATCGCGCCCAGCAGCATCCAGAACGGTACATGTTTGTGGCGCACGCCCATCGCTTCGGTCAGCCCATCGACCGGATACGGCGAATACGCTTCAATGTCGGCATAGCGTTCGTGCCGCGCGCGCAGCACCGCGCCGCGCAATTGCTCGGCATCGGCGAATTCCGCCAGCAATCCGAGCAGGCGCCCGCTCACGGCTCGCCTCCGCGCATCACCCCGCCGCTGCCGGCCTGGTGCGCCAGCTTGCGCAGCTCGAACATCGACAGCACCGGCAACAATCGCGCGAACAACAGGAACATCAGGAAGAACAACCCGACCGAGTCCGCGAGAAACGCCAGATCCCAGAACGTCGGCCAGAACATGCTCCATGCGGACGGCACGAAGTCTTCGTAGAGACTCGACACGATCAGCATGAAACGCTCCAGCCACATGCCGATCAGCACGCCAATGGAAATCAGGAAGACCGCCGCGTGGCTACGCCGCACGCGCGGAAACCACAGCAACTGGATGGCGAGCACGTTGAACAGGATCGTGCCCCAGAACGCCCAGGCGTAGGCGCCGTACAAACGGTGCAGCGTCATCGCGAGATCGTAGCGGTCCATCGAATAGAACGCGGTGAAGATTTCGCTGAAGTAGCTGTA
>DAIOUL010000119.1:0-5783 GCA_036759545.1 Rhodanobacteraceae bacterium
ACGTCGTTGTAGCCCTCGACGTCGGCCTTGGAAGCGAAGTAGAGGTAACGGCGATTGGCCTGCGACTCGCCCGCGAATGCGGCCTTCAGATTGTCCTCGGTTTTGGAGCCCTTGAGATTGCCCATGTCACAACACCTCTCGCTGAGTGAACGTGCAGCCGCCGCGCGGCCGACCCTGCGAGCCTACCGCGATCCCAAGATTTCAGGAAATTGATTGAAGCAATCGAAAAAATAGGCGCAGGCTATTGCCGTGGACCCCTTCAGCGGCAGATCTTCAGCGGCAGATCTTCAACGGCTGATCTTCAACGGTAATACTCGCCCGCGGCTTCGGGCTGGTAGCGTATCGCCGTCACACGCAATCTCAGTGTTCCCGCCGGCGCCGGCCAGTCGATGCTCTGGCCGATCTTCAGGCCGAGCAGCGCGGTGCCGACGGGCGCCAGCACGGAAACGCGGCCCTGTGCCGCATCCGCATTACGTGGATACACCAGCGTGAGTTCATGCGCGCGGCCACTGCCTTCCTCCACGCATTCGGCGATGGAGTTCATGCTGACGACGTCGTTCGGGAGTTGTTGCGGCGTGACCACGTGCGCGCGCTCCAGTTCCTTCTGCAGGGCGGGCGCGCCGGGTTGGTCGCGGTATTGCGCCGATTCCAGCAGCGCCTCCAGGCGCTGGACATCGGTGCTGGAAATCGTGATGGGAGGGCTGTCTCGATGTTCCACCGGAGTTTTCCTGTGCGATGCATGCGACGTAACAGAATCGTACCCGTCACGCGGCGCGTGTTCGGGGGCGCTGGCGCCGAGTAGGTTCAGATGCGGACGAAGCGGCCGTGCGTGCATCCAGCAACTCGCGCGGCAATTCACGGAAGACCTGTGCGAGCCGCTTCAGGAACGGCGCCAGCGCGGAGCTCTTGCGCCAGACCATGGCGAGCCGGCGGCTCGGCGCGCGGCCGCGGAACTCGATGAGCCTGACGTTCTCCGCCTGTGCCACCGGCGGCTTGACCGCCAACACCGGCAACAACGTCGCGCCGACGTCTGCCGCGACCATCTGCCGCAATGTTTCCAGACTGGTGGCGCGGAAACCGGTCTTTTCGCCGGCGCCGCTCATGCGGCAGACCTCCAGCGCCTGGTCGCGCAGGCAATGGCCGTCTTCCAGCAGCAGCAGGCTCTGGTTCTCCAGATCGTCCAGCTTCAGCGCGCGCCGGTGCGCAAGCGGATGATCCCGCGGCACCGCCAGCAGGAACGGTTCTTCGAACAGGAACTCCGCGTGCAAGGTGTCGTCGTGGATCGGCAAGGCCAGGATGCCCGCGTCGAGTTTTCCTTCACGCAGACGCTTCAATACTTCCTCGGTCTTTTCCTCGATCAGCAGCAATTCCAGCTTCGGGAAGCGCGCGTGCACCGCGGGCACCACATGCGGCAGCAGATAAGGACCGAGCGTGGGAAAAATTCCGAGCCGCACACTGCCGGCTTCGGGATCACGGGTGCGCCGCGCGATGCCGCGGATCTGTTCCACCTCATTCAATACGTCGCGCGCGCGGGCGGCGATCTCGCGGCCGGTTTCGGTCAGCAGCACGCGGCGCGGCGTGCGCTCCACCAGCGTCACGCCCAGTTCGTCCTCGAGCTTCTTGATCTGGGTCGAGAGCGTGGGCTGGCTGACGAAGCTCGCCGCTGCAGCGCGGCCGAAATGACGGTGCTCGGCCAGGGCCACGAGATAGCGCAGGTCGCGCAGGTTCATGCATCAATAGTAACCAGCTATCGAAACAATGGCAACTATCGATTTGAACGATTGAAGGATCGGCCTTATCTTGTGTTCCGTGGTCGAAGGAACGCTCCAAGACCATCGAATCAATCCACATCAACCGCAGCAAAACAGGAGTAGTACATGCTTACCGTTGGAGACAAGTTTCCGCAGTTCAATCTAAAGTCCACCGTGTCCATCGAGAACCTGGACAAGGCCTTTTTCCCGATCAGCAACGACACCTATCGCGGCAAGTGGCTGTGCGTGTTCTTCTATCCCAAGGATTTCACGTTCGTGTGCCCGACCGAGATCAAGGGTTTCGGCGATCTGAATTCGCAATTCGCCGATCGCGATTGCCAGATCCTGGCCGGCAGCACCGACAGCGAGTTCGTGCACTTCGCCTGGCGCAAGGACCACAAGGATCTGCGCGACCTGCCGTTCCCGATGCTGGCCGACATCAACAAGGATCTGTCGCGCGCGCTCGGGATTCTCGACGAGGAAGGCGTGGCGCGCCGCGCGACATTCCTGGTCGATCCGGATGGCGTGATCCGCTTCGTCTATGTCACTGAAGGTTCGGTCGGCCGCAATCCGTCCGAGGTGCTGCGTGTGCTGGATGCATTGCAGACGGATGAGCTGTGTCCGTGCAATTGGCAGCAGGGCGAAGAGACGCTGAAAGCGGCGTGATCAGCGCAAATGCACGACGCTTTTCTCCTTCCCCTTCAGGAAGGCCGGGATGGGGATGGTGTTGATCCGAATAAACCATCCCCACCCAACCGTTGCTAGGCTCGGAGTCCATTCCTCGCCAAGCAACCCCGCCCTTCGCTCCTGCTGCGGGCGCTTATCGGCGCGCGAACCTACGGTTCGCAAACGCGCCGATTCGCCCTTGAAGGGGAGGGCTTTCAGACCCGACTACGAACGATTCCGACATGACCCTCGAACAGATCAAATCCTCTTTGCCCGACTACGCGAAGGACCTGCGACTCAATCTCGACTCGGTGCTGAGCGAGCACGGCGCGCCGGGTCTGACGCAGAAGCAGATCGCGCTGATGGCGCTGGCGTCTGCGATCGCATCGCGGCACGAGCCGCTGACGCAAGCCATCGCGCAGTTCGCTTCGCAACACGCCATTGATGCCGAATTGAACGGCGCGCGCGCGGCGGCGGCGATGATGGCGATGAACAACATCTATTACCGCTTCACGCACCTGGTCGGCAACGAGGAATTCGCGACGATGCGTGCGTCTCTGCGCATGAACGTGATGGCCAATCCCGGTGGGTCGAAGATCGATTTCGAACTGGCCTCGCTCGCGGTGTCCGCGATCAACGGCTGCGGCAAGTGCATGGAGTCGCACGAGAAGACCCTGCGCAAGCACGAGGTGTCGGCGCAGGCGATCCAGAGCGCGGTGCGCATCGCCGCGGTGATCCACGCGGTGGCCGTGACGCTCGAACAATCGCAAGCGGCAGCGAGCGCGCAAGCCGCGGCGGCGGCGTAAGGCGAGCCGCCGCTGCGCTTCGAGGCGAGCTACATCCCTTCGAAGCGCAGCACGTTGCCGCGGCGCGTCCAGCCGAGGATCGCGCCGGCGACCAGCCATGCTGCGCCGAAGATGAAGGTGTTGCGATCGAAGCCGCTGAAGATGAATCCGGTGATTGCCAGCCCCAGCACCGGAAACAGCAGATGCCGGAACCAGTGCCTGTGTTTCGTGCGCGGCACGAAGTAGAACGGCACAGCCAGGTTCAGCAGCACGAAGGAACTCAGCGCGCCGAAGTTGACGAGCTTCAACAGGATTTCCTCCGGTACCAGCAAGGCGAGCAGCAGCGCCAGCACGGCCACGGACACGATCGCATTGGCCGGGATTTTCCGGCCCGCGTTCACGTTGGAAAGAAATGCACCGAACGGCAGCGCGCGATCGCGGCCCATCGCGTAGAGGATGCGCGAATTGGCGGCCTGCGCGGCTTGCGCGTTGGCGATGCCGGTGGCGATCGCCTTCACCACGATCAGTGCGGTGAAGAACAACGCGCCGCCGACTTCGCGCGCGATTTCGAAGAAGCCGAGTTTGGGATCGAGCGACGCGAAATCCGGATGCACCAGCGCCGCCAGCCAGGTCTGCAGCACGAACAGCGCACCCAGCAGCAACAACGTCAACAACGTCGCGTTGCCGACGTCGCGCCGCGGATTTTGCGCTTCCTCGGCCAGCGTGCTGATGCCGTCGAAACCGAGAAAGCTCAACGCCGCGATCGATGCCGCGGTCGCGATGAAACCGGCATTGATGTGTCCGGGCTGGTACAACGGCACGAACGAGAATCCGCCGCTGCCGCGGTGCAGGACGAACACGAACCAGATCGCCAGCACGATGAATACCGCCAGCGCGACCAGTTCCAGCGCCAGCAGGATGAAATTCGCCTGCGACTGCATGCGGATGCCGAGCAGGTTGATCGCGGTATTGATCACCACCAGCGCCACGATCCAGATCGGAGGCGGCACGCCCGGCAGCAAGCCGTGCAGCCAGCTCGCAACGAAGGCGTAGATCAATCCCGGGATCAGCAGATAATCGGCCAGGATCATCCAGCCGGCCAGGAAACCGGGAAACGGACCGAGGCCGCGGCCGACGTATGCGTACACCGAACCCGCGTACGGGAACTCCGCGCTCAGTTCGCGGTAGCTCAGTGCGGTGAAGAGCATCGCCACCATGCCGACTACGTACACCAGCGGCACCATGCCGTGGCTGGCTTGCGCCACGAAACCGTACACCGCCACCGGCGCGACCGGCACGATGAAGACCATGCCGTACACCAGCAAATGGCGCAGCTTCAGCGCGCGATCCAGTTCCTGGCGGTAGCCGGCGCCGGGTTGAGCGCCGCCGTTTTCGTCCGCGGGTACACGCGTTTCGTGATTGTTGTCGGTCGAACTGCTCACGCGTGCTCTCCGGGCTGCCGGTTTCGCGCATGAAAAAGGGCGGCCCGATGAAAGTCAATGCGCGCGATACCCGCCGATGCGAGCGATTGCTCGAACGACCCGCGGTCACCCGCGAAAACCGCGACCATGACCACCGACGCTTGCCGCCATCGCTTCGCTGTGCTTCAGTGGAAGTTTGTGCACTTGCCGGAGCCAGCCATGAAGCGTTCCATCCTCGCCGCCGTGTGCGCACTGGGCGTGCTGTTCGCCGCACCTTCCGCGTGGGCGCAGAAGCCCGCCACGTCCACCGCATCGGACAGCGAATCGCCGCCGCTGGAGAAGCTGCCCGACTGGGCCGTGCCCGAGTCGTATCGTTTGTCTCTGCGCAGCGACCCGGAACAACCCGGCTACAGCGGCACCGTCACGATTGCCGTGGATTTGAAAAAAGCTTCCGATCATCTCTGGCTGCACGGCAAGGATCTGAAGGTCTCCAAAGTCACCATCACCGATGCGAGCGGCAAATCGCACGGCGGGAAATACGTGCAGGCCGATGCGGATGCGGGCGTGGCGCGCATCGATTTCGGCGGCACGCTGCAGCCGCAGAAGCTTTCGCTGAAGATCGCCTACCAGGCGCCGTACAACCAGACGCTGGAAGGTTTCTACAAGGTCGAGTTCGCCGGCAATGCGTACGCTATGACGCAGATGGAGCCGATCAGTGCGCGCTATGCGTTTCCCTGCTTCGATCAGCCCGGCTTCAAGACGCCTTTCGACATCGTGCTGACCATTCCGGCCAAGGAGAAGGCGGTCGCGAATACCAAACTGGTTTCCGAAACCAAGGCATCGAACGGCTGGAAAACCTTGACGTTCGAGCAGACCCAACCCTTGCCGACTTATCTGGTCGCCTGGGTGGTCGGGCCGCTGGATATCGTGGACGGCCCGAGCATTCCGGCCAACCGGTGGCGCAAGGAACCGGTGCCGGTGCGCGGCATCGCGGCCAAGGGCAACGGCCCGAAGATGCAGCGCGCGCTGGCGATGGTGCCGGGCATCATCGAAGCCGAAGAGAACTACTACGGATTCGGTTATCCGTTCGGCAAGCTCGACCTCGCCGCGCTGCCCGATTTCTCCGCCGGCGCGATGGAGAACGCGGGCCTGGTCACCTA
>DAIOUL010000120.1:0-5760 GCA_036759545.1 Rhodanobacteraceae bacterium
GGCGGCGTGCTGATCGGCACGATCGTCACCGGCCTGTTCGTCGCGATTTCGATGACCACCGGCGGCGGCGCCTGGGATAACGCCAAGAAGTACATCGAAGACGGCAACTTCGGCGGCAAGGGCAGCGACGCGCACAAGGCCGCAGTCACCGGCGACACGGTGGGTGATCCGTACAAGGACACCGCGGGTCCGGCGGTGAACCCGCTGATCAAGATCATCAATATCGTGGCCCTTCTACTCATCCCGCTCTTGTGAACCATCCTTGGTGCGCTTCCCGGCCCGAGATGCGATTCAACGCATCTAGCGAAAACCCCGGCTCGCCCCCTCTCCGCTTGCGGGAGAGGGCAAAGGGGTGAGGGCAAATTGGCGGAAGCGATCAAGAAGCAGCCCCGCTTGTGCGGGGCTTTTCATGTATGCCTTTCGTCACGCGCGCAGAGGTGCCGGCCCCGCCAATATCGCGCGGGGAATTCCCTCGAGATGAGGACTCAAGATGAAAGCGATCTGGCTGTCACTCGCCTTGGGCGTCACACTGTCCGGCATGGCTACGGCGAACGAACCTGCATCCGCCGCCACCAGCGCGACGAACGCGCCGTCGGATGATCCGTATCTGTGGCTGGAGGACGTGGACAGCGCACGCGCATTGGACTGGGTGCACGCGCAGAACGCGATCACGAAACAGGCTTTCATGGATTCGCCCGAATTCACCAAGACGCGGGGCGAGATCCTCGAAGTGTTCGATTCCGAAGCACGCATCCCATACGTCAATCGAATGGGCGACTATCTCTATAACTTCTGGCAGGACAAGGCGCACCCGCGCGGGATCTGGCGGCGCACCACGCTGGATGAATACCGCAAGACCGATCCGCACTGGGAAACCCTGCTCGATATCGACGCGCTCAACAAGGCGGAAAACAAGAAGTGGGTGTTCAAGGGTGCTCAGTGCATGAAGCCCGAATACAAGCGCTGCCTGGTCTCGCTTTCTCCGGGTGGCGGCGATGCAGTGGAGGTGCGCGAATTCGATCTTCCGTCGAAGTCCTTCCTCAAAGACGGCTTCTTCCTGCCGGTGGCGAAGACATCGGTGGACTGGATCGACGAAAACCATATCTTCGTCGGCACCGATTTCGGCCCGGGCTCGATGACCAAATCCAGCTATCCGCGCATCGCCAAGGAGTGGACGCGCGGCACGCCGCTGTCCTCGGCAGCGCTGGTATACGAGGGCAGCCCGGATGATCTGGGCGTGTTCGCATCGCACGACCGCACGAAAGGATTCGAACGCGATTTCATCTCCGTGGCGAAAGACTTCTTCCACAGCGAAATGCTCCAGCGCAAGGACGACAAGCTGATGAAGGTGGACGTTCCGAGCGACGCCAACACCGACGTGCACCGCCAGTGGCTGCTGGTGCAGACCAAATCGCCTTGGAACGTCGGCGGCAAGACTTGGCCGGCGGGCGCACTGCTCGCGACGCACTTCGACGACTTCATGGCCGGCAAGCGCGATTTCGTCGCGCTGTTCACGCCCGACCGGCACACCGCGCTGTCGTCGTATTCCTGGACGCAGCATCACCTGATCCTCGATGTGCTGGACGACGTGAAGAGCCGCCTCGATGTGCTGACGCCGCCGGTATCCGGAGACGGCGAATGGAAGCGCGAAGCGCTGCCGGGTGCACCGCAATTCAGCACGATCGGTGTGGCGGATACGGATCCGGACAATTCGGACGAGTACTGGCTGTCGGTGTCGGGTTTCCTCGATCCGCCGTCGCTCGCGCGCGGCGTGCTGGGCAGCCAGCCAGCCGAGACGATCAAGCACGAGCCCGCGTTCTTCGACGCATCGAAGTTCGTCGTCAGCCAACACTTCGTGACCTCGAAGGACGGCACGCGCGTGCCCTATTTCGAAATCGCGCCCAAGAACATCAAGCTCGACGGCAGCAACCGCACGCTCGAATACGGCTACGGCGGCTTCGAGGTTTCGATGCTGCCGCACTATTCGGGTTCGATCGGGCGCGCGTGGCTCGCACGCGGCGGCGTGTACGTAATCGCCAATATCCGCGGCGGCGGCGAATACGGTCCGTCGTGGCATCAGTCGGTGCTGAAGGCCAATCGTCCCAAGGCCTACCAGGATTTCGCGGCCGTTGCGGAAGACCTGATCAAGCGCGGCGTGACCTCGCCGCAGCACCTCGGCGCCGAGGGCGGCAGCAACGGCGGCCTGCTGATGGGCAACATGCTGACCGAATATTCGCAACTCTACGGCGCCATCGCAAGCGAAGTGCCGCTGCTGGACATGAAGCGCTACACGCACCTGTCTGCCGGCGCGTCGTGGATTGCCGAGTACGGCGATCCGGATGATCCCAAGCAATGGGCCTTCATCAAGACCTTCTCGCCGTACCAGAACGTCAAGCCCGGCATGAAATATCCGGACGTGCTGTTCTACACCACCACCAGCGACGACCGCGTCGGGCCGGTGCAGGCGCGCAAGATGGCGGCGAAGATGGAAGCGATGGGCTACAGGAACGTGTGGTTCTACGAGAACACCGAAGGCGGCCACGGCGCCGGCGCCGACAACGCGCAGGCTGCGACCATGCACGCGCTGGCCTACGATTTCCTGTGGGACAAGCTGCAATAGGCACCAACTGAGCAGACGAAAGCCCCGCCAAGTGCGGGGCTTTTCGTTTACAGCGTCAGTAAAATGCGCGATTCCCCAACGGACAAATGACATGGGCCTGGATCTGGTCGCCACCGGCCGCGACGTGCCGGACGAAATCAACGTCGTCGTCGAGATCCCGAAAGACGCGGATCCGGTGAAGTACGAGGTGGACAAGGAGAGCGGCGCGATCTTCGTCGACCGCGTGCTGTCCACGCCGATGCGCTATCCGTGCAATTACGGCTATATCCCGCACACGCTCTCGGGCGACGGCGATCCGGCCGACGTGCTGGTGATGATCCCGCTGCCGCTGATCGCGGGTTCGGTGATCCGCTGCCGCCCGATCGGCGTGCTGAACATGACCGACGAAAGCGGCGAGGACACCAAGATCGTGGCGGTGCCGATCGAGAAGGTGTTCGCGGGTTACGCGCACATCAAGAACATCGACGACATGCCGGTGCACTGGCGCGAGCGCATCGCGCACTTCTTCGAGCACTACAAGGATCTGGACAAGGGCAAGTGGGTGAAGGTGTCCGGCTGGGGCGACGCGCAGGCCGCGCGCGCGGAAATCAACGAATCGGTGGAGCGCTACCGCAGCGCGCCGGAGAAGCCGCACTTCTAGTTTTATCGTCATTCCGGCGAAAGCCGGAATCCAGCTCTTGTCCGGTTTGTAAAAGCTGGATTCCGGGTTCCGCGCTGCGCGCGGCCCCGGAATGACGAAAATGCATCCAGTCGGCTCGCTCGGCTATTGTTCCGCCGCCGCGACCGCTTCCCTCATCGCCTTGATCACCTGCGCGTAGTCCTTTTCGCCGAAGATCGCCGAGCCGGCGACGAACGTGTCGGCGCCGGCGCGCGCGATCTCGCCGATGTTGTCCACCTTGACGCCGCCATCGACCTGCAAACGGATGTCACGGCAGCTCGCATCGATGATCTTTCGCGCGCGTTGCAATTTCTCCAGCGCGGTGGGAATGAAACTCTGTCCGCCGAAGCCCGGGTTCACCGACATGATCAGAACGTGGTCCAGCTTGTCGAGTACGTAATCGAGCCAATCGAGCGACGTCGCCGGGTTGAATACCAGACCGGCGCGACAGCCGTGGTCGCGGATCAGTTGCAGCGTGCGGTCCACGTGTTCGGTCGCTTCCGGATGGAAAGAAATCAAATTGGCGCCCGCTTCGGCAAAATCCGGCACGATGCGGTCCACCGGCTTGACCATCAGGTGCACGTCGATCGGCGCTTTCACCCCGTACTTGCGCAGCGCCTTGCACACCGCGGGGCCGATGGTGAGGTTCGGGACGTAATGGTTGTCCATCACGTCGAAGTGAATCCAATCAGCGCCGGCCGTAAGCACGGCGTCGACTTCTTTACCCAATTTCGCAAAGTCAGCCGAAAGGATTGAAGGGCAGATTATGGTTGATTGTTTGCTCACGGCCGGCGCTCCCGCATAGAACCATCCATGGTGCGTGGCGCCAGCCCGGCCATCCTTGGCCGGGCGCTCGGCGGCGCGAGCTGCCATTCAAGGCAGCTCGCGTCAAATCCCGCCTCGCCCATCACGTCGAAGTGGATCCAGTCGGCGCCCGCTTCCAGCACGCGATCGACTTCCTCCCCCAGCCGCGCGAAGTCGGCGGAAAGGATGGATGGACAGATGATCGTCGCCTGGCGCGTCATTGGCATTCCTGCTTTGCTCCCTTCCCTTCAAGGGGAGGGCCGGGGTGGGGATGGTGTTCGCAACACTCGTCTACTTGAATCCCCTTTCCGATTGTATTCGCTCCCACGCCGCATTGATCTCGCTGGCGCGTTGCTCCGCACGCCGGCGCAATTCCTCCGGTGCGCCGCTCATGCGATCGGGATGATATTCGCTGATCAGCTTGCGGTATGCGCGCTTGATCGTGCGCTCGTCCGCATCGCGTGCCACGCCGAGCACCGTGTAAGGATCGGGACCTGCAGGCGTGCGCAACGGCCCGCGCCAGCCGCCGCCGTCTTGTGACTGCGAATGCGCGCGCCCGCGCGCACTGCCCGCGGAGTTCCACACGAAACCCTTCATCGCCAGCAGCGCCATCAGCTGCAACTCGCTGACGTGCAGCGACCACGCAAGGCGCCGCATCAGGTTCATCTTCTCGGGCGAGGGCGGGCCCTCGGCCAGCGCGGTTTCCGCCACCATGTCCAGCAGCGGCATCACGTAGTTGCGCCGCATCGCGCACCAGGCGCGCAAATTGCCGATCGCGTTGTTCGGATCGTAGCCGGGCATCTTGCCGCGGTTGAACGCTTCGATCGCGCGCCGCCGCCAGAGCGGATCGAGATTCAGGCGGATCATCAACTTCTCTACCACCACGATTTCGGATTCGGAAACGCGGCCGTCGGTCTTGGCAACCGCGCCTAGCAGGGCGAACAGCGGCTCGACGAAACCGTAGGGCTCGCTGCCGCGCGTGAACACACGCAAGGCGCCGGCATCGAACACGTGTCCGATCAGCAGGCCGAGCACCGCGAATGGAATGCTGTGGAAGAACAGCAGTCCGACCAGAAACCCTATGATCTTGCCGAGGACGTTTACGCGCACGGCGACATTCCGCCGTGGTGCGCCGCGCGCACGAGGCTCCGCGCGTGCGAGCCAGTCGCGCACGCGGCAGCGGATGCGAAGAAGGGCGGACGGGCAATGCGCATGACGCCTGGATCGCGGACAGGACGGGCGAGTTTATCAGCCGTCCCGTATCGAGCGACGCACTCCGCGCATACAATGACGAAGCGGTTTGAAGCGTAGCGAGCGAAGGCAGGTTGCGCGACGCCGGAGCGCAGGAACCGGAGCGTACACGTCAGTACGTGAGGATTCCTTGGCCCCAAAGCGGTACATCCATGTACCGGGCCTGATCCTCGCACCGCCGGCGTGCAGCATGATTATTGAATCAGGCCGAGCGCAGTAGGTTTCAACCGCAGCATACTTTAGCCGGAGCAATCATGCCCACCGTCCTGCACGCGTCTCACCTTCCCGGCCTCGAACTCCTGCACCGCGGCAAAGTGCGCGACGTGTATGCCTTGCCGAATGATCGCCTGATGATCGTGGCGACCGATCGCCTTTCCGCGTTCGACGTGGTGCTGCCCGATCCGATCCCCGGCAAGGGCGAGATGCT
>DAIOUL010000121.1:0-5632 GCA_036759545.1 Rhodanobacteraceae bacterium
CGCGCGCAGTGGATCCGCACGATGTTCGACGAGATCACGCGGATCCTGAATCACCTGATGTGGATCGGTTCCAACGCGCTGGACCTCGGCGCGATGGCGGTGTTCCTCTATGCGTTCCGCGAGCGCGAGGAACTGATGGACGTCTATGAGGCCGTTTCCGGCGCGCGCATGCACGCAACCTATTACCGCCCCGGCGGCGTCTATCGTGACCTGCCCGCGCAGATGCCGAAATACAAGGAGTCACGCTGGCACAAGGGCAAGGACCTGGAGGCATTCAACAAGGCGCGCCAGGGCTCGATGCTCGATTACATCGATGCATTCTGCGAAGCCTTTCCGAAGCGCGTCGACGAATACGAGGAGCTGCTGACCGAAAACCGCATCTGGAAGCAGCGCACCGTCGGCATCGGCATCGTGCCGCGCGAGCAGGCGATTCAATGGGGCATGACCGGCCCGATGCTGCGTGGATCGGGCGTGGAATGGGATCTGCGCAAGAAGCAGCCCTACGCGAAGTACGCCGAAGTGGATTTCGACATACCGGTGGGCGTCACCGGCGACTGCTACGACCGCTACCTCGTGCGCGTCGAGGAGATGCGCCAGGCCAACCGCATCATCAAGCAGTGCGTGGACTGGCTGCGCGCCAATCCTGGCCCGGTGATGGTCGAGAACTACAAGGTCGCGCCGCCGAAGCGCGAGGACATGAAGGAGGACATGGAAGCCCTGATCCACCACTTCAAATTGTTCACCGAAGGCTACACGGTGCCCGCAGGCGAAGCCTACGCCGCGGTGGAAGCGCCCAAGGGCGAGTTCGGCGTGTACATGATTTCCGACGGCGCCAACAAACCGTTCCGCGTGAAGTGCCGCGCGCCCAGCTTCGCGCACCTCTCGTCGATGGATTCGATCATCCGCGGCTACATGCTGGCGGACGTGGTGGCGATGGTGGGCACTTACGATCTCGTTTTCGGTGAGGTCGATCGATGAGAGCCACGGGCAATTTCGACAAGGTGAAGGATGTCGATCCGAATGTCGCGCTCAACGACGAAACGCGCGCGCACATCGATCACTGGGCGGCGAAGTTCCCGCCGGATCGCAAGCGCTCGGCGGTGATCCAGGGACTGATGGCGGCACAGGAGCAAAACGGCGGCTGGCTGACGGATGAATTGATCGCGGCAGTCGCGAAGTATCTGACTATTCCGCCGGTGTGGGCTTACGAAGTCGCGACGTTCTATTCGATGTTCGCGCTTGAACCGGTCGGCCGGCACAACGTGGCGATCTGCACCAACATCTCGTGCTGGTTGAACGGCGCCGAGGACATCGTCCGCCATTGCGAGAAGAAGTACGGAATCAAGTTGGGCGAAAGTTCGAAAGATGGACGCGTGTTTTTGAAATGCGAAGAGGAGTGCCTGGCCGCCTGCGCCGGAGCGCCGATGATGGTGGTGGACGGTCATTACCACGAGAAGCTCACAACGCAAAAAGTCGATGAGATTCTGGACGGATTGGACTGACGCGCATGGCATTCGGACCAGAACCCAAAGAACACCAGGTCGTCTACACCACGCTGCATTTCGACCAGCCGTGGACGCTTGCGAACTACCGCAAGGTGGACGGCTGGAAGGCGTGGGAGAAAATCCTGGCCGAAAAACCCGATCCGCAAACGATCGTGGACGAGCTGAAGAAGAGCGCGCTGCGTGGGCGCGGCGGCGCGGGTTTTCCGACTGGCACGAAATGGTCATTCATGCCGCGCAATGCGCCGGGGCAGAAATACATCCTCTGCAATTCCGACGAATCGGAGCCGGGCACCTGCAAGGATCGCGACATCCTGCGATTCAATCCACACGCGGTGCTGGAAGGCATGGCGATCGCCTGCTACGCCACCGGCAGCACGGTCGCATACAACTACCTGCGCGGGGAGTTCCATCACGAGCCGTTCGAGCGGATGGAAGAAGCCTTGCGCGAGGCGCGCGAAGCCGGTCTGCTCGGAAAAAATATCCAGGGCAGCGGCATCGATTGCGAAATCCACAATGCGCTGGGTGCGGGCGCATACATCTGCGGCGAGGAAACCGCGCTGATGGAATCACTGGAAGGCAAGAAGGGCATGCCGCGCTTCAAGCCGCCGTTTCCGGCGGGCTTCGGTCTGTATGGCCGGCCGACCACGATCAACAACACCGAAACGTTCGCGTCGGCGCCCGCGATCCTGCGCAAGGGCGCGGACTGGTTTCTCAATCTCGGCAAGCCGAACAACGGCGGTCCGAAAATCTTTTCCGTCACCGGACACGTCAACAAGCCGGGCAATTTCGAAATTCCGCTGGGCACGCCATTCTCCGAATTGCTGGAAATGGCCGGCGGCGTTCGCAATGGCCACAAATTGAAAGGCGTGATCCCGGGTGGTTCGTCCATGCCGGTGTTGCCTGCGGAAACGATGATGGGCATCACGATGGATTACGACGCGCTGCAGAAGGCCGGATCAGGCCTGGGTTCCGGCGCGGTGATCGTGATGGACGAAACCACCTGCATGGTGCGCGCCTGCACGCGCATCGCGCGTTTCTACTTCGCCGAATCCTGCGGCCAGTGCACGCCCTGCCGCGAAGGCACGGGCTGGATGTACCGCGTGCTGAAGCGCATCGTGGAAGGGAAAGGCACCGAAGACGACCTGCACCGATTGAAGGCGGTGGCCGGACAGATCGAAGGCCACACCATCTGCGCGTTCGGCGAAGCTGCGGCGTGGCCGGTGCAAGGCTTCCTGCGCCATTACTGGCGCGAATTCGAATATTACGTGCAGAACGGGCGGAGCATTGTGGATGAGAAGTTGGGGGTGGCGGCGTGATACGGCTCCAATCAATCGGGAACAGGGAACAGAGAACAGGGAAAAAGAGCCAAGGCTCGAGAGCTCTGCTGTTCCCCGTTCCCCGTTCCCCGTTCCCGATTTTCGGGGCCAACGCATGAGCGCGCAACCGAAAACCGCGCCCGATCTGGTCGAGTTCGAGATAGACGGCAAGAGCGTCAGCGCGCCGAAGGGCTCGATGATCATCCAGGCCGCGGACGCGGCCGGCATTCCGATTCCGCGCTTCTGCTATCACAAGAAACTCGCGATCGCCGCGAATTGCCGGCAGTGCCTGGTCGAGATCGAGAAGATGGGCAAACCCGCGCCCGCGTGCGCGACGCCGATCGCGCCGGGCATGAAGGTGTTCACGCGCTCGGACAAGGCCATCAAGGCGCAGCGCAGCGTGATGGAGTTCCTGCTGATCAACCATCCGCTGGATTGTCCGATCTGCGATCAGGGCGGCGAATGCGAATTGCAGGACGTGTCGATGGGCTACGGCCGTTCGGTCTCGCGTTACACCGAACGCAAGCGCACCATCGCCGACGAGAATCTGGGGCCGCTGGTCGCGACCGACATGACGCGCTGCATCCAGTGCACGCGCTGCGTGCGCTTCACCGCGGAGATCGCCGGCACCTACGAACTCGGCGGCATGGGCCGCGGCGAGATGCTCGAGATCGGCACCTACATCGGCAAGGCGCTGGAAACCGAACTGTCGGGCAACGTGATCGACGTCTGTCCGGTCGGCGCGCTCACCAACAAGCCTTTCATGTTCCGCGCGCGCGCGTGGGAGCTGATCGCGCGGCCCTCGATCGCGTATCACGACGCGCTCGGTTCCAATCTCTGGTTGCACACGCGTGTAGGCAAGGTGTTGCGCATGGTGCCGCGCGACAACGAAGCGATCAACGAATGCTGGCTGGCCGATCGCGACCGCTACAGTTGCGAAGGGTTGTATGCCAACGATCGTGCGTTGAAACCGCAGGTCAAGCGCGATGGCGCGTGGATGGATGTTGATTGGAATGACGCGCTGGATTTCGTCGCGTCAAGATTGAAGGCTTGCAAGGGCGAAGAGATCGGTACGCTGGTGCATCCGGCGACGTCGTGCGAAGAAGGCGCGCTGCTGAAAGCGATCGTGCAGCACCTGGGCAGCGGCAATATCGATCACCGCCTGCGCGCGCTGGATCTCTCCGATCGTGCCGCCGCGGTTCCGTTCGAAATGCCGCTGGCGCAACTGGAAAACGCAAAGGCAGTTCTGTTGATCGGCTGCAATCCGCGCTTTGATGCGCCGCTGCTGAATCATCGCCTGCGCACCGCCACCAAGCGCGGCGCGAAGATTTTCGCGATCAATCCGGTGCACTTCGATTTCAACTATCCGGTGGCGGGCGAAGTCGCGGTCGCGCCGCAGTACGTGGCCGAAGCGCTGTCGCGGATGGCCAAGGGCGCGGAAGTGCGTAGCGAGAATCGCGCATTGACCGAAGCCATCGCTGCTGCGCCGGACGATGAAGATGCAAAAACTTGGGCGCAGGCGTTGCGCGAAGGCGATGCCGTGGTGATCTTCGGCCACGCCGCCGCGCAGCATCCGCGGGCGGCGACCCTGCGCGCGCTGGCTCGCGGGATCGCGAGCGCGACCGGCGCGGCGTTCAACGAATTGCCCGATGGCGCCAATGCGATCGGTCTGGCGCAGATGGGTGTGCTGCCCAATGATGGTGGTGCGGATGCGCGCGCAATGCTGGCGCAGCCGCGCAAGGCATACATTCTTTATGGCGCCGAGCCGCCGCACGATTTCGCCGATGGCGCGCAGACGATGCGCACGTTGAATGACGCCGAATGCGTGATCGCTTTCAGCGCGTTCGCTTCCGATGCCTTGCGCGAAGTCGCCGACGTGATCCTGCCGATCGGCTTGCTGCCTGAGATCGACGGCACGCTGGTGAATGTCGACGGCAAGGTGCAAGCGTGCAGCGCCGGCGCGACCATGCCGGGCGATACGCGCGCGGGCTGGCGTGTGTTGCGCGCGCTGGGCGGTTTGCTGCAAACGCCCGGATTCGATTTCACAGAGATCGCGCAGGTGCGCAAGCGTTTCCTTTCCTTGACAGCGGAAGGCACCGAGCCTTCATTGCGCGGCGCGCCGGGCGACTGGGAACCGTTCACCGCAAAGTTGCCGCGCACTGTCGAAGCGCCTTCGACGCCGGAGCAGGCGCAGACCAAACCGGTTTACGAACGCAATCCAGTCGGCACGCCAGACGTCGCGCCTTTCAGAACGAATGCGGACCGCACCTCTGTTCCGGACGGCGGGCAACCGCTGGTACGGCTTGCGACGGTGCCGATCTACCGCATTGATGCGGTCGTGCGCCGCGCCGCGCCGTTGCAGGAACATCCGTTGAACTGCTCGCCCGCAGTGCGGCTCAATGCCGAAGATGCGAACGCCTTGCAGTTGAACGACGGCGCGCACGCGAACGTCGATGGTATAGAGTTGCCGGTCGCGATCGACAATGCCGTGCCGCGCGGCTGTGCCTGGATCGAAGCCGCGCACGAAGCGACGGCGAGCTTGCCACCTTACGGCGCCGCATTGACTATCGGGAAAACGGCATGATGTCGCGGAATCAAATCGTGAACAGGGAACAGGAAACAGGGAACAAAAGCCTGCGCTTTATGCCGTTCCCCGTTCCCCGTTCGCCGTTCCCGCTCTTCGGAATCCACGCATGAGCGCGACCGACGATCTGATCCTCTTCGGCATCACGCTGCTGAAGATCCTCATCATCGCCGTGCCGCTGATCATCGCGGTGGCGATGTACGTGTGGTGGGAGCGCAAGGTGATCG
>DAIOUL010000122.1:0-5605 GCA_036759545.1 Rhodanobacteraceae bacterium
CGTCATCTGGTGCAGCGCGGCCTTGCTGATTCCATACGGCGCGCCGGTGCGCACGTGCGTCGCGCCGGACACCGAACCGATGTTGACGATCGCCGCGTTCGCGTGCTGCGCCAATTGCGGATGCGCCAGCCGGCACAGGTCGAAAGCGGCGACGAGATTCAATTCGAACAATTGATGCAGATCTTCGCCGGTGTAATCCAGCGTTTGCTTCTTGATGTTGCCGCCGGCGTTGTTGACCAGCAGCGACAGCGGCGCGCCGAGATCGGCGATCCAGTCGAACACCGCCAGCCGCTCTTCGGATTCGGAGAGATCGGCGGCGAAGAAGCGTGGTTCGCTGTCGGGGAAATCCTCGGCGATTTCCTCGCAGGCGGTGTTCAATTGCGCTTCGTCGCGCGCCACCAGCAGAGGGCTCGCGCCCAGCGCCGCCAGCTCGCGCGCGCAGGCCAGGCCGATGCCGCGGCTGGCGCCGGTGATCAGCGCGCTCTGGCCGTCCAGTCGCCAGCGGGAAAGGTGCGCGTTCATGCGCGTGAGCTTAGCGCAGCTTGTGTGCCCTTGCCGTCCGCGCGACACTCGCAGCCGAGGTGAACCTCATGTCGCGCATCTTCATCGCAATTCTCGCCGCCACCGCGCTATGCGCCTGCCACAGCCCGCAAGCACCACAGCCGGACAACGCGCCCAAGCCGCAATCGGAATCCAGCGTGGCAATGAACTCACCGCTCGGCCCGCTGCTGAAAGACCGCGATCGCGCCAAAGCCGTGCAGGATGTGGTCGACAAGCAAGCTGCGCAGCAGAGCAAAGACATCGACGATCAGTCGCATTGAATTTCGATCGTCATTCCGGGGCTGCGCGAAGCGCAGAACCACGGAGCTCTTGCCATGGATGGCACTTTGCTGTCGCGCGCAGGCGCGCTCCTACAGAGGCGATTCCGGATCGCCACTGCGCGGCGTCCGGAATGACGGCATCGAGTTTGCGTGCCTCAGCGCATACTGCAGAAACAGTACGAATACACCTGCGGCTTGCCTGCCTGCGCATGTTGCAACAGCCGCAGTTCCGGCGCGAGCTGCGGCAATTGCGCGACGAAATCCGGCATGCGGATGCCGAGCGCCGACAACACGCGCGCACCGTTGCCGTCGCCGAAGTTCAGCAGAAACCGCTGGAACGGACTGAGTGGCTTTTCGACGTAACGCACGCCGTAGCTCTCTCCCAGTCTGGCCTGCGTCGCGGCCAGTTTGATCGCATCATGCAAGCCGCCCAGTTGATCCACCAGCCCGCGCTGCAGCGCCTGCGCGCCGGACCACACGCGGCCCTGTGCGATCGCATCGATGTCGGCGAAGCTCTTGCCGCGCGCGCGCGCCACGTTACCGACGAAATCGCGATAGCCCTTTTCGATCACGCTCTGGATCATCGCGCCCACGTTGGGGTCGAGCGGCCGGCGGATGTCGAACGCGCCGGCGATCGGCGTCGTGCCGACGCCGTCAGTATGGATGCCGAGCTTGCCCAGTCCGTCCGCCGCGGTGAAGAACAAGCCGAAGATGCCGATCGAGCCGGTGATGGTGTCGGGCTCGGCGAGGATGCGGTCGGCGTTCATCGAGATCCAGTAACCGCCGCTCGCCGCCACGTCGCCCATCGAGACGATCACCGGCTTGCCGGCTTCGCGCGCAAGCTGCACTTCGCGGCGGATTTCCTCGGCGGCATACACTTCGCCGCCGGGTGAATTCACGCGCAGCACGATCGCACGCACGTTGCGGTCGTTGCGCGCGGCGCGGATCAGCATCGAGGTCGACTCGCCGCCGATGGTGCCGGGCGGCTGCTTGCCGGACACGATCTCGCCTTCGGCCACGATCACCGCGACCTGCGGCTTGCCGAAATCGAGTTTCTGCGCGCGCGGCAGATAGCCGTCCATGTCGATGCCGCGAAAACTGTTGCCGTCGTCCGAGGGCGCGCCCAGCTTCTGCATCAGCTTGACCACTTGTTCGCGCGTGGCCAGTTGATCGACCAGATGCAGCTTCAGCGCAAGCTGCGCGGTGTCGCCGTTGGCTGCCTGGATTTCCGCCGGGAACTGGTCGATGTCTGTGCGCAGCGTGTTGGCGTCGATGCCGCGCAGCTTGCCGACTTCGGTGAGCCACGTATCCCACAATCCGCCCAGCCAGTATTTGTCGGCTTCGATCGAAGCCGGAGACGGCGCATCCTGGATGAAAGGCTCGGCCGCGGACTTGAACTGGCCGACGCGGAACAGGTGCGCCTGCACGCCGAGCTTGTCCAGCAAATCCTTGTAGTAGCTGCGGTAGTTGGAAAGTCCGGTGATCAGCAGTGCGCCCTGCGGATCGAGCAGGATCTTGTCAGCGTGCGCGGCCAGCAGATACTGGCCCTGGTCGAGCCCGGCGCTCCACACGAACACCTGCTTGCCGGTGACGCGGAAACGATCCAGCGCCGCGCCGATTTCTTCCAGCGCGCCGAAGCCGCCGGGCTGCAATTGGTCCGGTTCCAGCAGGATGCGCTTGATGTTGCCGTCGCGCGCGGCCGCGTCGATCACGCCGACCAGATCGCGCACCTGCACCTGCCCTTCGTCCTGTCCGGACATCTTCGCCAGCGCGCGGCTGGCGGGATCGATGCTGTATTGCTCGACCAGTTGCCCGTCCGGTTTCAGCACCAGCGCGCTGTTCGGACCAACTTCCGGCGTGCTGCGCCCGATGGCGATCAGGATGATCGCGAGGATGAAGAAGAAGATCAGATTGATGATCACCAGCCGCGCGATATTGATGCCGCGGCCGACGGCGCGCAGGCCGTTCCAGAAGCCGCCGGATTGTTGCGATGCCATGATGCGTGCCCGTTGCGCGGTGTGGACGAACTATCAGCGTAACCGAGCGCGGGCGCGGCGTCACGATGAGGCGGTCGAGGCGAACTGCGACCGCTTCCAACTCTCACGACACGCCAATCTGGCAAACCGCGCCGAAAGCAGGATCGCCGCGGCATACAGCCCGGCGCTCAGGCCGATCCACATACCCGGTGTGCGCCAGCCGGCATGGAATGCCAGGAAATATCCGATCGGCATGCCGACGCCCCAATACGCGAGCACCGTGATGAACATCGGGACGCGCGTATCCTTCAAGCCGCGCAGCGCGCCGTTCGACGCGACCTGGATGCCGTCGGCGAACTGGAAGGCGCCCGCCAGCATCAGCAGTTGCGCGGCCAGCGCGAGCACGTCGGACGATTCGGTGTACGCGCGCGCGATCAGATGCGGAATCCCCAGCATCAGTCCGGAGGCGATGCATTGCGTCGCCAGCGTCAAGGAAATTCCGCCGAGCCCCGCGTAGCGCACGCCGTGCGGATCGTTGCGTCCGACCGCGTTGCCCACGCGGATGGTGATCGCCAGTGCCAGGCCGAGCGGCACCATGAAGGTGATCGAAGCGACGTTGATCGCGATCTGATGCGCGGCCACGGCGACCGTGCCGAGCCGGCTGATCAGCAACGCGGCGATCGAGAACATGCCCGCTTCCATCAGCAGGGTCACGCCCATCGGCACGCCGATGCGCAGCAGGCCAAAGATCGCGCGCGGATCGGGTTTTTCGAGTCGCGCGAACAGATGCAGCGGGCGGTAACGCGGCGACAGACGGACGTAAGCGGCGAATGCGAACACCTGCAACCACAGCACGATCGCGTTGGCGATGCCGCTGCCCTGCGCGCCCAGCGCCGGCAGGCCAAGTCTGCCGTAAATGAAGACGTAGCCCAGCGGGATCAACGCGCACAGTCCGGTGAAGCCGAAGAACATGGTCGGCCGCGTCCAGCTCATGCCTTCCGACAATCCGCGCAAGCTGTAATAAAAACAAACGGCCGGCGCGCCCCAGCTCAATGCGTGCAGGAACTTCTGCACGTCCGGCAGCAGTTCGACGTCGACTCCGAGCAGGTGCAGCAATGGCCCGGCGTGGCGCACGCCGAACCACAGCAGTACACCGAGCGTTCCCGCCAAGATCAGCGCCTGCCGGAACAGCGGACCGATTTCGCCGCGCGTGCCGGCGCCATCCAGGTGCGCGACGGAGGGCGGCAGCGCCATCATCACGCCGATCGCGGCAACCAGCGCCAGCAGCCAGATGTTGGCGCCGACCGCCACCGCCGCCAGCGTGTGCGCGTTGTAGTGGCCGGCCAGCACCACGTCCACCGCGTTCATGCCGATCGAGGACAATTGCCCGGCGATCAGCGGCAGCGCGAGTTTCACGGTGACGCGGGTTTCGCGCGCGTAGCGCGCGCGATCGAAAGCTAGAATGCGCATCGGAATCCATCAGGCCGGACGGGGCATGGTAACCAAACCGGAATCCGTTACGCCGCCGCCGGGTGCGGTCTGCGCCAACTGCGGCGCACCGCTGTATGGCGAGTATTGCTATCAATGCGGTCAGCCGGTAAAAGGTTTGATCCGGCATCTCTCCGGCGTGCTGAGCGACGTGTTCGACACGCTGCTCAACATCGATTCGCGCGTGGTGCGCACGCTGCCGGCGCTGTACTTCAAACCCGGCTTTCTTTCGCGCGAATACTTCGCGGGCCGGCGCGTGCGCTATGTGACGCCCTTCCGGCTGATGTTCTTCCTCTGCCTGATCGCGTTTTTCGTGATGCAGGTTTCCTTCGACAACATCAGCTTCGCGCCGAAAGTACAGACCTCGTCCGGCGCCTTCGCCGACGCGCACACGGTCGCCGAGGTGAATGCGCAGGAGCAGCGCATGCTGCGCAAGCTCGACGCAGAGGAAGCCAATCCCGCACTGCCGCAGGTCGCGCGCGCGGGGCTGGAGGTCGCGCGTGCCGGCGTGCGCCGCTCCGCCGCGGCGCGGCTGAAGGAATTGCAGCGCGAAGAAGGAATGCCGTCGCACGCTTCCGTTTTGCCCGCTCCTGCCACGACCGCGCTCGCCAAAGCCTCCTCGGCTCCGGCAAGCGCGTCTTCCGGAAATGCGCCACGCCGGGAGGAAGACAAATCCGACGACATCTACATCAACGATTCGGTTTGGGATCCCGTGCACCATCCGGTGCACATCGCGTGGCTGCCCGGTTTCGTCAATGCATGGCTCGCCACGGCCGAACAACGCATGCATGACAACGTGCTCGCATTGAAGAACGGCACGCCGGAACAAAAGCGCGAGGTAGTGAAACGCATGTTCGCCGGCGTGTTCTCGCTGCTGCCGCAAACGATGTTCGTGCTGCTGCCGCTGTTCGCCGTGATCCTGAAGGTGTTCTACGTCTTCAAGCGCAGGCTGTACATGGAACACCTGATCGTGGCGCTGCACAGCCACGCCTTCATCTTCCTTTCGCTGCTGGTGCTGTTCGCACTGGCCGCCTTGAAGAGCCTGTCGTCATCCGCATGGCTTGACGTGCCCGCCGATCTGCTGACCGCCGCGGCATGGATCTGGCTTTTCCTTTACCTGTATTTGATGCAGAAACGGGTGTACACGCAGGGGTGGATCCTCACCACGTTGAAATATTGGTGCGTAGGCATCTGTTACACAGTTCTGCTGAGCTTCGCCATCGCTTTCGCCTTCGTCTTGAGCATGGCCAGGACCTGATGACGCTCGCCGAAACGGCCGCGCCGTCGGCCCTTTGTCTGCAGGGCAAGGAAGAACGAGGA
>DAIOUL010000123.1:0-5515 GCA_036759545.1 Rhodanobacteraceae bacterium
TCGAAATCCGGAAAACCCTGACCCAGATTCACCGCCTTGTGCTCCAGCGCGAGCTGGCTCATCACGGTGAAGATGGTGGTGCCGACTTTGGGCAGTTTGGTTTCGATCTGCATCGGCGCTCCATCGGCGTGCGGACGAACCGGAATGCTAGCACGCGACTTACAACGCGCGGCTTTTGCACTCCTCGTGCTTGCGGCGCGTGGTTTCGGGCAGACGTTCGGCCAGAAAATCGACCAGGGCGCGCACCGCCGGCAGCAGGCCGCGCCGGCTGGGATACACGAAGTGCATCACGCCCTGCGGGGCGCTCCAATCCGGCAACAACACTTCCAGTTCGCCTCGCGCCACCGCCGGCGCGCAGACGAACTCCGGCAACAGCGCCACGCCGATGCCGCGCCGCGCGGCTTCCAGCATCACGCTGAAATCGCCGCAGATCAGGCGCGGGTGGATTTCCACGCGCACGCGTTCCTCGCCCGGCCCAATCAGTTCCCATTCGCGCGCACCGTCGCGCTCCAGCAGCGACAGCGCCGGAAACGCGGACAAGTCCTCGGGCCGCTGCGGACGTCCGTGCGCTTCGAGCAACGCTGGCGCAGCCACCGGCAACACGCTCGAGTGGCCGAAATTGCGCAACACCAGCGCGGCGTCGGTATCCAGACGGGTGCGCACGCGAATCGCGATGTCGTAACCCTCGTTGATCACGTCCACGCGCCGGTCGCTGGAAAGCAGGCGCACCTGCACCTTCGGATACTTCGCCAGAAAATCCGGCAGCAAATAGGCGATCACGGTCTGCGCCAGTGAAACCGGGCAGCTCACGCGCACCACGCCGCGCGGTTCGGCGCGCAATTCATCCACCGCTTCCTGCGCCGCGCGCGCTTCTTCCAGCACAGCGCGGCAATGGCGATCGAAACGCTCGCCGATTTCGGTGACAACGAATCGCCGCGTGGTCCGCTGCAGCAGGCGCACGCCCAGGCGTTCCTCGAGTGCGGCGATGCGCTTGCTCAAGCGCGACTTCGGCACACCGAGCGCACGCGCCGCGGCGGAGAATCCGCCGTGCTCCACCACCATCGCGAAGAAATACAGATCGTTGAGATCCGGCACGGCTTCCGGGGCGCGCAGCATGGTCGTTTCCGAGGGCGAACGATCCGTTCGATTATCGGGGACTTATCCGGCGAGCGTCCAGCGCCCAGCATGTACGCATCGACGCTCGTGCGTCGCGACCAAGGACAAGGACATGAATCTGCTGCACATCGACTCCAGCGTGCTGGGCGAGAATTCGGCTTCACGCGCGTTGAGCGCCGCGATCGTCGCGCGCCTGCGCGCCGAGAATCCCGACCTGAAAGTGATCTACCGCGATCTCGCCGCGCGCAGTCTGCCGCACTACACGCCGCTGCTGGCGGAAAGCCATCCCTGCGTGCGCCACAACAATGAGATCCTGGAAGAATTCGTCGCCGCCGACATCGTGGTGATCGGCGCGCCGATGTACAACTTCTCCATCCCGACGCAACTGAAGGCGTGGATCGACCGGATCATGATCGCCGGCAAGACGTTTCGTTATGGCGAGAACGGTCCGGAAGGTCTGGCCGGCGGCAAGCGCGTGATCGTGGCTTCCGCGCGCGGCGGCGTTTACCAGGGCGAAACCGCAGCGGTGGATTTCCAGGAGAACTATCTGCGCCACGTGTTCGGCTTCATTGGCGTCGGCGAGATCGAATTCGTGCGCGCGGAAGGACTGAACCTCGGCGCTGGCCAGCGCGAAGCCGCGTTGCGCGACGCGCACGCGCGAATCGATGCCGGCTTGCGCGTGGCGGCCTGAAGCGAATTCAGCGCCGCCCTCTTACTTGCCGATCACGGAAAACGCGACGCTATCCCAGGCGCCATCGCCGGTGAGCGCGGTAAGGCGATGCGCGCCGGGTTGATCGAAGCTCAGCGTGACCGGCGCGTTGCCCACGGCCGTGGATTGCAAGCGTCCATCCATCAGCCATTGCACTTGGGCTTGGGCGCCGAGCGCGCGCAGCGTCACCCGCAGCGGCTTGTCGGAATTGGGTGCGCGGCGCAGCACCGCGTCCTGATTCAAGCCGGCGATATGGATTACGTCCGCGCGTTCCAGCGCATCGGGCGCGCAACCGGCGGCCAGCGGCGGCAGCATTTCCTTCTCGCGGTCATCGATGCTCAACCACGGCGTCACCAGCGCCGGCCAGCGCGCGATCGCGATCGCGTGCTCGCCCTTGCCATGACATCCTGCGCTCAAACGATGTCCCTGCGCATCCACGCGCAGCACCACGCGCGGATCCATCCACGCGCCGTTGCCGCGATCGGGAAATGTCGGGGGCAGCGCATCGTTCAACACCCATGACTGGCGGCGCTGACGGCACAGCGGAGGATCGGTTTGATCGGCGGCGCCGCCGAGCGGCCAGCAGATATCGATTGCGCGCACATTAACTGGTTTGGGTTGATGTGCGCCGCCGCGTGAAGGCAACATGTCCGCGATCTGGAACAGCAGCGGCAACGCGGTTACCGCACCGTACTGTCCCGGCGACGGCGTGCCGTCCGGCCGTCCGATCCACACGCCGATCGTCCAGCGGTCATTGACGCCGATGGCCCAGGCGTCGCGATAACCGTAGCTCGTGCCGGTTTTCCACGCGAGGTTCGCGTGATCGGTCGTGCCCGCGATCGGCGCGCCTTCCACGTCGGCGGGATTGTTCGAAAGGATGTCGCGCACGATCCAGGCCGCACCGGGCGACAGCAATCTTCGCTGCCGTGCATTTTGTTCCGGCGTGTAGCGCGGCGAACCGGCGACGCCCGCATTCGCGAGCGCGGTGTAGGCACCGACCAGATCCTCCAGCTTCGCCGCCGCGCCGCCGAGGATGATTGAGAGATTCGGTTTCGCTCCATCGGGCAATTGCAAATCCAAGCCGCCGTTTTGCAGCCGCGCGACGAAGCGTGCGGGCCCGACGCGATCGAGCACGTCCACCGCCGGCACATTGAGCGAACGCTGCAAGGCTTCGGTGACGCTCACCGGCCCATTGAACGCTTGGTCGAAATTGCCGGGCCGGTAGCCGTCGAAATCCTGCGGCGCATCCACCAGCAGGCTTTGCGAATCGATCAGCCCATCGTCCAGCGCCAGTCCATAAAGAAACGGTTTCAAAGTGGAACCGGGCGAGCGCGGCGCGCGCACCATGTCGACGTGGCCCGCACGTTCTGGATCGGCGAATGCGCCCGTCCCGATATAGACGCGGGCCGCCAGCGAGTTGTTTTCGACTGCCAGCATCGCAATCGAACTGCGCGGCGGCAAGCGCGCGAGATAATCCGCTATGCGATCCTCGGCTGCGCGCTGCATTTCCGCATCGATGGTGGTGACGATGCGATGTGCGCCGGGTTCTGCATCGTGCAACCGCTGGGCGAGCAGCGCCGCGCTCATCGGCGCGCGCAAGGACCGCGCCACCACCGGCTCGATCATCGCCGCATTCACCTGCGCCGCTGTCCACGTTTGCGCATCGCGCATGCGGCGCAGCACTTTGTCTCGCGCGACGCGCGCAAGCCGCGGATTGCGATCCGGACGCAAGCGACTGGGCGACTGCGGCAACACCGCGAGTAATGCGGCTTCCGCGCGCGAAAGATGCGCGGCGCTCTTACCCAAGTACGCCCACGAAGCCGCTTCCACACCTTCGACATTGCCGCCGAACGGCGCGCGGTTGAGATAAAGATCGAGGATCTGCGCTTTCGAAAGATGCGCTTCCAGTTGCAGCGCGCGCAGGATCTGCACGAGCTTGCCGCCGAAGGTGTGCGGAATCGGTTCGATGATGCGCGCGACCTGCATGGTCAAGGTCGAACCACCGGACGCGACATGCCCGTGCAGCAGCCCGCCGAACAAGCCGCGCGCCAGTGCATACGGATTGACGCCCGGATGTTTCCAGAACCAGCGATCCTCGTAGGTCAGCAGCGCTTGCAGATACAGCGGCGACACCTGCTTCGCGGTGATCGGATAACGCCATACGCCATCGCGGTCGGCGAACGCGCGCAGAGGCGTGCCGTCGCGCGCCAGCACCACTGTGCTCCCGCCGCCGGATTTCGGCAGCGGCAGCGGAAACAGGCGGTCGAGTGCAAGCGCGCTGATCAGCAACAACGCCAGCGCGATCGCAAGAGCCCACGCAAAGCGACGAAGCCGCTGCGGCTTCGTCGTTTGCACTGCATCGGGGTTCCCTGCGCTCATCCCGACCTACGGTTCAACGACCGTCACCTTCGCAGGCACCGCCTTGCCCACGCCGCGCAGCGCGGGACGGTACATGTCCTCCACCAGCGGCGGCGGGACGGTGTAATGCCCCGGCGTCACCGCACGCACCAGATAGAACAGGTGCGAGGCTTCGCCGCGGCGCAGTTTCAATGCCGCCGCGTAGCGGTCATCGCGATATTCCTCGTGCACGATGTCGGCCGCGTTGGTGTGCTGATCCATCTGGATGCCGTCCACCACGACGCCTTCCCATTGCTGCGCGCCGCCGAGGTTCAAGTTCTCGACTTCCAGACCGCCCGGCAACAAATCCGTCACCAGCGCATCGGGCATGTCGTCCTTGGCTTCGATGGTCAGCTCCGCGATCAGCGTGTCGCCTTCTTTCAAGCTGTCGTTATTCCACGGCTTGCCGTCGGCGGTGAAATACGCGCGGCGAATATCAATCGCGCTGGCGTCGGCTTCGGGTGCTTTCTGCGGGATGCCGGCGACATCCAGCGACGCGAACACCGTGGCGTTGCCGGTTGGCTGCACGCTGACGCCGCCTTGCAATTCGGCCAGACTCAAATCGCGCGACCAGAGTTTCGCATCCGCGGGCGGATTTTCCGTCTTGCCGCCGATCCTCAATGTCGCTGCCAGCGGCGCGCCGTTGCCCACGCCAAATGCACGTGCCACGCGTGCGATGGCGACTTGTTCCTGTGTCGAAAGGTAGGACCACGACCAGTGGTAGTACGGCACTTTTTCCTGTGTCGCGCGCTCCAGCGCGGTGGCGTTGCGCGCCCAGTCGATCAGCTTGGCGTCGTATTCCGGTTTGCTCATGCCGAAGCGGTGCGTCAATGCCACCATCGTCGCGAGATCGCGCAGGTCGGAGCCATAATCACCCACGTACCACGGCCGCGGCTTGTTCCAGGCGAAGGCTTCTGCGATCGCCTTCTGCGCGCGCTCGTTGTCGCCCATCAGTTTCAGCGCTAGCCCAAGATGCACCAGCGGCAGCGGCGCCACCAGTTTGCCGCGGTCGTTGTCGAAGATCGCGCGCAGCGTGCCGAGCGGCGCACGATTCACGCGCGCCAGCACGAAGCCGGAATAGGCTTCGTCCGCAATGCGCATGTGATCGTGCTGCTCGTAGTCGAAATACGGATGGCCGCCGGCCAGCAGATCGTCGTTGAGAACTTTCAGCGCCTTCTGCAACACGTCCTGCGGCACGGCGAAACCTTCCTCGCGCGCATCCAGCATGAAATCCACGACGTACGGCGTGGTGAAGGTTTCGATCGGACTGGTGCCGCCCCAGAAACTGAAATG
>DAIOUL010000124.1:0-5482 GCA_036759545.1 Rhodanobacteraceae bacterium
ACGATGCAGAAATCCACCGGCCTGCTGCCGGATGCCTGGTCGCAGAAGCTGATGCAGAAGATGGGCGTGGATCGCCTGACCGCATTGCTGGCCGCGATCGAAATCGTGCGCCGCGGCGGCACGATCTCGATCATCGGCGTGTACGGCGGCCAGACCGATCCGCTGCCGATGCTGCGCATGTTCGACAAGGGCGTGAACATCCGCATGGGACAGGCGCACGTGAAACGCTGGATTCCGGAGATCATGCCGTATCTGCTCGATGACGCCGATCCGCTGCGCGTGGAAGATCTCGCCACGCACACGCTGCCGCTGGAACAGGCGCCGCACGGCTACCGCATTTTCCAGAAGAAGGAAGACGGCGCCATCAAGGTCGTGCTGAAGCCGTAGAGAGTGGCCGAATGCGATTTCGTTCGCCTGCATTCCGGTTCGCTCTGCCGCGTCCGGATGGACATGTTCGCACGCGCGGCAGGCGACGATCCTGCGAACATGGAAACGGCGCAATTCCGCGCCGTCGCTGCATCGCGGTTGGCGGCTCGGATTCCGCTACCGGCTTGAGTGATCGCCGCACCTCGTTTGACTTCGGTCAAAGGGTCTTGCCGGCCGGTTGAGTAGACTCGGCGCAATATCTCGCGCGAGGCGAGCGAGTCACGAAGGGAGGAGGCGATGGCGCACACCTACGTACGCGAGCAATTTTCGGAAGCGTGGCCGGCCATGGCGAGGACGGCCTTGCGGGTCGCCTTCGGCCTGATCTGGGTCGCCAATGCCGCGTTCACGTGGACATCGGGATTCGCCATCCACTACGTCGGGTACCTGCACAATGCGGCGCAGGGGCAGCCCGGCTGGTCGGCATGGTGGTTCGATTTCTGGATCTGGCTGGTCACGCCCAACGCCGGTGTGTTCGTCTGGCTCACGCGCCTCATCGAGACGGCGCTGGCGGCGGCGCTGGTGTTGGGCTTCGCGCGCAAGACGGTGTACGTGCTGGGTGCGTTGTTCAGCCTGCTGATCTGGAGCACCGCCGAAGGGTTCGGCGGTCCGTACACGGTCGGTGCCACCAACATGGGCACCGGCATCGTCTACGTGCTGATCTTCATCGCGCTCACGCTCATCAACAGAGGCTCCGGACCCAGCCCCTACAGCGCCGACTATTACATCGAGAAGTCATGGCCGCGCTGGCGGCTGATCTCCGAATGGCGCGCCGACGTCGCGCCGGGCACGGTGCATCCGGTGTCCTGGCGGGTGCAGGCGCCGGCGCTGATCGGGATCGCCTTGCTGGTGTTCTTCCTCGTCGCGGGATTGCACAGCAGCTTGAACGTGCGGCCTCCGTCACCCACCGCAGCGGCGGCCGCCGTGTCGCCGCTTTCACTCGCGTCCAGCGCGCCGATCGCGCAAGCGCGCGACGCGCGGCTGCCGCCGGTCGAGGCGAGCCCGAGCGTGAACGTCGACATCACGGCCACCGACAACACGGTCGAGATCGCCAGCGGCGTGCAATACCAGGCGTGGACTTTCGGCGGCAGCGTGCCCGGCCCGGTCATCTACGTGCGGCAGGGGCAAACCGTCAACGTCACGTTCACCAACAAGGGCACGATGCAGCACTCGCTGGATTTCCACGCCGCGATGACGCCGCCGAGCCTGCATTACGTGGACATCATGCCCGGCAAGTCGCTCACGTATTCGTTCGTGGCGAAGGTGCCGGGCGCGTTCGTGTACCACTGCGGCACGCCACCGGTGTTGCTGCACATGGCCAACGGCATGTATGGCGCGCTGATCGTAGATCCTGCGACACCGCTTCCTCCGGCGTCGGAAAGTTACGTGCTGGTGCAGGGCGAGTGGTACACGCAGCAGGTATCCGGAAAACTGATGGGCGCCAACTACGAGAAGATGACCCTGGAGCGCCCCGACGAAGTGGTTTTCAATGGCGCCGCGTTCCAGTACCGCGATCATCCGCTGCCGGTTACGCCGGGTCAGCGCGTGCGCATCTATTTCGTGGATGCCGGACCGAACCTGGCGAGTTCCTTCCACGTGATCGGGGCGATCTTCGACAAGGTTTATCCCGATGGCGATCCGGCGCACGCGTTGAGCGGCGTTTCGACCTACACGGTCGGCCCGGGTGCAGGCGCGGTATTCGACCTGGTGATTCCGGATCCCGGCAAGTACGCCTTCGTGGATCACGACATGGCGCACATGAGCCTCGGCGCGCAGGGCATTCTCGCAGTGGGCACGTCGGAATCACCCGCCGAGGCCGCGGTTCCGGCACCCGCGGCCGCAGCGCGTGCCGGACCCGCGGCGAGCCCAGCGCCTGCGCCTGCCGTGCCGGCCGGTCCGTACAAGTTCGATGCCGCGCGTGGGGATTCTCTCTATGCGACGAATTGTTCCGCCTGTCATCAGGCCACCGGCACGGGCTTGCCGGGCGCGTTCCCGCCGCTCAAGGGCGATCCGGTGGTGCTGAATCCCGATCCGGCCAGGCAGATCGAAACCATCCTGCACGGTCTGCACGGCCAGAACATCGGTGGCACGGTTTACCAGACGCCGATGCCGCCGTTTGCCGGCACGCTGAGCGATGCCGATATCGCGGACATCATCAATCACGAGCGCTCCTCGTGGGGCAACCAGGCCAAACCGGTCACGGCCGATCAGGTCAAGGCGGCGCGTGCGGCGGGACCGGCGCACTAGCGCCCGTGTAACGGGAATCGCGATCCGCCGGCCCGCGTTGACGGGCCGGCGGTGCTGCGCTAGTTTTGAACGCGAACATCTCGAAGGTGGCGCACGCAAACGTGCGACCGAGCGTGCGACATGGAGACTACGGTTTTCTGAATCTTTTCGACCTGCGCGGCCTGCCGAAAGGACGCCTCGCGCGTCTTTTTTTTGCTCAAAAGTTTTCCTGCCGTCATTCCGGCGCAAGACGGAATCCATTTTGCTCTTGACGGCAAATCAAGATGGATTCCGGTTTCCGCCGCGATAGAGCCGCGGCGGCCCCGGAATGACGACAAGGTACAGGCTCTTCGGCTCACCGCTGATATTCCATGATCACAATCACTCTCCCTGACAACAGTACGAAGTCCTTCGACAGTCCACCTAGCGTGCGTGACGTCGCCGCATCCATCGGCGCGGGTCTGGCGAAGGCGGCGATCGCCGGCAAAGTCGACGGCAAGCTGGTCGATCTTTCGCGCGTCATCGATCACGACGCGCGCGTGGAAATCGTCACCGAGAAATCGCCGGAAGCGCTGGACATCATTCGCCACTCGACGGCGCACCTGCTGGCGCAGGCGGTGCAACGCTTGTATCCGGGCACGCAGGTGACGATCGGGCCGGTGATCGAGAACGGCTTCTACTACGACTTCGCGCGCGCCGAGCCGTTCAAGCCCGAAGACCTGCCGGCGATCGAAGCGGAGATGAAGAAGATCGCGGCCGAGGCGCTGCCGGTTTCGCGCAGCGTGAAATCGCGGGACGAGGCGATCCGTTTCTTTCGCGGTCTCGGCGAGGAATACAAGGCGCAGATCATCGAATCGATCCCCGCCAATGAGGAGCTGTCGCTCTATACGCAAGGCGAGTTCACCGATCTCTGCCGCGGGCCGCATGTGCCAGACACCGGCAAATTGAAAGCATTCAAGTTGATGAAGGTGGCGGGTGCCTACTGGCGCGGCAATGCCGACAACCAGATGCTCTCGCGCATCTACGGCACGGCGTGGTTGAACGACAAGGATCTGAAGTCGTATCTCACGCAACTGGAGGAAGCCGAGAAGCGCGACCACCGCAAAATCGGCAAGCAGCTCGACCTGTTCCATCAGCAGGAAGAAGCGCCGGGCATGGTGTTCTGGCATCCGAACGGCTGGACGCTGTGGCAGCAGGTCGAGCAGTACATGCGCCACGTCTATCGCGAATCGGGCTACCAGGAGGTGCGCTGTCCTTCGATCCTGGATGTGTCGCTGTGGAAGAAATCCGGACACTGGGACAACTACAAGGACAACATGTTCTTCACCGAGTCGGAGAAGCGTACCTACGCGGTGAAGCCGATGAACTGCCCCGGGCACGTGCAGGTCTACAACGATGGCCTTCACTCTTATCGCGACCTGCCGATCCGCTACGGCGAGTTCGGCTCCTGCACGCGCAACGAACCCTCCGGCGCGCTACACGGCATCATGCGCGTGCGCGCCTTCACCCAGGACGATGGCCACATCTTCTGCACCGAAGAACAGATCGAATCCGAGGTGACGGCGTTCCACGAGCAGGCGCTCGGCGTTTATCGCGATTTCGGTTTTACCGATGTCGCGATCAAGCTGGCGCTGCGGCCTGAGCCGCGGCTGGGTTCGGACCAAGTCTGGGACAAAGCGGAAGCCGCGCTGCGCGATGCGCTGCGCGCCTGCGGCGCCGAATGGGAGGAACTGCCGGGCGAGGGCGCCTTTTATGGGCCCAAGGTCGAGTATCACCTGAAAGACGCCATCGGCCGTACCTGGCAGCTCGGCACCATGCAGGTGGATTTCATGATGCCGCAGCGTCTCGGGGCCGAATACGTGGACGAGCAGAGCCAGAAGCGGCACCCGGTCATGTTGCACCGAGCGATCGTGGGCTCGATGGAGCGGTTCATCGGCATCTTGATCGAGCACCATGCCGGCAATTTCCCCGCGTGGCTGGCGCCGGTGCAGGCCGTGGTGATGAACATCACGGACGCCCAGGCCGACTGGGCCGGCGAAGCGGCCAGGGCGCTGAACGAGCGCGGGTTCCGCGCCCGGGCCGATTTGCGCAACGAGAAAATCGGCTATAAAATTCGCGAGCATACCTTGCACAAGGTGCCTTGGCTGCTCGTGGTCGGTGACCGGGAGAAGGCCTCGGGCGCCGTTTCCGTGCGCGCGCGTTCCGGTGAGGATCTGGGCAGCATGCCGTTGCCGGATTTCATCGAACGATTGTCGAGCGAGGCCGCTCCGCGTTGACGGATGGCCGCCGGACACGCCGGCGGGATTTGAGGAGAGAAACGTATCGCCACCGAAAACAAGAGCAATCGGCGCAATCAGGAGATCCGCGTACCGCGCGTACGCGTGATCGGCGCCGATGGGGAACAGGTCGGGATCCTGGAGCGCGACGACGCGCTGGCAATGGCCGAGGAAGCGGGACTCGATCTGGTCGAAATCCAGCCGAACGCCGATCCGCCGGTTTGCCGCGTGATGGATTTCGGCAAATTCAAGTTCGAGCAGCAGAAGAAGGCGCACGCCGCCAAACGCCGGTCGAAGCAGGTCGAGATCAAGGAACTGAAGTTCCGCCCGACCACCGACGTGGGCGACTACAACATCAAGCTGCGCAACATGCAGAGGTTTCTGGCGGAAGGCGACAAGGTCAAGGTCAACATCCGCTTCCGTGGCCGCGAGATGTCGCATCAGGAACTGGGCATCGCGCTGGCCAAGCGGATCGAGAAGGACATCGTCGAGGACGGAGTGGTGGAGCAGTTCCCGCGCCTGGAAGGCCGGCAGATGACGATGATGATCGGACCGAA
>DAIOUL010000125.1:0-5452 GCA_036759545.1 Rhodanobacteraceae bacterium
CCAGCACGCGGGCGTCGGTATTGAACGCGATCGAGACGATCAAGCTGGAACTGACGGACTGGCTGGAACACCTGCGCAAGGAGAACAAGCTGGTCGAAGCGCAACGGCTTGAACAGCGCACGCGCTACGACCTGGAAATGCTGAGCGAGATCGGATTCTGTTCGGGGATCGAAAATTACTCGCGGCATCTTTCGCGCCGACAGGCCGGCGAACCGCCGCCGACCTTGTTCGATTATCTGCCCCCGGATGCGTTGCTGGTCGTGGACGAATCGCACGTCACCGTGCCGCAGTTGGGCGGCATGTACAAGGGCGACCGCTCGCGCAAGGAAACGCTGGTCGAATTCGGTTTCCGCCTGCCGAGCGCGCTGGACAACCGCCCGCTGCGCTTCGAGGAATGGGAAGCGCGCGAGCCGCGCACCATTTTCGTGTCCGCCACGCCGCGTGAGTACGAGTTGCAGAAATCCGGCGGCAGCGTGGTTGAACTGGTCGTGCGGCCGACCGGTCTGGTGGATCCGGAAGTGGAGGTGCGGCCCGCGCGCAGCCAGGTCGACGACGTGCTGGGCGAGATCAAGCAGCGCGTCGCGCTCGGTGACCGCGTGCTGGTCACCACGCTCACCAAGCGCATGGCCGAGAATCTCACAGACTTCCTCCACGAGCACGGCATCAAGGTGCGCTATCTGCACTCGGACATCGAAACCGTGGAGCGCGTGGAGATCATCCGCGATTTGCGTTTGGGAAAATTCGACGTGCTGGTCGGCATCAACTTGCTGCGCGAAGGCCTGGACATGCCGGAAGTTTCAATGGTCGCGATCCTCGACGCCGACAAGGAAGGTTTCCTGCGTTCGACCGGCTCGCTGATCCAGACCATCGGCCGCGCCGCGCGCAACCTGCGCGGCAAGGCGATCATGTACGCCGACACGATCACGCAATCGATGCAGGCCGCGATCGATGAAACCGACCGACGCCGCGCCAAGCAGGTCGAGTACAACCTCGAACACGGCATCACGCCGAAGTCGGTGCAGAAGAGGATCGCCGACATCATGGAAGGCGCGCGCGAAGCGCCGCCGGGGCATGCGCGCGGACGCACGCGTTCGCGCAGCGAAGCGCCACGCAAAGTGGCCGAAGAAGCCGCGAGTTACTCCAACCTGGACGCGCACTCCGCTGCGGCGCTGATCAAGAAGCTGGAAGCGCAGATGTACAAGCACGCGCAGAATCTGGAGTTCGAAGACGCCGCGCGCCTGCGCGACGAGATAAAGCGTGTGCGGGAAAGCGCGTTGATGCAGTAATCGCTATCGATCCGCTTTCGCGTTCTCGCGCAGCGCCACCGCCGCGCCCAGCAAGCCCGGATTCGGATGCGTGATCACCTGCACGGCGACGCGTTTCATGTAAGGCACGTATTGGCCCTTGTCGGCGAAGCGCTGCATGAAGCCGCTGCGGCGGAAGTAATCGAGAAAGTGCAGCACGATGCCGCCGGCGATCAGCACGGTGTGCGTGCCGTGCAGCATCGCGACGTCGCCGGCCACGCTGCCGAAAGTGTTGCAGAAGCGATCGAGCGCGCGCCTGGCATCGGCGTCGTTGCCGCGCAGAGCGGCATCAACAATTTCCTTCGGTGTGCGCAGGCCGGGTTGCGGATCGGGCAGCGCGACGGGTTGCACGCCGCGCAGCGCGGCGTCGATGCGCGACAGGCCTTGCCCGCTCAATAAGAGTTCGTTATAGACGCGCACGTGGCGCACCGCGATCCAGCGCACGATCTCGCGTTCCTCGTCGTCGGTGGCGGCGAATGTGGCGTGGCCGCCCTCGGTTTCCACTACGCGCCAACCGTGTTCGGCTGGACCGACCAGCAGGCCCACGCCCAAGCCGGTGCCGGGGCCGATCAGCGTCACCGGGCCTTGTAATTCTTCGGTGATGCCGCCGGCCATCGGTACGCGTTGCGAAGAATCGAGGCGCGGCGCGGCCCAGCCGATTGCGCCGAAATCGTTGATGAGTTCGAGATGATCGAGCGAAAGCGCGTGTTGCAATTCGCTGCGCTTGAACGACCAGGCCCGATTGGCGAAGGCGATCTGGTCGCCCGTGACCGGCGCGGCCACCGCCAGCGTGGCGCGCTTCGGCCGCACGCCGGTTTGCTTCAGATATTCAAGTGCCGCCTCGCGCAGCGTGGGGAAACGGTCGTCACCAAAGGTGTGCTCTTCGAAAATCTGAGGCGACGGCGCGGCGAGATCGGTCAGCGCGAAACGCGCGTTGGTGCCGCCGATGTCGCCGATCAGGGCGGGTTCGCGCGGGCTCATGCGAGCGCGGCGTCCCAGTTGCCGGGCCGGAACGCCTTGTGCACCCTCGATGAAATCCTCATCGCTTGCCCGTGTCTTGTGAAATCCGGCCGCCATTCTAACAAGCCCGCGGTCTTGCGCCGGGCGGTGCGGCCAATAAGCTTCGAGACTCGCGAGCGGAGAATGGAATGAAGCGGCGAATCGTACGGACGGGCCGACTCCTTTTCGTAATGGTGCTGATGCTGGTTCCGCTCGCATCATTCGCCTCGGGCCCGCGCTTCGAAATCCGCGGCGACCGGTTCCTGCTGGACGGCAAGCCTTACGTGATCCGCTCGGGCGAGATGCATTACCCGCGCATTCCTCGTGCGGAATGGCACGCACGGTTGCGACTGGCCCGCGCGATGGGGCTCAACTCCATCACGACCTATGCATTTTGGAACGTCAACGAACCGGAACCGGGCAAATTCGATTTCAGCGGCAACCGCGGCATCGCCGCCTTCATTCGCGCCGCTCAGGACGAAGGCTTGAACGTGATCCTGCGGCCCGGACCCTATGTCTGCGCCGAATGGGATTTCGGCGGCCTGCCGGCCTGGTTGCTGCGCACCAGCGGCATCACCGTGCGCGCGTACGATCCGCGTTTCCTCGCGGCCAGCGCGGCGTGGTTCGAGCGTCTGCATCAGGAACTCGCGCCACTATTGAGCAGCCACGGCGGCCCCATCCTGATGGTGCAGGTGGAAAACGAATACGGCAGTGTCGACCATCCCGATCGCGATTATCTGCAGGCGATCGAAAAGCAGATCCGCGACGCCGGTTTCGATGTGCCGCTGTTCACGTCCAACGGTCCGGAATTGAAGATGCTCGAAGGCGGCACGCTGCCAAGCGTGCTGTCGGTGATCAACTTCGACGGCGATGCGGAGGATGCGCAGCGGGCCTTCGCGATCGCGGATCGCTTTCGATCCGGCGAGCCGCGCATGGTCGGCGAATACTGGGACGGCTGGTTCGATTCCTGGGGCCAGCCGCACCACACGCGCGACGCGAACACCGCCGTTAGCGCGGTCGGCTGGTTTCTCGACCGCGGCATTTCATTCAACTTGTACATGTTCGACGGCGGCAGCAACGGCAGCATGAACGGCGCGAACGTGATGCCGCCGATGGCTTACGTGCCGCAGACCACCAGCTACGACTACGACGCGCCGATGGACGAGGCGGGCCGGCCCACAGCCAAGTTCTTCGCGTTGCGCAAGCTGATCGCCGCGCATTTGCCCAAAGGCGAATCGCTGCCGCCCGTGCCTGCGGTGTCGTCCACGATCGCCATTCCGCGGTTCACGTTGGACGAAAGCGTTTCGCTGCTCGATGCCTTGCCACAACTCGCCCAGCCGATCGATTCGGCACTGCCGCGCAACATGGAAGCCTACGGGCAGAACTACGGTTTCATTCTTTATCGCAAGCGGTTCGAGCAAGCCGCGCACGGCAAGCTGGTGATCGGCGGCGCGCGTGACTACGCGATCGTGCTGGTGAACGGCAAACCGGCCGGTACGCTGGACCGCCGTCTGAGCCAGAGTGAATTGCCGAAGATCGATGTGCCCGCGGGTGGCACGCTCGATCTGCTGCTCGAACACATGGGCCGCATCAATTATGCGGATGCGTTCCGCGATGGCTACGAAGGCATCACCGGTGGCGTGACTCTGGCCGGCCAGCAACTCATCGGCTGGCAGGTGTATTCGCTGCCGCTGGATGATCTATCGAAATTGCGCTTCGGCAATGCTGCCGCGGGATCGAGGCCGGTATTCCGCCGCGGCGATTTCGAATTGGCGCGTGTGGGCGGGACCTTTCTCGATCTTCGCGGCTGGGGCAAGGGCCGCGTGTGGATCAACGGCCGCGAACTCGGCCGTTACTGGCGCATCGGTCCACAGCAAAGCCTGTTCGTGCCGGCCTCGTGGCTGCGTTCAGGCCGCAATGAAGTCATCGTCCTGGAGGAAAGACCGGTTCAGACCTCGACGATGCAGGGCTTGAAAGATCCGGTTTACAGCACGCTGGCCGAACCACGCTGATCGGTGCGATGGCATCGGAAGTGGTGGGCGCGACAGGGATCGAACCTGTGACCCCTACCATGTCAAGGTAGTGCTCTACCGCTGAGCTACGCGCCCGGAGGGCCGCAAACTATAGCGGGATCGCGCTGCGTGCTCAATGCGGTGAGGGACGCGTCGGGACTTGCCCGCGGCCGAGCCAGCCATCGTGACGCGAATTTCATTCGCCGTTTTCCACACTGAATGCAGGGAACGCGCGCAGGGACGGCGCGTCGCGCGGGCAAGGAGCCGTTGCGGTGAATCGGGTTTTTCCATTTTTTTCGCTGGCGCTGCTCGCGCCGATGGTTGCGTTCGCTCAGGTTTCGCCGCAGGACCGTGCCTGGTTGATCGTGGCGCACCAGACCAATCTCGCCGAGATCGCGGCCGGCAATCTGGCCGCTCAAAGCGGACACACGGAACCGGTGCGCAACGCCGGACGCATGCTGGTGGACGACCACCGCGCGCTCGATGCGAAGTTGCAGCCGGTGGCGAAACAGCTCGGCGTGAAACTGCCGGATTATCCCAACGCGCAACAGAAATCCGAAATGCAGCGCTTCCGGCGTGAATCGGGCATGCAGTTCGACCAGACCTGGGCACACATCGAAGGCGACGGTCACGTGCTGGCGATCGAGCTGACCGTGAAGGAAACGCAGCGGGGTTCGTCGCCGCAGGTCAAGCAACTCGCCGCCGCGGCGCTGCCGGTGCTGAAGAAGCATCTGGAGGTCTTGCGGCAGGCGTCGGTGCGGATCACCGGCAGCGGCTGATTGCGGCAGTCACGGAGGACGCGATGAAACGACTTGCATTGGCTCTCGCGATTTCCGCGGCGTGCGCGGCGATGATGGCGCAGGCGCAGACCGTGCCGCACAAGCCGCAGCCGCACAATCCGAAATCAACCAGCAGCGCGCCCGCGCAGAAGACGGTCAGCGGCGATTTGGTGCAGATGGAACAGGACCCGGCGCAATGGGTGATGCCGGCCAAGAATTATTCCGGCACGCGTTTCAGCAAGCTCAACCAGATCAACGCCGGCAACGTCGCGAACATGACCGTGGCGTGGACGTTCTCCACCGGCGTGCTGCGCGGTCACGAAGCCGCGCCGCTGGTGATCGGCGACACGATGTACGT
>DAIOUL010000126.1:0-5442 GCA_036759545.1 Rhodanobacteraceae bacterium
TTCGTCCAGCAGCGTGTTGAACACGCGCGCGCCCTTGAACGCCTTGTGCAATCCCTTGGTGACCGTGTACACACCGCCCTTCTGCGCCACGTCCTCGCCGAACAGCAGCGATTCCGGATATTTCGCCAACAGGTCGTGCAGCGCCTGGTTGATCTGGATCGCCAGATGCCGGGCGGGAAGCTTTTCCGGCAGCTTGTCCTCGCCGCCGAAGATCGCGAGCCGCTTGTCGCCGTAATCGGCGCGTTGCGCTTCGGCCTGCACCGCTTCCGGCGTGTACGGCGCCAGCGGCTTCACCACTTCTTCCAATGTCTTCAATCGCGGACGCCGATCGGCTTCTTCCGCTGCGGCGAAGCATTTCTTCCGGATCGCTTCGTATTCTTCCAGCAACGCTCCGCGCGAATACAATCCGGATTCCAGCGCGATAGCCGCCGAGCGCAGCAGCGGATCGGTGGCTTCCAGTGCCACCAGCTCCTCGATCGAGCGCCACTCGATCTCGAAATCGGTGCCGGCGTGTCCCATCACGCGCATCGTTTTCAGATGCAGGAATGTGGGGCGTCGGGTGCTGCGGCAATGTTCGACCGCGCGCGCGACGTCCGCACACCCTTGCGCCAGGTCTAGGCCGTCGGCGTGGAAGTAATCGAGATCCCTGCGCTCGGCGAAATTGCGCGCGATCCAGCCGCTGGGCGTCTTCACGGAAATGCCGATGCCGTTGTCCTCGCATACGAACAGCACGGGTGCGGGAAGTTTCTGGTAGGCCGTCCATGCCGCTGCATTGAACGCGGTCTGCGCGGTCGCATGATTGCTGGAGGCATCGCCGAATGAACAGATCACGATGGAATCTTTCGGAATCGGCAACTTGTGCCCGATCCGCGGCGCCTGTTCGATCGCGATCGCGGTGCCGAAGGCCTTCGGCAGGTGCGAAGCGATGGTCGAAGTCTGCGGCAATACCCATAGCGGTTTGCTGCCCCACACCTTGTGGCGCCCGCCGGAAGCGGGATCTTCCTTGCTGGCCGCGAACGACAGCGCCGAATCCATCACCGGATCCATCCCCGGCAATTTGCGGAAGCGCTCGGCCATGAACGCGCCGCTGCGGTAATGCAGGAATGCCGGATCGGTGTGGCGCGTCAGCCGCGCCAGCATCGCGTTGCCCTCATGGCCACCTGAACCGATGGTATAGAACACTTTGTTCTGCACGCGCAGCACGCGCGCCATCAGGTCGAGGTGCCGGGAGATCAGTTGCGATTCGAACAGCTCGCGGAAATCGCGCGCGGTGCATGCGCTGCCGGGCAATACCGGTTCGTCGTCACGAGGGTGCGCACGCGCTTCGCCATTCCACTCGCGCACGAATTCGATGAAGTTCTGATCGACGATCTCGGCGCGGTTGAAGCCCTTTTGGCGGGCGGCGACGGGCGTGCGCTGATCCATGGCTGCTCAATCTTCAGGATCGGAGGAAGCATTCTTTTCCTGCGCGTCCTCGCGCAGCAAGGCATCGATCCGCTCGCCGCGATCGACCGAATCGTCGTACTTGAAACGCAGTTCCGGCACGCGCCGCATGCGCATCGAATGCGCCAGTTCACGGCGCAGATCCCTCGCCGCTTCCTTCAGCGCCTTCACCACTTCGGCGGAACGCTCCGGCTGCAACGCAGTCACCCAAACCGTCGCGACATCCAGATCACGCGTGACTTCCACATCGCTGACGCTGGCCTGCGGCAGCGCATGATCGCGCACCAGCGCATGCACCAGCGCGCCGAGTTCGCGGCGCAGCTCGGCGTTAATGCGGTCGGTGCGGTGGAAGGAGTGGGAAGGCATAAGTCGGGACCGGGGACCGGGGACCGGGGACCGGGAGACTAGAGAGGGCGGCTTTTGCCGGTCCCTAGTCCCTTGTCCCTGGTCCCGCTCTTACAACGTCCTCGCCACCTCGATCCGCTCGAAGCACTCGATCTTGTCGCCCGGCTTGACGTCGTTGTACTGCTTGACGCCGATGCCGCACTCCATGCCGTTGCGCACTTCCTCGACGTTTTCCTTGAAGCGGCGCAGCGATTCCAGTTCGCCCTCGAAAATCACCACGTTGTCGCGCAGCACGCGGATCGGCTTGTGACGCTTGACCACGCCCTCGACCACCATGCAGCCGGCGATCGCTCCGAACTTGGAAGAGCGGAACACGTCGCGCACTTCCGCAGTGCCGAGGATGTCCTCTCTCACTTCGGTGCCGAGCAGACCGCTCGCCGCCTGTTTCACCTGATCGATCACGTCGTAGATGATCGAGAAGTAGCGCAAGTCCAGACCGTTGGCCTCGATGATCTTGCGCGCGGAAGCGTCGGCGCGCACGTTGAAGCCGATGATCAGCGCTTTCGATGCCGCCGCGAGCGTCGCGTCGGATTCGGTGATGCCGCCGACGCCGGACGCGATCACGTTGACCTTGACCAGATCGTTGCTGATGTCCGTCAGCGACTGGCGCAAGGCTTCCGCCGAACCCTGCACGTCGGCCTTGATCACCAGATTCAATGTCTGCTGGCCCTCGCCCTTGCCCATCTGCGCCATCACGTCTTCGAGCGTGTTGGTGCGGGTGACCAGGCGCTGGTCGCGGCGCTTGGCTTCGCGCTCGGAAACCACGTCCTTCGCCAGCCGTTCGTCCGCGACGACGACGAATTCGTCGCCGGCCTCGGGAACGCCGGACAATCCGAGCATCTGCACCGGGATCGATGGACCCGCGCTCTCGACCTGTTTGCCGTTCTCGTCGAACAAAGCGCGCACGCGGCCGTATTCGACCCCGCATACCACGTAATCCCCGCGTTTCAGATCGCCGTTCTGCACCAGCACGGTCGCGACCGGGCCACGGCCCTTGTCGAGGCTCGATTCGATCACCACGCCGGACGCGCGGCCGCTCGGCACCGCAGCGAGTTCCATCACCTCCGCCTGCACCGTGATCGCGTCCAGCAGTTCGTCCACGCCCTGCCCGGTTTTCGCCGAAACGGGCACAAACTGCGTATCTCCGCCGAGATCTTCCGGCACCACTTCGTGCTGCATCAGACCGTTGCGCACCGTGTCCGGGTTGGCATCCGGCTTGTCCATCTTGTTGACCGCGACGATCATCGGCACGTGCGCCGCGCGCGCGTGCTGGATCGCCTCCACCGTTTGCGGCATCACACCGTCGTCGGCCGCGACCACCAGCACCACGATGTCGGTCGATTGCGCGCCGCGCGCGCGCATCGAAGTGAAGGCCGCGTGGCCGGGCGTGTCGAGGAAGGTGATTACGCCCTTCGGCGTGGTCACGTGATATGCGCCGATGTGCTGGGTGATGCCGCCGGCTTCTCCCGCGGCGACTTTGGTGCGGCGGATGTAATCCAGCAGTGAAGTCTTGCCGTGATCGACGTGGCCCATGATCGTGACGACCGGCGGACGCGGCGCCTTTTCGCCTTCGGCGGTTTCCGCGTGCGCGGCCAGCGCGGTTTCCGCGGTCTTCTCTTCCGCGCGCACCGCCTTGTGGCCGAGTTCGCCCACCACCAGTTCGGCGGTGTCGTGGTCGATCACCTGGTTGATGGTCGCCATCACGCCCATCTTGAACAGCGCCTTCACTACGTCGGAACCTTTCACCGCCATCTTCTGCGCGAGATCGGCGACCACGATCGAATCGCCGATTGCGATTTCGCGCGTGACCGGCGCGGTCGGTTTGGAGAAGCCGTGCTGCGAAGTGAGCTGCGAGAGATCGATCTTCTGCTTCGGCTTCTTGCGCGTGGAACGGCGCGCGCGCTCGGCGTCGGTCAGATGCAATTCGCCGCCGACATAACGCGTGATCTTCAGCGCGTCCTCATCGCCTTCGTCGCGCATGCGATGCGAACCGTGGCGCTTGTGCTTGTGCGCGGGCGGCGGCGCTTCTTCCTTCGCGCGCGCTGGCTTGGGCTCGTGCTTGCGGACGGGCGCCGCAGCGGGCGCCTCCACGGCCGAACCGCCGGCGGCGAGCAACGCGGCCTCGGCTTCGGCGCGGGCGCGCTCTTCTTCGGCACGTTTGCGCTCTTCCTCGGCGGCCTGCAATTTCGCCTGCTCTTCCTGCCGGCGACGATCCTGTTCGGCGCGCTCGGCTTCCTCGCGCTCGCGCTGTTCCTGCGATTCGGCCAGACGGCGGCGCGCTTCCTCGCGCTCGGCGTCCGCGTTGGCTTCCTCGGCGATCACGCTGCGCTTGACGTAGGTGCGCTTGGCGCGCACTTCCACGTTGACGGTTTTCGCGGATGCGCCGCGCCCGCCGCCGACGGTGATCTCGCTGACCTTGCGTCGCTTCAGCGTGATCTGCCGCGGGGAGGCTTCCGCCGCGCGCTCGCCATCCTCGCGCTTGCCGTGCGTGCGGCGCAGGAAGCCCAGCAGCTTCACCTTTTCGGTGCTGCTGATGACCTGGTCCGGGTTCTTGAACGGCATGCCCGCCTCGGCAAGCTGCGCGAGCAGCCTGTCTTCGGTCATGCCGAGTACGCCGGCCAGTTGTTTGATTGTGACGTCAGACATTCTTCTCTCCGGTTGGAACCGGCTTTGTTCAATGCGCTTGCTGCTGTTCCAGCGCCGCCAGCATCGGCGCGCGCGCGGCCATGATCAGCGCGGCGGCGCGCTCCTCGTCCATGCCTTCGATGTCGATCAGGTCGTCCACGGCCTGATCGGCGAGATCGTCCACCGTGGTGATCTCGCGTTCGGCCAACGCGTAGGCGGTTTCCTCGTCCATGCCTTCCAGCGCCAGCAGTTCATCCGAAGGTTTGTGCTCGTCCAGATCCTCCTCGACCGCCAAGGCTTCGGTCAGCAGCGCGTCTTTCGCGCGCGCGCGCAATTCCTCGACGATGTCCTCGTCGAAGCCTTCCACCGCCAGCAGTTCGCCGGTCGGCACGTAGGCGATCTCTTCCACAGTCGAGAACCCTTCCTGCACCAGAATGTTGGCGATCTCCTGATCGACCTCGAGTTTGTCCATGAACAACTGGCGCGCGGCTTCCTGCTCGGCTTCGGTCTTGGCGGCGACCTGGTCCTGCGTCATCACCTTGAGATCCCAGCCGGTCAGCTTGCTGGCGAGGCGCACGTTCTGGCCGCCGCGGCCGATGGCTTGCGACAGCTTGTCTTCGGCAACCGCGATGTCCATCGAGTGCTTGTCTTCATCGACGATGATCGACTGCACTTCCGCCGGCGCCATCGCATTGATCACGAACTGCGCCGGTGCGTCGCTCCACAATACGATGTCGATGCGTTCGCCGTTCAATTCGTTCGACACCGCCTGCACGCGCGAACCGCGCATGCCGATGCAGGCGCCGATCGGATCGGTGCGGTTGTCGTGCGCCAGCACCGCGATCTTGGCGCGGTCGCCCGGATCGCGCGCGCAGGCCTTGATCTCGACCAGGCCCTGGCCGACTTCCGGCACCTCGATCTTGAACAGCTCCATCATGAATTCCGGCGCGGTGCGCGAAACGAACAACT
>DAIOUL010000127.1:0-5441 GCA_036759545.1 Rhodanobacteraceae bacterium
GCGAACGCGCCAAGCTGTCGTGGATCAGCCCGATCAGCGGCAAATACCTGTTCGTCAACCGGCGCGGATTGAAAGTCGCCGACCGCAGCGCGCCGCAATTGGCGAAGGAGCTGCACGAAGGCCGCGCATTGATCCTCGAGGAAGTGCCGCTGTTCGACCGCGCGCTGGACGCGATCGTGGAACGGCTGCGGCAGGCGCAGGCGGAACGGCAGGGAACATAGCGACATCGCCTCCTCCCCTTCAAGGGGGAAGGCTGGAGGGAATGGTGTTCAATCGCATGCAAACACCATCCCCACCCTAACCCTCCCCTTGAAGGGGAGGGAATATTCGGGGCTCACGGATCTTCCGCTTTCGCCTTCCCTGCGCGGCTGCGACAATCACGGTTCGACCGGGATGCTCATGGCCGAACTGAAACCACCTCCGCAGGAAATCATCGAAGCCGACGCCCGACGGGCGCTGGCGGAGGATTTCGGTGCGGGCGATGTCACTGCCGACCTGATCGATGCCGATGCGCGTGCCGCCGCGCGCATCGTCTGCCGCGAGCGCGCGGTGATCGCCGGCATTCCGTGGGCACAGGAATGTTTTCGCGCGCGCGACGCGCAGGTTCGCGTGGCGTGGAGCTGCAGGGACGGCGATCACGTCGACCCCGACACGGTCCTGTGCCACATCGACGGCAACGCGCGCGCGCTGGTGGGCGCCGAACGCTGCGCGCTGAATTTCCTGCAAACGCTCTCGGCGACGGCGACCGCGACCCGCGCATACGTGGATGCAGTAGCGGGCACACGCGCAACGATCCTCGACACGCGCAAGACGCTGCCGGGTTTGCGCCTGGCGCAGAAATACGCGGTGCGCTGCGGCGGCGGCGCCAATCACCGTATCGGTTTGTTCGACGCCATCCTGATTAAGGAGAACCACGTCGCCGCGGCAGGCGGGATCGAACCGGCCATCGCCGCGGCACGTGCGCGCCATCCCGATCTGCTGCTGGAAGTGGAAGTCGAATCGCTGGAAGAATTGACGCAGGCGCTGCGCGCCGGCGCCGATCGCGTGCTGCTGGACGATTTCACCCTGCCCATGTTGCGGGAAGCGGTGTCGTTGACCGCCGGGCGCGCACCGCTGGAGGTTTCGGGCAGCGTGGACCTCGCGCGTGTGCGCGAAATCGCCGAATGCGGCGTGGATTACATTTCGATCGGCGCGCTGACGAAGCACATACGTGCGGTCGATATGTCGATGCGCTTCGATTGACTAGAGCGCCACGACCGCTTTCGCGATCAGCAGCGCCAGCACAATCGCTAACGCGATCAGCGCACCGATCCGCAGCAGGTGCGAACGTCCTGTCGGCGGAACCGCAGTCGCTGGGGCTTCGGCGGGAGCGAGCAGCATGAAGCGCACCGTATCCAGCGCCAGTTCGTCTCCCGGTTGCAGCACGGCGCTGCGGATGCGCTTGCCGTTGATCGAAGTGCCGTTGGCCGAATCCAGATCCTCGACCAGCACGCCGTCGGCGGTCGGCTTCAGCCGTGCGTGCTTGCGCGAGATTTCGCCCAGCGGAATGCACACTTCGCAATCCGCCTGGCGGCCCAGCGTGATCGTGCCGTCGATCCCGAAGTTGCGGCCGAAGGTCGGACCGGAAACGCCGCGCAACACGTAGCGCGGCACGGTCGAACGGATGCGCGTGCTGCGATCGCCGCTTTCGGCCTGGTCCTTGATCACGCGGCAACGCACCGAAGCGAATTCCAGCGTGTCACCGGATTTCAGCACCATGGCGTCGCGCAACGGACGTCCATTCAACCGCACCGGTTCCGCGCAGGGTTGCACTTGCACACGCCCGCCGCGCCGCTCGATGCGCGCGTGCACGGGTGCGATGCCCGGCTGCGTAAGTACCACATTGGCATCTGGCGCAGCGCCGATCGCCGTGATCCCTTCGGGCAGCATGAGGGGCGCATGCTCGCCGCCTGCAAAGATCAGTTGCATCGATGACCCCTGTGTGAAAACGGTCACTGTGGCCGCATATCCTCTCATACAATGCTGCTCAGACAGGCCGGAAAAATCTGTGACTGATGCCTTGCTGCCGCTATCCGTTTGCGTCGCCATCGGCTTGATCTGGTTCGCCGCGATGCGCGCGCGCGAACGTGCGATCGCACATGCACAGAAACTGTGCGCGGAATGCGGCGCGCAAATGCTGGATCAGAGCGTCGTGTTGCACGGCCTGCGGCCGCTCCTGCGCGGCGGGCGGCCGCGGCTGCTGCGCAGCTATCGTTTCGATCTGAGCTATTCCGGCAACGACCGGCATCGCGCCAGCCTGACCCTGGCGGGCGACCGGCTGCTCGATTACAGCCTGCCGGCGCGGGACGATTCATTGGCGGCGGCGCATACGCCTCGCGCCGGTTCGATCCCTGTTCCGTCGACGCCGGGCATCATCGGTGACATCGCCAGCGGCGGCAACGTGGTGCCGATCACACGCGCGCGAAAGACGTTGCATTGATGAGACGGACCCGTGTCATGGCCTGCACGGGATGAGTTCATCAAACTTGATCTGGATCCCGGCTCAACGTACGTCCATGTACTGGCCGGGATGACGACCTTTTGAATTGGATCCCGTGTCACCGCACATCCATGTGCTGCACGGGGTGAGTTCATTCTGAACTCACTTGATGACCCGCAGCTTGGGCGGGCCTTTCGGCGGGGGCGAGTCGGAAGACGCCGGAGTTTGCGAAACGGCCGTTTCGGCTTTTTCGGCGTCGTTCCGCGATGCGCCTTCCGGAGATTGCGCGACGCCGGATTCCTCGCGCGGAAACATCATGCCCTGCCCGTTCTCGTGCGCGTAGATCGCCATCACCGCTTCGATCGGCACGTCGATCGCGTGGCTGACGCCGCCGAATCGCGCGAGGCAGCCGATGCGTTCGTTGCCCAATTCCAGATTGGCGACCGCGCGCATCGCCAGATTCAGCACTACGCGCCCGTCGCGGATGGTATGCGCAGGCACGCGCACACCCGGCTGCGCCGCGTCGACGAGAATGTACGGCGTCAGCCCGTTGTCGCTGATCCAGTCGTACACCGCGCGCAGCAGGTACGGGCGGTTGGAGGTCATGGCGGGTTGATCGGCCATGTCGTATTTCCCTGAGCGAGCGGCGCAAGCGTACGGTTTTTGCAACGCCCTGAACAGTCCCGCAGGAGACCCGGCAAATTAGGATTTCTAACCGTTTGCCTCGTGCAGCGTGCGTTCGTCCGGAGTAAGACTGCGTGCGAACCCCTGGCCACGGAAGATGCGTTCACCGTAGTCCAGGATCGGCTTGCCTTCGCGCGGCAGTTCCACGGCCAACCTCGGCAGCCGCCAGATCACCGGCGATACCAGGCAATCCGCCAGACTCATTTCCGGATTGAGGAAGAACTTGGACGCCTTGAACAGCGGCAGCGCCGCCATCAGTCCGTCGCGCAATTTCCTGCGCGCGGGTTCGGCGGAACGTCCGCCCGTCTGGATGGTTTCGATCAGCGGCAGCCACTCGCGCTCGATGCGAACGCAGGCCAGCCGCAGGCGCGCGCGCGACAGCGGATCGACCGGCATCAGCGGCGGATGCGGATAGCGCTCGTCGAGGTATTCGCAGATCAGCGCCGGCTGGTACAGCACAAGGTCGCGGTCCAGCAGCGTCGGCACGTCGCCGTAAGGATTGAATTGCAGCAACTCCTCGGACGGCTTGCCGAGCGTCTCCTCGACGCGGTCGTAGCCAACGCCCTTGGCCGCCAGCACCATGCGCACGCGATGGCACTGCACGTTGTCGGACGCGGTAAACAGGGTGAGCACGGAACGCGAACGAGCGGTTTGGGTCATTGTCTTTTCCCCCTGATGCGTGTTATGCACAAGTCGCCCGGCACGCAGGCTCCTGTCGTAGGAGCGAGCCTGCTCGCGACCGGCTCAATGCACGTCCTTCCAGTATTCCTTCTTCAACATGAAGGCCGCGAAGGTGAACAGGGCGAGATAGATCAGCACCCAGGCACCTATCGCCGTGCGCTTCAACGCCGCGGGTTCGGAGGCGTACTCCAGGAACGAAGTGAGGTCGCGCACCGCCTGCGAGTACTGATCCTGGTTCATCCGGCCGGGCTGCTTGATCTCCAGCTTTTCGACTTCGGCTTCCTCGCCGGGCTTGGCCGGCTTCATCACCGCCGTCTGCACACCCTGCAATTCCCACAGCGGGAACGGCATCGAGGCATTCGGGAACACCGCGTTGTTCCAGCCGGTCGGGCGTGAGGGATCGAGGTAGAACGAATGCAGGTAGGCGCTGACCCAGTTGGCGCCCTTGGCGCGCACTTCCAGCGAGAGATCGGGCGGAGCCTTGCCGAACCATTTCTCGGCGTCTTCGGGTTTCATCGAAGACTTCACCGGATCGCCGAACTTGGCGCCGGTGAAGTTGAGGTAATCCATCACCTGCTGTTCGGTCAGGCCCAGATCGTCGGCGATGCGCGAGTAGCGCAGGTATTCCAGCGAGTGACAGCCCACGCAATAATTGAAGAACAGCTTGGCGCCGCGCTGCAGAGAAGCCTGATCCGAGATGCTGGTGTTGGCGTTCGGATAGCCGCTTTCTTCCGCGTGGGCGACAGAAGTGCCGGCGAGCAACACGAGTGCAAGAAGAGTGGCTTTCAACATCCGCATGGACAGCTCGCCTTTTGCTTTTCTTAAAAGTGCGGACATGGACGTCCGCTTTTCCTTTGCGCAAGGATGCGCACAGGCTTCAATGTTGCACCACCGTCACCCGCTCCGGCACCGGTTTCGTCTTCTCCCAGCCGAAATAGGTATAGGCCCAGAGGAACACGAAGAATCCGAAATACAGGATCGTGAGGATGCGTCCGAAGGTGTTCTCGATGAAGGTGAGGTCGGCGTTCGGCCCGAAGATCTCCGGAATCCATTCAGTCGTCTTGCCGGCGCCGATCGAACCGAGCAGCACGAACACCAGCGCGAAGATGCCCAACGCGACCTTGTAGCCCGTGCCGCGGTAACGGATGGATTTCACCTTGCCGCGATCCAGCCACGGCACCAGGAACAGCACCACGATCGATGCCAGCAGCGCGATCACGCCCCAGCCCTTGCTCGGGATCACGCGCAGGATCGCGTAGAACGGCGTGAAGTACCACACCGGCTTGATCTCGGCCGGCGTCACCAGATTGTTGGCCGGAATGAAATTGTCGTGCTCCAGGAACCAGCCGCCCACGGTCGGCTCGAAGAAGATGATGAAGGCGCACAGGATCAGGAAGATGCCGACGCCGAACAGATCCTTCACCGTGTAGTACGGATGGAACGGAATGCCGTCCAGGGGATGGCCGTCCGGTCCCTTCTTCTGCTTGATCTCCACGCCGTCGGGATTGTTGGAACCGACTTCGTGCAGCGCGGAGAGGTGCAGCACCACCAGCAGCAGCAGCACCAGCGGCAGCGCGATCACGTGCAGCGCGAAGAA
>DAIOUL010000128.1:0-5351 GCA_036759545.1 Rhodanobacteraceae bacterium
GCGGCGCCGCCCATGTCCTTCTTCATCCAGCGCATGCCGTCGGCGGGCTTGATGTCCAATCCGCCGGAATCGAAGGTCACGCCCTTGCCGACCAGCGCCAGCAACGGATCGGAAGCCTTCCCCCAACGCAGCATCGCCACCCGCGGTGCCTGTGCGCTGGCGCGGCCGACCGCGTGCACGGTGGGGAATTCGCGTTTCAGCACGTCACCTTCGAACCGCTTGAACTCGGCGCGGTGTTCGCGTGCGGCGTCGCGCACGGCCTCGCACAACTGCGCAGGTCCCAGATCCTCGCTGGGCGTGTTGATCAGATCACGTACTTGCGTGATCGCATCCAGCAGCGGCGCGATCTCGTTCAACACCGCGCGCGGCAGCAGCAGGCGCGGCGGATCTTTTTTCGAGGCGACATAACGCGTGTAGCGATATGCGCCCAGCGACCAACCCAGCGCGGCATCTCCGGGCGAGAGCAGATCGTTGTCGAGTACGTAATTGCCGCTCGGCAGCAGCGAAGGCAGCGCGCCCAGCGCGAATGGCGGCGAGGAAACATCCACGCCCGCCAGCACGCGCGCGAGTTCACCGCGCGGATCCGGGATCAGGCAGAGCTGGCCGGGACTGGCGTCGAAACCGCAACTTTGCGCCCAGCGCCGCTCGCGGGCGGACAGCTTTTTCGCGCGCGCAGGCCAACGCGCGCGATCAAGCGGTTCGAGCGGCACGCCGCGGCGGCCACGCTCCGATTCCCCCAGTGCGTGCCTCACGTGTGCCGCCCGCAGGTGACGCGGCGGCGCGTCATTGCGCGCCGGACAGCTTCAACACCTGACCGACCCGCAGGTTGTCGTTCTTCAGGCCGTTCCACTTGCGTAAGTCGGACACGCTGATCGAATTCTTGCGCGCGATCGAGGAAAGCGTGTCGCCCTTGCTGACGGTGTAGTCGCCGCCCGCGTTCACGGATGGGGGCGTCACCGGCGTGACCGCGCCGCCGGCAGAAATCAGCACCGGATTGGAGGGCGCGGTCGATTCGGCTTTCTTCAATGCCGGATTGCCCGCGGCCGTGGTCGCGGCCTGCACGGCGGATGCGACGACCACCGCGGTCGACGCGGCGGCAGGAGCTGCGGCGAGCACATCGCCGGTCGGCTTGCCCGTGCTGACCGTACCGGTCTGCGCCGCGGCGACGGTCGGTGCGGCCGCCTGCTTGGCGTCGGTTTTCTGCTGCGCCTGTGCGCGCGCCTGCGTCATGCGCAGGTACGCCTGCGCGGTGCGCTCTGAAGTCGGCGCCACCGACACATCGTGCGAATAGGTCGCACCCGGTGCGCTCACCGGAGTGGATGTTTGCGCCACGGCCTGCGCGGGCGGTGTCAGGCCTTCGCTGATCATCTTCGCGGTGACCGCGGCGACCTGCTGGTCCGTGGTCTGCGCTGTCAGCGTCGGCGCGTCGGCGTAGGGCAGCAGGTCGTGCGCACGCATCAGTTTCTTGGCTTCATCGGTGCCGAGGAAGTCCATGAACTTCGCGATGTCGGCTGCATGCGGACCGTTCGGATTGGACGCCAGGTAGATCGCGGTGTACAGCGGATAACTGCCATCGGCCACCGTGGCGGGCGTCGGCATCACGCCTTCCACCGGAATGATCTTCACCTGCTTGTTCTTGTAGACGCCCGAGAGCGTGGACAAGCCCATCGCTTTCGCATCCAGCGCCACGCCTTGTTCCAGCGCGTCGACGTTGATGTACCAGCGCGGCGCCGCCACGCCGGCATCCCCATGGCCGTACATCAGGCGGCGGAAGCTGTATTCGGTGCCGTCCAGCGGACTGCCCACCGAATACAGGTCGATCGGTTCGTCCTTGCCGCCGAGCTGTTGCCAGTTCGTGATGTCGCCGTAGTAGACGTCGTGCAACTGCTTCAACGTGATGTTGCTGACGGGATTGTCGGGCGAGGTGATGACCACCAGCGCATCCCACGCGACCGGCGTGAACGTCAGCCCCGCTTCCTGTGCGCGGCCGGGAAAACCCGGACGCGCGCTGGCGGCGATGTCGGCGCTGCCGTTGAGCGCGGCATCGATGCCCGAAATGGTGTTGAACGGCTGCACCTCGATGTTGCCCTTGCCGGAGTCCTCGTAGGCTTTGGCGATGTCGTCTACCAGCGACCGCGAGGTGGCGAGATCGCCGCGGATCACCAGCGCGGGACCGCTGGACTTCTTGTGCGACGACTTGTGGTGACTGGAATGTTTGGTGGCAGCGGAAGCGGTGAAGGTGGCGCCGGCGCAGCACAGCAACAGGATGGCGAAAAGCGGATGCAGCAAACGCGAAAGCATGAGTACGGATTCCGTGACGTGGGCGTCGCGGCCTTTTGGCCGCGACGCGATTATGGGTGAAGGTGAAGCGCTGTGTGTGAATGCGGATTCGGAAATCACGACGGTGAACCATCGGCATTGTGGCGGTTCACTCGATGGTCACCTGGCCCAGTTGTCCGCCGCGCACCACATTCAACACCAGTTGGCGCGGATGTGCGGCGAGCGCCTTGCGCAGCGCGGAAAGATTCGGCGTGGAACGATTGTTGACGCCGATCACGATGTCGCCGGCGGCGAGACCCTGGCTCGCGGCACGGCTGCCGTCCTGCACGTCGCTGACGCCCACGCCGTTGATGCCCTGCGCGCGCAAGTCGCCGGGCAGTTCCACGAACGATGCACCGGACAGGCGCGGATCGAGCGTGTCGCCCGTCAGCGTGTTCGCATCCGCCGCGAGTTTCGCGCTCACCTGCATGCGCTTGCCGTCGCGCAGCACGTCGAGGCTCAACGTACTGCCCAGCGGTTTCAGGCCCTGCACGTTGCGCAGATCTTGAGAATCGCCGATCGGCTTGCCGTCGGCGGCGACCACCAGATCGCCCGGGCGCAGGCCCGCGCGCGCAGCCGGCGAATTGGGCGTCACCTCGGTGATCAGCGCGCCCTTGTCGTCCTTGATGCCGAGCGCCGCGGCGATCCGCGGTGAAACATCCTGCGATTCCACACCCAGGCTGCCGCGCGCGACGTGGCCGGTCTTGATCAGTTGCTGCATCACCGACACGGCGAGATCGGAAGGAATCGCAAAGCCCAGCCCGGCACTCGCGCCCGAGGGCGAATAGATCATCGAATTGATGCCGACCAGTTCGCCGTTGAGGTTCACCAGCGCGCCGCCGGAATTGCCCGGGTTGATCGAAGCGTCGGTCTGGATGTAGTTCTGGTAACCGTTGGTGCGCAATCCCTGCCGCTGCAAACCGGAAATGATGCCGGAGGTCGCCGACTGCCCCAGCCCGAACGGATCGCCGATCGCCACCACGAAATCGCCCACGCGCAACTTCTTCGAATCGGCCAGCGGCAGCGCGGTGAGGTTCTGCGCCGGAATCTGGATCACCGCGATGTCGGTGGCGGGATCGGTGCCGATCAATTTCGCCTTGAAGTTGCGGCCGTCGGTGAGCGTCACCTTGATGTCGTCGGCGCCCGCGACCACGTGGTTGTTGGTGAGGATGTAGCCGCGTTGCGCATCCACGATCACGCCCGAGCCCAGCGATTGCTCGATCGCCTCGCGCGGCGGCGCCATCGGCAGGCCGAAGAACTGCCGCATGATCGGATCGTCGAAGAACGGATCGCGGATCTTGCGGTGCGTGGTGGAGGAGATGTTCACCACCGCCGGCGACACCTTGGACAGCATCGGCGCCAGCGAAGGCAGTTGCTGGCCATCGACCGCCGTCGGCAGCGTGCCGGCGTTGCCGCAGCCGGCCAGCATCAGCAGGGACAGCAATCCGCCCAGAAGGAAATGACCGCGCAAGGATTTCGACATGCTCGCCTCACAAGTTGTGCGGACATCCATGTCCGCGAGAATCAAAAAGCAGCCATCCATAGCTGCACTCTTCAATTGTGCGATCGTCCTTGATCGCGAAGATCAAAAAGCAGCCACGGAGCTCTTGGCCGTGGACGGCAGCTTTGGCTGCACTTCTCAAAAATCCGCATTACCGACCGCATCTCTGCCGGAAAGTTGGGGAATCGCGTAATCGTTCACCCAACCCGATCTTGTACACCGCTTGGGCTCGCCATTTCTGGCTGGCAGCTTTACACGGAGCGCGGGGGAGCGTAGGGTTGACTCCCGGCCACGATCACAACATCTTGTGTTCTGTACGCGCCGGATGACCCAAGGCTTGGGCCGGTGCGCCGCAGGATGATCGTGATCCACCCGCCCGAAAACGATATACAGAAGCGAGGGGAGAAGACAAGAATGAGCACGCTGCGCGCGGAAAACGCGGTGCGGCCGGCGGCGGAAATCCCGCTGCAGCCGGCGTCGTTCGACATCTGGGACAAGAAGTACCGGCTGAAGACCAAGCAGGGCCAGCCGGTGGACCAGACGGTCGACGATACCTATCAGCGCGTCGCGCGCGCCTTGAGCGAAGTCGAAGCCACGCCGCAACTGCGCGAGCACTGGTACGAGCGTTTCCTGTGGGCGCTGCGCCGCGGCGCGATTCCGGCCGGGCGCATCACTTCCAACGCCGGCGCACGCGAACACAAGCCCAAGACTTCCACGATCAATTGCACGGTGTCGGGCACCATCCGCGATTCGATGGACGACATCCTGGAGAAAGTCCACGAGGCCGGCCTGACCTTGAAAGCCGGCTGCGGCATCGGTTACGAATTCTCGACGTTGCGCCCGCGCGGCGCGTACGTCTCGGGGGCCGGCGCGTACACGTCCGGCCCGCTGTCCTTCATGGACATCTACGACAAGATGTGTTTCACCGTGTCCTCGGCCGGCGGCCGGCGCGGCGCGCAGATGGGCACCTTCGACGTGGCGCATCCGGACGCGCGCGAATTCATTCGCGCCAAGCGCGAGGACGGGCGCCTGCGCCAATTCAATCTCTCGCTGCTGATCACCGACGACTTCATGCAGGCGGTCGAAGCCGACGGCGACTGGCCGCTGGTGTTCCCGATCCACGTCAAGGAAAAGGACGAGTTCGATTTCGGCGATGCGTCGAAGGTGATCTGGCGCGAATGGCCGGCGCACGACAACTACATCGTGCGCGACGACGGCCTGGTGGCTTGCAAGGTGTACGGGCACCTGAAAGCCCGGCACCTGTGGGACATGATCATGGTCTCGACGTACGACTACGCCGAGCCGGGCTTCATCCTGATCGACCGCGTCAACGAGATGAACAACAACTGGTGGTGCGAGAACATCCGCGCCACCAATCCCTGCGGCGAGCAGCCGCTGCCGCCCTATGGCTCGTGTCTGCTGGGATCGGTCAACCTGACAACTTTCGTGCGCGATCCCTTCGGACCCAAGGCGCGTTTCGACTGGGACGAATACCGCGAGGTCGTGCGCGTGTTCACGCGCATGCTGGACA
>DAIOUL010000129.1:0-5223 GCA_036759545.1 Rhodanobacteraceae bacterium
ATCGGCCTTCTAAGCCGACGGTTGCTGGTTCGAGTCCAGTCGGGCGCGCCAGCGAAAATTTGTGAAAGCTTTACGGTGGACGTAGCTCAGTTGGTTAGAGTACCGGATTGTGATTCCGGTTGTCGTGGGTTCGAATCCCATCGTCCACCCCAGTTCGGTACAATTGCGAATTGTCGCAATTTGCCCCTCTCCCCTTGCCCTCCCGCAAGCGGGAGAGGGGGTGAGAAGCAGCGTTTGCGACACGCCTTGAATGGCACGTCGCGCTGCTTCGAACGCACGGCCACGCAGCTCTTGGCCGGGCCGGACAGCGCACCATGGATGGTTGGTGCACAACATAAAAATTTCCGGGCCGTTAGCTCAGTTGGTAGAGCAGGAGACTCTTAATCTCTTGGTCCTAGGTTCGAGTCCTAGACGGCCCACCACATTGAGAGGTGCAGACAGGGATGTCTGCGTGGGACCTCCGGTCAGGGGAGAATGGCTACGGTTGTGCGTTCCACCCCACGTGCGAAAGTGGCGGAACTGGCAGACGCACCAGATTTAGGTTCTGGCGGGTAAAACCGTGTGGGTTCGAGTCCCACCTTTCGCACCACGGAGCACGGAGTTCTTGGCCATGGACGGCAAGCACCGGGTTCCGGAAAGCGACAATTTCGACAGGGATGGCAACATTGATGTTCGCCCATGAATAAAACACACTCGCGAAACAAGCACGCAGTGCGATCCACGGAGTCTCATCAGCCATGCAAGTGCAACTCGAAAATACCGGCAAGTTGCAGCGCAAGCTGACAGTCCGGTTTCCGGCCGAGCAGTTCGAGTCGCGCGTGCGCGAACGTGTCACGGAAATGAGCCGCAACGTGCGGCTGAAAGGTTTCCGCCCCGGCAAGGTGCCCGCCAAGGTGATCGAGCAGCGCTTCGGCGCGCAGATCCGCAACGATGCGCTTTCCGATCTGGTGGGCAGCACCTTCCGCGAGGCGGTGCAGAAGGAAAACCTGCAGCCGGTCGCCGCACCGAATATCGACACCAGCGGCAGACCGGAAGACGGCGAAATCGCGTACACGGCGACGTTCGAGGTGCTGCCGGAGATGCCGGCGGTGGATGTGGCCGGGTTGCAGATCGAGCGGGGCATTGCGAAAGTCGCCGACAGCGACATCGACGCGATGATCGAAACCCTGCGCGCGCAGCGGCGCACCTTTGCCGATGTCCATCGCGCGGCGCGACCTGGCGACATGGTGATCTTCGACTGGTCCGCGCAGGCGGGTGAGTACCGCCATCCGCAACAAGGCCGTGAACGCGCTGCCAGCGTGCTGGGCTCCGGTGCATTGTTCGCCGCTTTCGAAGAAATACTGCGCGGCCGAAGTGCGGGCGAGGAGTTCGAAACCTCGGTCGCCTTTCCCGTCGAATTCCGCGATGCGCTGCTGGCCGGGCGGCTGGCGCAGGTCAGCGTAAAAATCGACAAGGTGCGCGAGGCGCGCCTGCCGGACGTCGACGAGTCCTTCATCCGCGGTTTCGGCATCGCCGAAGGTGACGTTGAAACCTTCCGCAAGGAAGTGCGTGCCAATCTCGAGCGCGAACTGGACGGTGCGTTGCGCATGCGTTTGCGCAACGAGGTCGCCAACAAGCTGGTGGACGCGTATCCGCAACTGGACATCCCGCAGGTGCTGGTGGATGCGGAAGCCGAGCGATTGGTGCGTGCCTCGGCGCCGGGGATGGCCGCGGATTCGCCGGTGCCGCCCGAAGCGCGGGCCGCCGCGGAGCCGATCGCGCGGCGCCGCGTGGCCGCCGGCCTGCTGCTGCGCGAAATCGGCCGCAATCACGGCATCCGCCCGGACGAGAAGCGGGTTTCGCAGACCGTCGCGACCATCGCCTCGACCTATGAGGAGCCGCAGAAGGTCGTTGAACTTTACGCTTCCGACCCCCAACTGCTGGATGGCGTGCGCAACTCGGTGCTGGAAGATCAGGTCGCGGAATGGGTCGCCGAACACGCAACGGCCACAGAACGCGAGCTGAGCTTCGACGAGGTGATGCATCCCCGCTAGTCCGGATGGAGTGAAAGGAGTCCGGGCTGGCCACGTGAAATTTCCCCGGATTCCGCTACGCTGCATCTGGGCTACTCAAGTGGAGATCGACATGTCCAATCCATTCCCGCCCTCGGTGCAGAACCTCAACCTGATTCCGATGGTGGTCGAGCAGACCTCGCGCGGCGAGCGCTCCTACGACATCTATTCGCGCCTGCTGAAGGAGCGGGTGATTTTCCTGGTCGGGGAAGTCAACGATCAGGTCGCCAATATCCTGATCGCACAGATGCTGTTCCTGGAATCGGAAAACCCCGAGAAGGACATCAGCCTGTACATCAACTCGCCGGGCGGTTCGGTGACGGCGGGTCTGGCGATCTACGACACCATGCAATACCTGAAGCCGGATGTCAGCACGATGTGCATCGGCCAGGCGGCCAGCATGGGTGCGATATTGTTGTGCGCGGGAACCAAGGGCAAGCGGTTCTCGTTGCCGCATTCCCGGATCATGGTCCATCAACCTTGGGCGGGGGGCATTTCCGGGCAGGCCTCCGACATCGAGATCCACGCGCGCGAGATCCTCACCATGCGCGAGAAGCTGAATGCGATCCTGTCGCGCCACACCGGCAAGCCGATCGAGGAAATCAGCCACGATACCGAGCGCGACCGCTTCATGAGCGCGACGGACGCGCAGGCCTATGGCCTGATCGATTCGGTGTTCGAGCGCAGGCCGGATACCTCGGTCAAGTCGGCCTGAGCCGCGCCTTGCGGCCTCTTCCAGACTCCGCTCCGGCACCCGCGCCGGAGCGGTCCATTTCATGACTTGTTCCTGCCGGTGGCGGCCGGCGCTGTGTTATTCTCGGTCCAGGCGCTCAGGATCGCCGAAGACGCATTTTCAGAACGGTTGACGAAGTGAACCGGATTTTTCTCAGAGGTTGGGCATGAGCGACGACCGGCAGGGCCGGGCCAACGATGGCGGCAAGATCCTCTACTGCTCGTTCTGCGGCAAGAGCCAGCACGAGGTCCGCAAGCTGATTGCGGGCCCCAGCGTATTCATCTGCGACGAATGCGTGGAACTGTGCAACGACATCATCCGCGAGGAGCTGGAAGAGAAGGCCGCGACCGGCCGCAACCAGTTGCCCAAGCCGCGCGAGATCATGGACACGCTCGATCAGTACGTGATCGGGCAGACGCGCGCCAAGAAGGCGTTGGCCGTGGCGGTGTACAACCATTACAAGCGGATGGAGTCGCGCGCCAAGAACGACGACATCGAACTCGCAAAATCGAACATCCTGCTGATCGGTCCGACCGGCTGCGGCAAGACCTTGCTGGCCGAAACGCTGGCGCGGCTGTTGAACGTGCCTTTCACCATCGCCGATGCGACCACACTGACCGAAGCCGGTTACGTGGGCGAGGACGTCGAGAACATCATCCAGAAGCTGCTGCAGAAATGCGACTACGACGTCGAGAAGGCGCAGACGGGAATTGTTTACATCGACGAGATCGACAAGATTTCGCGCAAGAGCGAAAACCCCTCGATCACGCGGGACGTTTCCGGTGAAGGCGTGCAGCAGGCGTTGCTGAAGCTGATCGAAGGCACGATTGCCTCCGTACCGCCGCAGGGCGGGCGCAAGCATCCGCAGCAGGAATTCCTGCAGGTCGACACGCGCAACATCCTCTTCATCGTCGGCGGCGCGTTTTCAGGGCTGGAGAAGATCATCCAGCAACGTTCGGAAACCACCGGCATCGGTTTCGGCGCCGAGATCCGCAGCCGCGAACGCAAGCACAACCTCGGCAAGTTCCTCTCGGACGTCGAGCCGGAAGATCTGGTGAAGTACGGCCTGATCCCGGAATTCGTCGGCCGTCTACCCGTGGTCGCGACCTTGGACGAGCTGGACGAAGCGGCACTGGTGAAGATCCTCACCGAGCCCAAGAACGCGATCGTGCGGCAGTTCAAGAAGATGTTCGACATGGAGAACGTCGAGATCGAGTTCCGGCCCGAGGCGCTGACCGCGATCGCCAAACGCGCGTTGAAGCGCAAGACCGGCGCGCGCGGCTTGCGCACGATCCTCGAGAGCGTGCTGCTCGATACCATGTACGAACTGCCCTCGCTCGAGCACGTCAGCAAGGTCGTGGTGGACGAAGCCGTGATCAACGGCCAGGCCGAGCCGTACCTGATCTACCGCGGCAATCTGCAGGCGCCGCGCGCCGCGGCCGAAGGCGATGCGGCCTGAGGCCGCGCCGCTCGCCGCTCCGCATTGTCTTTCCATCGTTCCCGCGCAAGCGGGAACCGGCCATTCGTGCTTCGACGCTGCTCGCGCTTGATCCCCAGGCGCTTCGCCACCATTCTGTAACCACGATGCCGTAGCTCCGATTCTGTAGTCGTGTTGGCGCAAGGATGCGAATCTGTGCGTTCGTGTATGAACGCGAGTTGATGAAGCGGCGATCCTCGCCGCATTCTCGAAGCGAAATCCGGAACCATGTCCAGCGAAACCGCCGAAACCAAAATCGCTCCCCCATCCGATCTGCCTGTGCTGCCGCTGCGCGACGTGGTGGTTTATCCGCACATGGTGATACCGCTGTTCGTCGGCCGCGAGAAGTCGATGAAGGCGCTGGAGAACGCCATGGCGGCCAACCGGCAAATCCTGCTGGTGGCGCAGCAACGGCCGGAAACCGACGATCCCGCGCCCGCCGATCTCTACCAAGTCGGCACCGTCGCGAGCCTGCTGCAACTGCTGAAACTGCCCGACGGCACCGTCAAGGTGCTGGTGGAAGGGCAGACGCGCGCGCGCGCGCATAATTTCCACGAGCACGACGGCATGCTGCGCGCACAGGTCGAAACGATCGAGCCCAGGTACGCCCGCACTGGCGCGGAAATGGAAGCGGCGGTACGCATGCTGGTTTCGCTGTTCGAGCAACTGGTGAAGCAGAGCCGCAAGCTGCCGCCGGAAGTGCTGTCCAGCCTTTCGGGCATCGAGGACCCTTCGCGCCTGGCGGACAGCGTCGCGGCGCATCTTTCCGTGCGCCTGTCGGACAAGCAGAAGGCGCTCGAAACCGCGGACGTCGGCGCGCGCATGGAGCTGCTGATCGGTCTGGTCGAGAGCGAGCTGGATGTGCAGCAGGTCGAGAAGCGCATCCGCGGCCGCATCAAGTCGCAGATGGAGAAGAGCCAGCGCGAGTACTACCTCAACGAGCAGATGAAGGCGATCCAGAA
>DAIOUL010000130.1:0-5055 GCA_036759545.1 Rhodanobacteraceae bacterium
GGAGCCGGCCTGTAAGCCGGGTTCTGTGCGCCTCGCGGCGTGACAGTCATTCCTCTAGGCGACGCATCGCTGCGCCGCTCCAGCGACCTACCCGGGAACAACGCGGGCCGCGTTATCGTTCCCCTATTCGGTCTTGCTCCAGGTGGGGTTTGCCGTGCCGGTCGGTTGCCCGACTCGCGGTGCGCTCTTGCCGCACCGTTTCACCCTTGCCACGCATGCCTTGCGACACCGTTCGGCGGTTTGCTCTCTGTTGCACTTTCCGTCGGCTCACGCCGCCCAGGCGTTACCTGGCACCCTGCCCTGCGGAGCCCGGACTTTCCTCGACGCTTGCGCGCCGCGACTGTCCGGCCGACTCCGCCTAAAATTTTAGCAGCGTTGGAAATCAATCGCCGTAAAGCGCCTTGCGCGGCGCACCGCTGATCGCCGCTGCGAGTTTCGCCGCCTGCGCGGGCGGCAGTTCTTCACGCAGCAGCGAGTACACGCGACGTCCTTCAACGAGTTTGTCGTCGTCCTTCTGCTCTGCGCCCGCGACGATCAGCACGAACTCGCCGCGGCGTTGATCTGCATCCTTCGCTACGCTCCCGGCAATTTTTCCCAACGTATCGCCCAGCGCAGTTTCGTGCACCTTGGTCAGTTCGCGCAGCAGGCGCGCCTGGCGCTGCGCACCGAATATTTCGCTCAAATCTTCGCAGCATTCGCGGATGCGATGGGAAGATTCGTAGAACACCAAGGTGCGCGGCTCGTTCGCCAATTCGCGCAGACGCGCGCGCCGTGCAGGTTCTCTTGCGGGCAGGAATCCCTCGAAGACGAAGCGATCGCTGGGCAACCCCGCGATCGACAAGGCTGCGATCGCCGCACACGGGCCCGGCACCGCGCTGACATGGATTCCGCTTTCGCGCGCCTCACGCACCAGACGAAACCCGGGGTCGCTGATCAACGGCGTACCGGCGTCGGAAATCAGCGCAATGTCTTCGCCCGCTTGCAAACGCGCCAGCAACGGCGCGATCGCCTCGCGTTCGTTGTGTTCGTGCAGCGCGGTCAATGGCGTGCCGATGCCGAAATGTGCGAGCAACGGTTTGCTGTGGCGCGTGTCTTCCGCCGCAATCAACGTCACCTCGCGCAAAAGACGTTGCGCGCGCGGCGAGAGATCTTCCAGATTGCCGATCGGCGTGGCGACGATCCACAGGGTCATAAAAGCTCCAGATGAACCGCGATCGTCCATCATCGCAGGATCGAAAAGCCGGCGTCCTTGCCTGCACTTTTCAACGAAGCACGTTGGGCTATGATCGTCGAAAAGGACGAGGACGGCACGATGCACGCAATCCGGATTCCAGCGACCCGACTGGTTTGCACTTGGTTATGCGTCGTGCTGCTGGCCGGTTGCGCCAGCATGGGTGAATTCGTTTCGCAGTCCTCGCCGGAATCGCAAGGGTTGCTGACCCAAGCCGAAACGCAATACGACAACAACCAGATCGATCAGGCATCGGCCACGCTGGAGCAGGTTCGTCGCCGGCAATTGAATGAACAGGACACGGCGCGTTACGACACTCTTGCCGCCGAAATCGCCTTGTCACAGCACGATGCGCCACGGGCGGTGGCGCTCACGGCCAATCCGCCGCAATCGCTGCCGCCTGAATTGATGTCGCGCCTGCTGGACGTGCGAGCACGCGCGCAAGAGGCCAGCGGAGATGCATTCGGCGCGGCACGCACCTGGGCGCAACTGCAACCGTTGCAACCGCCGATGGCGCGCGCGAATACTCAAAAGGTGATCCACGGCTTGCTGATGTCACTGGGCCCGACAGAGCTCAAGGCCCGCTACGACACGCTCGCCGAAAACGATCCGCTGAAGCCTTACGCGCAAGCCACGCTGGAGCAGCTCGGGGTGGCGCTGCCGCGCGAGCTGCCGCAACTGGATCGCCCGGTCGGCACGCAAATCGGTGAAGGCGCGGCGGCGCAGCGCGAAGGCTACGCGATGCCTTCGCAAATTGCGTTGCTGCTGCCCAGTAACGGCGCGCTGGCGGTGCCGGCTGCGGCGGTGCGCGAAGGCTTTTTCACCGCGTACTTCGACGACAAGAGCGACTCGCCACGGCCCGACGTGCGCAGTTACGACAGCGGCAGCACGCCCGCGCAGTCGATGGCCGCGTACAAGCAGGCGGTGAATGATGGCGCGCAACTGGTGATCGGTCCGCTTGGTCGCGACGCAGTGGCGGCGATGTTCGCGCAAGGCTCGCTGTCCGTGCCGCTGCTGGCGCTAAATCATCCCGACAACAACATACCGCCACCCGCGGGCAGCGCCGAATTCGGCTTGCTGCCGGAAGCGGAAGGCGCGCAAGCCGCGGCGCACATGAGCGAGCGCGGCGTGAAACAGGCGATCGTGTTCGTTTCCAACGACGATCGCGCCAAGCGCGCGGCTTCGGCGTTCAAGGCGCAATTCGAAAGTCTGGGCGGGCAAGTCAGTAGTCAAACCGAGCTGCTTGCCGGCAACGTGGACTATTCGGAGCAGATCAAGGCGGCTCTCGCCAATGCCGGCGGCGGCAGCGGCATCCTGTTGTTGATGCGCACGCAGACCGCGCGGCTGTTGATGCCGCAATTGAAATTGGCGGGCGCTACGCAACCGGTGTTCGCCACTTCGTTGATCTACGCCGGCGGCGACAATGCGACCGCCGATCGCGATCTGGATGGCGTGGAATTCTGCGATGCACCGTGGCTGTTCGACGCGCAGCCGGGCCTGCCCGATCGCGGCGCGATTGCAGCGCAATTGCCGGATGCGCGCAACGCCGCAGCGCGGTTGTTCGCGTTCGGCATGGATGCTTACGCGTTGACGCCGTATCTGGATTGGCTGCGCACGCATCCCGGCACGTACCTGCCCGGCGCCACCGGCCAGTTGACCGAAGACGAGCAGGGCCGCGTGCACCGCGTGCCGATCTGGGCGAGTTTCCAGAACGGCATCGCTCGGCCCGTCGCCGCCGGCATCGACAGCACGCCCGCCCCCGCATCTTCGACGCAGTGAACACGCGCGCTTCCGGCGCATCATTCGAGGAGCAGGCGCTCGCACATTTGCAACGTGCTGGCTTGCGCTCGGTCGCGCGCAATTTCAACACGCGTTTCGGCGAGCTCGATCTGGTGATGCGCGAAGGCGAGGTGCTGGTGTTCGTGGAAGTGCGCTATCGAAGATATGGCTCGTTCGGCGGCGGCGTGGCTTCGATCGGCGCAACCAAGCGCGAGCGGTTGATGAAAGCGGCGCAATTGTTTCTGCAGGCGCACCCGCAGCTCGCGGCGTTGCCTTGCCGCTTCGATGTGCTAGCGTTCGACGGCGAACCCGATGCGCCGCGTTGCGACTGGCAACGCGCCGCGTTCGATTTCGATCTGACCGGATGACCGCGATGCGCAAACTCCTGCTTCCCCTGCTGTTCACTGTCGCCGCGCTCGCCGCGTGCAGCACCTTCACCGACCGCCGCGGCTTCAACCGCGTGATGAACGACCGCAACGTGCAGCTCAGTGCGCAGCGCGCACTGGACAACGATCCCGCGCTCAAGGGCAAGGTCCGCATCGGCACTGCGGTGTATGACGGCGTGCTGCTGCTGATCGGCGAAGCGCCGAGCGAGGATTTGAAACAGCGCGCCGAAGCCGACGTGACCGGTTTCGAAGGCGTACGCCGCGTCGACAACGAGGTCGACGTGATGCCGATCCCACCGTTCTCGCAGCGCGCGGGCGATGCGGGATTGACTGCACGCGTGAAAGCCTCGCTGCTGAACATCACCAGCCTGCCCGGTTTCGACCCCGGCCGCGTCAATGTCAGCACAGCGCACGGCAACGTCTATCTGATGGGGCTGGTCAGCCATCGCGAAGCGGATGCGGTCACCGATATCGTGCGGCATGTCGCGGGCGTGCAGAAAGTGGTGAGGGTGTTCGAGTACACGGATTGAGCAGGAGCGTCAAAGGTCAAAGGTGAAAAGTCAAAACAGGCCATGACGTGTTCAAAATTGACCTTTGACCTTTGACGTTTGACTTTTGACGGTCGCGCATGAGCTTGCCTTCGCCATTGACACGCACGCTTAGCGCGATCTTCGCCGATGCCTTCGCTTCCGACGAGGCCTCGCGCGCCGCCTACGCGTACGACAATTCGCGGCGGATCGCATTGCCGGACGCGGTAGTGTTTCCGACCACGCACGAGCAGGTCGTCGCGCTGGTGCAAGCCTGCCGCGAAGCGCGAACGCCGCTGATCGCGCGCGGGCGCGGCACCAACACCACCGGCGCGACCGTGCCCGACAGCGGCGGCGTGATCGCCAGTTTCGAGCGCATGAATCGCATCTTGCGCGTAGAACCCGGCAACCGCATCGCGATCGTGGAACCCGGCGTGCTGAATGCCGATCTGCAACGCGCGCTGGCCGAGCACGGTTTGTTCTGGCCGCCGGATCCCACTTCCGCGCCGTACTGCACCATCGGCGGCAATCTCGCCTGCAACGCCGGCGGTCCGCGCGCGGTGAAGTACGGCGCCACGCGCGACAACGTGCTGGGCCTGCGTGCGGTCGCGGGGAACGGGCAATCGTTCCGCTGCGGCACGCGCACGACCAAGGGCTCCGTCGGTTACGACCTGACGCGCTATCTGATCGGTTCGGAGGGCACGCTCGCGCTGATCACCGAAGCGACATTGAAGCTGACGCCGAAACCTCCCGCGATCCGCACGCTGCGCGCCGACTACGTGGATGTCGCCGCAGCGGCGGAGGCGGTCGCGCGGATCATGGCGCAACCGGCCACGCCCTGCGCGCTGGAGTTCATGGACGATTCGGCGCTGAAGCTGGCGCGCGAACACGGCGGCGACATTCCCGAAAACATCGGCGCGCTGCTGCTGATCGAAGTGGACGGCGAAGAAAACGCGCTCGCGGCTTCGGTCGATGCCGTGTCGCACGCGGCGCGCGTGAGAGGTCTGGTCCAGTTGCGTGCGGCCGCGAACGCCGCCGAAAGCGCTGCGCTGTGGAACGCGCGCAAGGCGCTCTCGCCCGCACTGCGCACGATCTCGCCGCACAAGATCAACGAGGACGTGGTGGTGCCGGT
>DAIOUL010000131.1:0-4945 GCA_036759545.1 Rhodanobacteraceae bacterium
ACATCAAGCCCGCCGACGGCATGCGCTGGATGAAGAAGGACATGGGCGGCGCCGCACATGCACTGGCGCTGGCGCGCCTGATCATGTCGGCGAACCTGCCGGTGCGTCTGCTGCTGGTGGTCCCCGCGGTGGACAACGCGATATCGGGAGACGCGCTGAAACCCGGCGAGGTGATCCGCACGCGTGCCGGCGTCACGGTGGAAGTGGACAACACCGACGCCGAAGGCCGGCTGATCCTGTGCGATGCGCTGGCCGCGTGCGTCGAGGAGAAGCCCGATCTGCTGATCGATTTCGCCACGCTGACCGGCGCCGCGCGCGTGGCACTGGGCCCCGATCTGCCGGCGTTGTTCGCCAACGACGATGCGAGCGCCAACGCATTGCTCGTGGCATCACGCGCGCAGCACGATCCGCTCTGGCGGCTGCCGCTGTGGCATCCCTATCGCACCATGCTGGCCTCGCACGTGGCCGACCTGGTCAATACCGGCTCGTCGCGCCACGCCGGCGCGATCACTGCCGCGCTGTATCTCGAGCGCTTCGTGCCGGCTTCCATTCCGTGGCTGCACGTGGACGTGTATGCCTGGAACGACGGCGACCGGCCGGGACATCCGCGCGGAGGCGAAGCGCAAGGCTTGCGCGCGTTCTTTGCGTTCTTGCGGGAGCGCTACGCGCGTTGATCGCGCGAAGAGAAGACGGCGCTTCGCGCCGGCGCGCTCCTGCAAAGCATTGTGAGAGCCGGCCGGCGCAGAGTGCCTGCTCTTTCTTTTCCGGCGACCGTACGCGTCACTCCGAATCCGCGACACCGTTCAGCACGCCCTTGTAGGGCAGCACTTCCGCGGCGAGTTTGGTGTTGCCGCGGATCAGGTCGACTTCGTCGGCCAGGATGTGAGCGGTTTCGTCCAGTTCCGGATCCTTGGCGTTCTTGGCCGCCTTTTCCTGCGCAAGATCGCTCTGCAGGCTGCGCTCGCCCGGCTGCAAGCCGTCGTCCGGGCGCAGGCTGGCCGCCGAATCATCGCCCAGCGCCTTGCGGCGCGCCTTGAACTGCGCATCCTGCGCATCGAGCTGTTTGCGCTGCGCATCGCGTGCGGCGTAGTTGAGCGATACCGTTTTCTCGTCGTGCAGTTTGCGCGCTGCGGCCAGCTCGTCCAGCATCAGTTGCCAGGAAGGATCCTTGGCCGAACGCACCTGGTGCATCTGCGTCAGTTGCGGTATCAGCGGTTTCAGATTCGCGACCGGCTTGTACTGCGCGGGATCGATGTGCGTCCACGGCAGCGCATTGTCGTAACTGGATTCGCCGAAGTCGGCGAAGTCCACGCTGTGCGGATACTGGATGTCCGGCGTGACGCCGCGCAATTGCGTGGAGCCGCCGTTGATGCGGAAGAATTCCGCAATCGTCATCTTTAATTCTCCGAAAGTCGGCTTCTCGTTCTGCGCGAGCTGGTCGAGGTCGGTGAGGTTCTGCACCGTGCCCTTGCCGAAGGTCTGCTCGCCGATCACGAGGCCGCGGCCGTAGTCCTGCACGGCGGCCGCGAAGATTTCGGTGGCGGAAGCCGAACCGCGGTTGACCAGCACCGCCAGAGGTCCGCTCCAGGCCATGCCCTTGTCGGTGTCCTTCTCTTCCTCGACGCGCGCGCGGGCATCGCGCACCTGCACCACCGGGCCGGTGTCGATGAACAGGCCGGTGAGTTCGGTCGCCTCGGCCAGCGAACCGCCGCCGTTGTCGCGCACGTCCATCACCACGCCGTCGACTTTCTCCTGCTTCAACTCGCCGAGCAGCTTGGCGACGTCTCGCGTGGCGCTCTTGTAATCCGGATCGCCGCGGCGGCGCGCGTCGAAATCTTCATAGAAGGTCGGCAGCGTGATCACGCCGATGCGGTGCGTAACGTCTCCGTCCTTGACCGTGATGATGGATTTCTTCGCCGCCTGCTCGGCGATGGTGACCTTCTTGCGCACCAGCGTGACCAGTTCGTGCTTGGCATCCTGGCCTGCATCCGCCGGCAGCACTTCCAGCCGCACCGTGGTGCCCGCCTTGCCGCGGATCTTGTCCACCACGTCGTCGACGCGCCAGCCGACCACATCCGTGATCGCCCCGCAATCGCCCTGGCCCACGCCCACGATCTTGTCGCCGACGGCGAGCTTGCCGGAGCTGGCGGCGGGGCCGCCGGGCACGATCTCGCGGATCAGCGTGTAATCGTCGCGCTGCTCCAGCACCGCACCGATGCCGTCCAGCGACAGCTTCATCGCAATGTCGAAGTTGGCCGACGCGCGCGGACCGAAATAATTGCTGTGCGGATCGATCGCCATCGCATACGCGTTCATGAAGGTCTGGAACACGTCCTGCGAGTCGAGCTGGTGCACGCGGTCCAGGAAATTGGAATAGCGCTTGGCCAGCGTCTTGCGGATGTCGTCGTCCTTTTGTCCCGCCAGCTTCAAACGAATCCAGTCGTTCTTGACGCGCTTGCGCCAGATGTCGTTCAGTGCGGCGGTGTCTTTGGCCCACGCCGCCTTGTCGCGGTCGGGCTGATAGCTCTCGTCCTTGCTGAAGTCGAAACCCTTCTTCAGCAGATCGAGCGCGTACTGGGTGCGCTCGCCGGCGCGCTTCTCGTAGAGATTGAAGATGTCGTAGGGAGCGGACAGATCGCCGTTCCAGATCGCATCGTCCAGCTTGGTGCGATCGGCGGCGTAGTGATCCAGATCGGTTTGCGTGAAGAACAGCTTCTGTCCGTCCAGCGCATCGAAGTAGCCCTTGAAGATCTTGGCCGACATCGCGTCGTCCAGCGGCTGCGCGTTGTAGTGGAAACGCGTCAGCAGCCGCGCGGCCAGCACGCCGGCTTCAGCCTGTCCTGCGGTCGGCTTCAGCACCGGCGCCTGGGTGATGACATCGGTTGGCGGCGGCGCGATCGCGGCACTGCTGGCGGCAGAGGCCGGGCAGTTCGCCGCGTCGTCGGCATGCGCGATGCCGAACACGCACAGGGTCAAAAACAAAATCAGCGCAAAACGCTTGCTCATATGGCTCTCGGGAAAAATTTCTTATGCGACTTCTTCGACAAATCCTGCTTCATGCGCCTGTTGATCCGCGTGATACGACGAACGTACCAGCGGACCCGAAGCGACGTGTGTGAAACCCATTGCCATGCCGGCATCGTGCAATTCGTCGAATTCCTCAGGCGACCAGTAGCGCAGCACCGGATGGTGGTGCGGCGAGGGTTGCAGATACTGACCGATGGTGATCATGTCCACGTCGTGGGCGCGCAGGTCGCGCAATGCGCCAAGCACTTGCTCTCTCGTTTCGCCCAGGCCCAGCATGATGCCGGACTTGGTCGGAATGTCCGGATGGCGCGCCTTGAATTCGCGCAGCAGTTGCAGCGACCAGTCGTAATCCGCGCCCGGCCGCACTTCGCGGTACAGCTCGCGCACGGTTTCCAGATTGTGGTTGAACACGTCGGGCGCGTCGTGTTCCAGCGCTTCGAGTGCGCGCTCCAGGCGGCCTTTGCCGCGGAAATCGGGGGTGAGAATTTCGATCTTCAGCGCGGGATTTTCCCTGCGCGCTTCGCGGATGCACGCCGCGAAATGCGCCGCGCCGCCGTCGCGCAGATCGTCACGATCGACCGAAGTAATCACGACATAACGCAAAGCCATGTCGCGGATGGTGTGCGCCAGCCGCACCGGCTCCAGCGGGTCGGGCGGTTTGGGCCGGCCGTGCGCGACGTCGCAGAACGAGCAGCGCCGCGTGCAGACCTCGCCCAGGATCATGAAAGTCGCGGTGCCCTTGGAAAAACATTCGTGGATGTTCGGGCATGAAGCTTCTTCGCACACCGTCACCAAGGAATTCGCGCGCAGCTTCGCCTTCAACTGCTGCACCGCATTGCCGGGCGGCAGGCGCACGCGAATCCAGGAAGGCTTGCGCAACGTGGGCGCGTGCGCATCGAAGGCCGCGCGGTTGCGGGCGATCTTGTCAACGCCTGCGAGTTTCTCGCCGGTGACGATGGCCGGAATGCGTGAGGTGGTGGCTCGGGATTCGCTCATGCGAGTACGCGGCGATCCGATGCGGGATCGGCCGCTTCTGGTTCGACCATTGACGCCAGGACGGGTTCGGCGTTTCGCGGCTCGAGACCGAACTGGTTGCAGAGTTCGTGCACCAGCACGTCTTCGACTTCCGCGAGCCTGGATGTTCCGCCCAAGTCTACCACCTGCGTGACCGCCAAGCCCGCGTAACCGCAGGGATTGATGCGGCGGAACGGCTCCAGATCCATCGCCACGTTGAAGGCCAGCCCGTGGAAGCTGCAGCCGCGCCGCACCCGCAGGCCCAGCGCGGCGATCTTGGCATCCCCGACGTACACGCCCGGCGCGCCTTCGCGGCGCGCGGCGACGATGTTCCAGTGCGCCAGGGTATCGATGATCGCCTGCTCGATGCGGCACACCAAGTCCCGCACGCCGATTCCCAGCCGCCGCAAGTCCAGCAATGGGTACGCCACGATCTGGCCGGGACCGTGGTAGGTGACCTGCCCGCCGCGATCGACCGGAATGACCGGGATCTCGCCCGGCGCCAGCACGTGCTCGCGCTTGCCGGCCTGGCCGAGGGTGAATACGGGATCGTGTTCCAGCAACCAGAGTTCGTCCGGCGTATCCGCGTCGCGCGCATCGGTGAATGCGCGCATCGCATGCCAGACCGGAAGGTAGGGCTGGCGCCCGAGCGTTCGGATCAACAGCGGGAACGGGGAATGGGGAACGGGGAACGGGGACATGGATTTGAGGTGTTCGTCAGGCGAAGAACATGGATGCGAATCGAGCCAAAAGCAACGGGCAATCGCTCTTGTTCCCTGTTCCCTGTTCCCGCTCTTACAACGTATACCGTATCCCCGGATCGGCCCGCAGTGCGGTATGCGCAGCCTCGTACTTCTCGCGCGAGGGGCAGGTGAACGCCACCGTCACCGCGACGTAATTGCCT
>DAIOUL010000132.1:0-4933 GCA_036759545.1 Rhodanobacteraceae bacterium
TTCATCGACAGCGAGCGCGAAACTCTGACGCGCAATCGCAACCTGCTCTCGAATCTCGCGCACAGTTTGAAGACGCCGCTGGCGGTGGCGCGTTCGCAACTGGAATCCGGTTCGCCCGAAGAGATGCGCGGGGAAGTGCTGAAGCAGTTGCAGCGTATGGACGACATCGTCGCCTATCAACTCGCGCGCGCGGCGACTTCGGGTCACAAGACCTTCGCCGCGCCGATCGCCATCGCGGGTCACGCCGAGGCGGTGGTGCGCAGCCTGGAGAAGCTGCACGCCGCGCGCAACATCCTGTGCGAGTTCGACATCGAGGAAGACGCGCGCTTCTACGGCGAAGAAGGCGACCTGATGGAGCTGCTGGGCAACCTGCTGGAGAACGCCTTCAAGTGGGCGCGTCACCGCGTGCTGCTGGGTGCACGTTCACTGCCGCCGCCTCCGCGCGTGTGGAGACCGGGCCTGGAGATCACGGTCGAGGATGACGGTCCCGGCATTCCGCCCGAACGCGTGGACATGCTGCTGCAACGCGGCGTGCGTGGCGACGAACGCGTGCCCGGGCACGGCATCGGTCTGGCCATTGTGGAAGAACTGCTGCGCGCCTACCGCGGCGAATTGCAGGTCGAACCCTCGACCGAACTCGGCGGCACCTGCTTCCGCCTGCGCTTCACCGCGGTGTGACGCTCTGGATCTTCTGCCCCCTTTAGTAAAGGGGGCGAGCGTTGCCGCACAGCGGCGACGCTGGGAATTGTGGAAGCAACCTATCGCAGCTACGAAGCATGCAGATCGAATTTGCAACAACGGTTTATTGAATCGAACCCGGCAACAGCGATTGCCAGGACAGCGCGCTCGGCGGACGTTGCGGAGATCCCATGCCCGGACCGGGCGCAGCGGCCGGAGAAGCGGCGCTGCGGCGCGCACTCGGCGTGCGAGGGGCAGGGCGTTTGTCGGCATCGATTTCGGGGTTGATCGCGGCAGCCGGCGCGCCATCATCGACCGTGGAAGCGCGATGCGAAGCGGCATCCGCAAACGGATTGTTCTCGCCTCGCCCGCCGGGGACCGAAGGCGTGGCAGCTTCGGCGGCGAGCAGGCGCTGGTCGGAACCGTAATCGAATGCAGCAGCCGTCAGCGGCAATCCCGCTGCACACAACAACGTCAGGAACGAGATCAGGCGTTTCATGAGGCAGCCCCGTGTCGAGCATACCGCAACGCTGCATCTTGACAGAAACCGATCCCGCCTGCCAGCGTGGGCCGGATGAGCATTTCGATGCCGGCAGCATGAACTCCGCGCCCGCGCTGCTCGCCTTGCTGTCCCCGCACGCGCCGGTATCCGGCGCGGAACTCGCCGAACGCCTGCGCGTTTCGCGCGCGGCGGTATGGAAACAGATCGAGGCATTACGGGCTGCCGGCGTGGCCATCGATGCACATCCGGGCCGTGGCTACCGTCTGGCGCGTACGCTGGAACCGCTGGATCCCCCGGCGATCCGCCGCGCGCTTTCCGTCGTCACACGCAAACGGCTCGGCGTGCTGGAAACCCGCTGGAAGCTTGATTCGACTTCCAGCGAAATTGCGCGCCGCGCTGCGCAATTGCCCGACCGCAGTTTCGTCTTCGCGGAAACACAGAGCGCCGGACGCGGACGACGCGGTCGCGGATGGTCATCGCCGCCGGCCGGCAATCTGTATTTCTCCGGCCTGAAAAGATTCGAATGCGGATACGCAGCACTGTCGGGCCTGTCTCTGGCCGTCGGGGTGGCCGTGCTGCGCGCGTTGCAGGATTCGAACGTGCACGGCGTTCGGTTGAAGTGGCCCAACGACCTGATGGTGAACGATGCAAAACTCGCTGGAATTCTGATCGAACTGGGCGGCGAATTCCTCGGGCCGTGCCATGCGGTGATCGGGATCGGGCTGAATGTGCATCTACCGCCTTCGTCACGGGCGGAGATCGACCGGCCCGTGACCGATCTGGACACGGTGTGCAACAGCGCACCTCCGGAACGCAATGCATTGGCGGCGGCATTGATCGAGCGGTTGTGCGAAGTGCTGGAGATTTTTGCCGGCCGCGGTTTTGCCGCGTTCGCGGACGAATACGCGCAACACGACGCCCTGTTCGGACGTGTTCTGCATGTCGATGATCCGCGTGGCGCGTTCGACGGCACAGGCGCGGGCGTGGACGCGCGTGGCGCGCTGCGGGTGCGCACGCGCAGCGGTGTGCGTACGCTGGACAGCGCGGAAGTGTCCATCCGTCCCGCATGAACACGCGCAATGCCATCTGGTTGTTCGATCTGGGCAATTCGAGGTTGAAGGGTGCGTGGCTGGATGACCAGGCATTGTCGCAATCGGTGTCGCTCGCTTGGGAAACACCCGGATTCGATGCCGCGTTGACCATGCAATTGCAGCAATGGCCGGCGCCGGAGCGGGTGCTGATCGCTTCGGTCGCCGCGGCATCGCGCGCGGATCGTCTGCGTGCGGCATTGGAGGCGTGGCCGCAGGTTCAACCGCACTGGTTGCGATCGCCGCGGCACGGTTGCGGGATCACCAGCCATTACTGCATCCCGGAGCGGTTGGGCATCGACCGGTTCCTGGCGATGGCGGCGGCGCGCGCGGCCGCGAACGGCGGGGGCGTGGTGGTCGCCGGCTGCGGTACCGCGTTGACGCTGGATGCAGTGGACACAGGCGGCGCGCAGCAGGAGGGATTGATCGCGCCGTCGCCGGAGCTGATGTTGCGCGCGCTGCGCGGTGCGACCGCGATCGACCAAGCCAATCCGGATGCATTTGCTGTGGATGAAAGCGACGATTCCGCGCGCGCCCTGCATCGAGGTTGCGTGCGCGCGGCGGCGGCGCTGGTGCAGGAGTACTACGCACGTCAGAGTGATCTGGCTAGTCCCCCGCTGTATCTGCACGGCGGTGGCGCGGCGGCGTTGCGCCGCTCGCTGGAAGGTGAAGCCGCAGCCCACGCGCGGCTACTCGAGGATGCGGTGCTGCACGGATTGGCGCTGTGGGCGACACATGAGGACACAACAACCGGTTCACCGTCCGCGGTGCCTCCCGGGTGACCTGGTTGTTGCTACCCTCGCCTCCCATCTCCCGTCTCCCGTCTCTCGAATGTTCTACCGCCTGCTGTTCCTGCTGCTGGTCGCTTTCAACATCGGCGTGGCCGCCTGGCTGCTGTTCGGCCATGCGCCGGCCGCGCCGTTGCCGCCGGCCACAGATCGCGGGGTGCCGGAACTGAAATTGTTGTCCGAACGCCCGGGTACTCCCGTCGAGCAGAAACAGGAAGCGGCGACGGAGTCCGCTGCCGCGCAGGCTACGGACCGCTGCCAGAGCATCGGCCCGTTTCCGACGCAGGTGGACATGCGCGCCGCGATGCAGACGCTGTCGCCGCACGTCCCGCGAATTCAATACCGCGAGGAGCAGGCGCATCAGTCGCGCGGTTTCTGGGTCTATCTGCCGGCGTTGCCGACCCGCGATGCTGCGCTGGCCGCAGCGCGCGATCTTTCCGCGAAAAATGTGCGCGACTACTACGTGGTGACCGCCGGTGACCAGCAGAACACGATTTCTTTGGGATTGTTCCACGACCGCGGCAACGCCGAGCGGCGGCGTGCCGAAGTCGCCGCGCTGGGATTCAACGCGCAGATGAGCGAGCGCGTGGAAACGCTGCCGGTGTACTGGGTGGATTTCGTGTTGCCCGGCGGCGGCGACTTCGATTGGCGCACGTGGCTGCCGGGCCGCGCGGACCTGCAGGCGAAAACCGTGGACTGCTTTTGAGGTTGCCGCCAGGCCGACCTCGGAACGAAATGGTGCCGACAGTCTGACTCGAACAGACGACCAAAGAGCAACGGCACTGCCTCATGCAGCGCGGCGAACACTTCGCTCGACGTACGGAAAGTTGGTCGAAGGAAAGTGGTGCCGGCACCCGGACTCGAACTGGGGACCTACCGCTTACAAGGCGGTTGCTCTACCAACTGAGCTATGCCGGCACGAACATGGATTGTAAAAGGCGCCCGACAGTGGCGCACGTCGCATTTCGATCATGCGATGCAAGCCGGGGCGGAATCCGGCGCACAGAAAGGCCGCGGCAGGCCCGTATCATGCACTGACTGATCGACAAGTCGTCTGCACTGGGGGTTGGATCGTGGGGGACGATCTCGCGGAAGCGGAATTCGACGCGCGCTATCGCCTGTTGCAATCGCAGTATCTGTGCGAATTGCCGCAGCGGCGCAAGGCGGTCGCTTCGCTGTGGGCCGCGTCGATGCGGGATGCCGCATCGCCGGCGTGGCAGGAGCTGCATGCGCTGGCGCACCGGCTGTCCGGCTCGGCGCCGTGCTACGGGCTGGATGCCGTCGGCGAAGCCGCGCAGGAAGTCGACCGCCTGCTCTCGGCCAAACCGCCGTGCCGCGACGTGCACATGCTCCGCCCGCCGCTTTCGCGCCTGCTGAACCTGCTGGACGCCGCGATCGCGGTCAGCCGGTCGAGGCCCACCCCCGCGTCCTGACCGCAGCGATCGAAAAGCCGCTATGCTCGGGGGTTTCCCGTAACCTCTCCGAGCCATGCCAGCAGTCGCCCGCGTTTCCCTGATCGGCGCACCCACGGACATCGGCGCCGCGGACCGCGGCGCCTCGATGGGTCCCGAAGCCTTGCGCGTCGCCGGCTTGCCGCAGGCATTGCGCAGCCGCGGACTGGACGTGGCGGATCGCGGCAACCTTTCCGGCCCGATGAATCCCTGGCAGCCGCCGCGAGACGGCTATCGCCATCTGGCGGAAGTGGTGGCATGGAACCGCGCGGTCATGGACGCGGTGCGCGATGAACTCGCGCAGGAGCGGCTGCCGATCCTGCTGGGCGGCGATCACTGTCTTGCGATCGGTTCGATCAGTGCCGCCGCCGCGCATTGCCGGCAGAAGCAGCGCAAGCTGCGCGTGCTGTGGCTGGACGCGCACGC
>DAIOUL010000133.1:0-4931 GCA_036759545.1 Rhodanobacteraceae bacterium
TCGGCAATTCGATCCTGGCGCAGTTCGAGGGCGTGCAGTTCGACGGCCACCGCATTGCCTTCGTGGACAACAAGGAGAAAGCCGAAGCCGCCGCGCTGCGCATCAAGACCGCCTACGCACAAAACGGCGAGCGGCCGATCGTGGTCAACACCGTCGTCGACAGCCGGCTGTGCGAGATCATTGCGGAGTCGGGCGCGCTGATGATCGACGTGCTGGCGCCCTTCATCGGCACGCTGGAACTGGAACTGGGCACGCGGCGTTCGGGTGCGGTCAATCGTGCCCACGGCATGGTGGATTTCGCGCAGTACGAAGCGCGCATCAATGCCACCAACTACGCGCTGGCGCACGATGACGGCATCGATCCGAATTACGCCGAAGCCGACGTGGTGCTGGTCGGCGTGTCGCGCGTGGGGAAGACGCCGACCTGCCTGTACATGGCGTTGCACTACGGCATCAAAGCGGCGAACTATCCGCTGACCGAAGAAGACCTCGAACGCGACACGTTGCCGGCGCGCCTGAAAATCTGCCGCGACCGGCTATATGGCTTGACCATCGATCCGGTTCGTCTGGCGCAGGTGCGCGAAGCGCGCCGGCCCGGCAGCAGTTATGCGAAGCTGGAACAATGCAAGCGCGAACTGGCGCGGGCGGACCAGATCTTCCGCCGCGAACACCTGCCTTCGCTCAACACCACTTCGACTTCGATAGAAGAGATCGCCAGCAAGATCCTCGCGCACCTCGGGATCGAGCGGCACATGTTCTAGAACCTCGTCTCGAGAATTGTACAAACTGCCTGGCGCCTTTAATGTGGATTGGCGCGCCGAAGCAGCCCGGGGTAGCTGGCGCCGCTCGAGTCCACGTTAGTTGAGGCCCTCGTCGGGGTTGTAAATCAGGCGAGGGCAATCTTTCCTGAAATCTCCAAGGGAGAACGCAATGCAATCCAAGAACACGTCCAGCCTTCGTCGCGTGGCCAAGATCGCATCAGTGGTTGGATTTCTCGGCGCCGCGTCGCACTTGTCTGCGGCCTCGATCTACGACGTCGATGCCATGCAGGCCCGGGCTCTGGAATCCTGGCATGAAACGATGAGGCAGTTGCCCCCGCTCACAACGGGCTGCTTTCACGCCACGTTCCCCAGCCTCATATGGAAGAAAGCCTCCTGCGGGGAAACCGATTATCGGTCCAGTCCACCCATCAGGAACAACGCGGTGGCGACCGTGGGCAATGGACATGACTACGCCGCCGGAACGGTTGGTTTGACCAGCTCGGCAACGGGCAGCTTCCCGGTCGTGACAGGAGTGACGAAGGAGAAAGGACTGGGCCGCGCCAACAACTATACGCTGCAGCTCAACACTAATGTCGGCGATGCTTCGCCGGTCTGCGCGATGGATGGATATTCGAGTTGCCAGGTCTGGCAACAGTTCATTTACGAGATGAGTGGAAGGCGGGGGACTGTATTCATCCAGAACTGGATGTTCATCCCGAATGGCGCCAGATGCCTCAACGGCTGGAACACCTACAACACGCCCCAGTACAACGGTTGCTACAAGAACAGCAAATCCGTCAGCGCCGACGGTGTCGCGGCTCCGCAACTTGCCAACGTGAAACTGGCGGGTTCCGTGGTGGCCGGCGGCAACGACACAGTGACCTTCACCAACGGCACCAACGCCTTTGCGGTGAGCGAGAGCGACAGCACGCTGGGCGCCGCTTATGTGTGGGACCAATCCGAGTTCAACGTCGTCGGCAACGGCGGCGGCTCGCAGGCGAAGTTCAATAGCGGCTCATCGCTGGCGGTGAACCTGCAGGTGAACGATGGCAGCACGAATGCCCCGAGTTGCCTGGCGAACGCGGGCACGACCGGCGAAACCAACAATCTGAATCTCGGTCCATGCAGCGCCACGGGCGGAGCGGCGCCTAACATCCAGTTCACCGAATCGAACTGAGTGCCACGCAGCGACGCTGCGGTGGATGGGAACACCGAAGGCTCGCACCCTTCGGTGTTCTTGTTGATGGGCGCTGGATCGTCCACGCGTTCAGCGCGCGAAAGTCAATTCGACCGACGTTCCGGCAGGATCGGTCAGGAATATCTGTATTTGTCCGAGCTCCTCGATCTGGTCGACGGTGTAATTCGCGCCGAGCGCATCCAGCCGCTGGCGAGCCGCGTCGAAATCTGCGCGATTGCAAAGCAGAGCGAAGTGGCCGAATCCTGCGTGCGGTACTTCGGGCATTGTCGTACGGTGCGGATCGATGGAGAGATGGATCACGTCGAGATTGCCGGCATACAACCAGTATCCGGAAGAGCCGGAACAGAAGGTCGGCCGCGGACCTGCGCGCAAGCCGATCACGTCGACGTAGAAGTCCTTCAGTTGCTCGATCAGCGCGGCCGGCCCGCGCAGGTTGACGTGTCCGATGCGGAGGACCGTCACGTGCGGGTCATTCCTGGTATGCGCCGTAATTGCGCAGTCTTCGATAGCGCTGCTCCAGCAATTCGTCGATCGGCAAGGCCTGCAAGGCGTCGAGTTCGTTGACTAGCACGGCTTTCAGGCGCCTGGCCATCGAAACCGGGTTGCGGTGCGCGCCGCCGGTGGGTTCGCGCACGATCTTGTCGATCAGGCCCAGTTCCTTCAGCCGCGGCGCGGTGAGACTCAGCGCATCGGCCGCATCGCGCGCCTTGTCCGCGCTCTTCCACAGGATCGAGGCGCAACCTTCCGGCGAAATCACTGAATAGGTCGAATACTGCAACATGATCGTGCGGTCGCCGACGCCAATCGCGAGCGCGCCGCCGGAACCGCCTTCGCCGATCACGGTGCAGAGGATCGGCACGCGCAGCCGCGCCATCTCCAACAGGTTCCGCGCGATCGCTTCGGACTGACCGCGTTCTTCCGCGCCGACGCCGGGATAAGCGCCGGGCGTATCGATGAAGGTGAGCACGGGCAACTGGAAACGCTCGGCCATCTTCATCAATCGCAACGCCTTGCGATAGCCCTCCGGACGCGGCATGCCGAAATTGCGGCGCACCTTGGACTTGATGTCGCGGCCCTTCTGATGGCCGACGATCATCACGCCGCGGCCGTTGATTCGCGCCAGGCCGCCAACGATCGCCGGATCGTCCGCGTACATGCGGTCGCCGGCCAGCTCGTGGAATTCGTCGCAAATGGTTTCGATGTAGTCGTTGGTGTAGGGCCGCGCCGGATGCCGCGACAACTGCGTCACCTGCCACGGCGACAGGTTCTTGAAGATGTCGGCGGTTTTCGCGCGCAGCTTGTCGCGCAGCTTGCCGACCTCCTCGTCGATGTCGACCGCCGAGCCGTGGCCCGCGTGCGTCAGCTCGCGGATGCGTGCATCCAGCTCCGCGATCGGCTGCTCGAATTCGAGGAAGTTGGGATTCATGCGCGAAAAGGCCCCAGGCAAAGGCGCGATTATACCGTCGCGCCCGGTCGCGCCAGCGCGGGACTGACGCCCAGCACCCCGGGCAACGCATTGAGTGTACGCAACAGTTCGGTGGTGACGCGCACGCGCCAGTCCTCGCCCAGTTCGAAATCGGCGCAGCCGCGCGCGTTGCGGAAGCCGGTCAGGAGCAATGGCGTGGCGCCGGCATGCCCCGCCAGAGCGCGCTTCAGTGCGGGCGCGAAATCCGCGCCGATGCCGTTCACGCGCACGCGCACCGCGCGCGCGGCTTGCGCGCAGGCTTCGTCCAGCGTCCATACGCGCCGCGCGCGGATCTGCATCTCGCCGCTGAAATCGTCCAGCATCAAACCGCCTTCGACGACCAGGATCGCATCGCGTACCAGCAAATTCGCGTAGTCCGAAAATGCCTCGCGGAAAAAACTCACCTCGATCGCGCCGCTCCAGTCCTCGAAGCGTACGAACGCCCCGTTGTCGCCGCGCCGGCGTTGCAGCGTGACCATGCCGGCGATCGTCCACGGCGTTTCGCGGCGGAAGCGCGACGCCTCATCGTCGCGTTTGGGCGGCTGCCAGCGCAGCGCGATCTCGCCGATCGGACAATTCGCCAGTTGGGAAAGCACTTCGCGCCACGGATCGGTGGGATGGCCGGAGAGATAGTGGCCGAGCGTCGCGCGCTCGCCGGCAAGCTTGCGCTCCAGTGTCCAGTCGGGCTGATCGGGAATGTGGACCGCCGGTGTTTCGACGGCGTTCGCGAGCGCGCCGAACATGTCGTTCTGTCCGGCGGCGCGGTCGCGCAGGTGCTGCTCGGCGGCACGCGCGGCTTCCGGTAGTTGCGCCATCAGCGTGGCGCGATTGGCGGCGAGCGCGTCTGCCGCGCCGGACTGGATCAGCGCCTCCAGCACGCGCTTGTTGAGCTTGCCCGGATCGATGCGCGCGCAGAAATCGGTGAGGTCACGGAATGCCCCGCCGCGTTCGCGTTCCATCACAATGGCTTCGCACACCGCGCGGCCCACGCCCTTGATCGCGCCGAGGCCGTAGCGGATCGTGCGTTCGTCGATGGCGAGGAACTTGTAGCCCGAGGCGTTGACGTCCGGCGGCTGGATCGCGATGCCGTGCGCGCGGGCATCGTTGAGGAACTGCACGACCTTGTCGGTGTTGTCCATTTCCGCCGACAATGTCGCGGCCATGAACTCCGCTGGGTAATGTGTCTTCAACCATGCGGTCTGGTAGGCAACCAGCGAATACGCCGCGGCGTGTGACTTGTTGAAACCGTAGCCGGCGAATTTCTCCATCTGGTCGAAGATCGCATCGGCGCGGCGTGCATCCACGCCGTTGGCCATCGCGCCGTCGCGGAAAATCGTGCGGTGCTTGGCCATTTCCGCCGGCACCTTCTTGCCCATCGCGCGGCGCAGCAGATCCGCGCCGCCCAGCGAATAGCCGCCGACGATCTGCGCCATCTGCATCACCTGCTCCTGATAGACCATGATGCCGTAGGTCTCTTTCAGGATCGGCTCGACGCGCGGATCGGGAT
>DAIOUL010000134.1:0-4874 GCA_036759545.1 Rhodanobacteraceae bacterium
TCTTCGCGCATGACGAGCAGTTCCTCGCCATCGACCTTGACCTCGGTGCCGGAATACTTGCCGAACAGCACCTTGTCGCCGGCCTTCACCGCCAGCGGACGGACCTTGCCGTCTTCCAGGATCTTGCCGGTGCCCACGGCCACGACTTCGCCTTTGATCGGCTTTTCGGTGGCCGTATCGGGGATGACGATGCCGCCGGCGGACTTGGTTTCCGCCTCCAGGCGCTTGATGATCACGCGGTCGTGCAACGGACGAAGCTTCATAGCGACTCCAGCTTGTTCAAGTGGTTGGAACGCCCCTTCCGCAACTGTTAGCACTCGGGGCCTGAGAGTGCTAATTGTAGGCATAAAGCCGGCCCATGCAAGGCCGAACGCCAGAGCAGATGCGGCCGGTTCCGTTTCGTTCAAGGGGTATGCTGGATTTTTCTTTGCGGGTTCTCTGCCATGTCCGATGCGCTGCTGCTGGTCTCCACCTCCCCCGACGTCGAAACTGCGGCGAAGATCGCCCGCACCCTGGTCGAGGAGCACCTGGCCGCTTGCGTCAACCGTGTCTCCGGGCTGACTTCCGTTTTTTGCTGGCGCGGCGAAATCCATGAAGACAGCGAGGTGCTGCTGCTGATCAAGAGCACGCGCGACCGCTTCGAAGCGTTGAGCGCGCGGTTGATCGAACTGCATCCGTACGAACTACCGGAACTGATCGCGCTGAATATCGTGGCCGGCCACACGCCTTATCTTGATTGGCTGCGCGAACAAACGCGCCTGTGAGCTGGCGGGTCCGCGTCCGGTCTTGCGACAATAGTCCGTTGCTCACCGGCGCTGCCGGATTCTTGCGATCGATGTTGCCGAAAAGCCGTTTTTTTTACCTGCTGCGGATACTCCTGCTCGCGGTGTCACTCTGGCCCGTGTGCGGCGTTGCGCGCGACGCGGCATCGGGCAACGGCCAACTGCTGCAGGCGACCCAAGCCTTCGCCTTGAGCGCGCGTATCGGCTCCCCTGGCGTCTTGCGCCTGCACTGGGACATCGCGCCACACTATTACCTCTATCGCAGTCGCATCCAGGTGCAATCGAAAGAGGCGGCCATGCATCTGGGCGAATTGGGCCTGCCCGATGGATTGAAGGAACACGACCCATATCTGGGAAACGTCGAGATCTATCACAACGCGCTCGATGCCAGTGTGCCGTATTCCGGTGCCGCCACGAATTTGCGGATCGCGGTGACGTTCCAGGGCTGCCATGAGGTCGATCCGAAAATCTGTTATCCGCCACTCACGCAGGTTTTATCGGTGCCGCTTACTGGCTCACAAGCCGGCGCGATCATCCTGCCGGACTCCGATGTCGCGCAACGCGGCGCCGCGCGCGGGTTGCGAACCGAAGTGGCTGACGAGTTCGGTCAGCCCAACGAAGCGAATTCGGCGGCTACGGCAACTGCAGCGACGGCGGTTTCGCCGATTTCCGGCTTGCCGCTGGCCTTGCTGCTGGCATTCGCCGGCGGCCTGATCCTGAACCTGATGCCTTGCGTGCTGCCGGTGCTGGCGATCAAGGCGATCGGCTTGCTGGAAAGCGCGGAAAGTCCGGCGCGGGCTCGCAGACACGCGATCGCCTACACCACCGGAGTGCTGGCGAGTTTCCTCACGATCGGTCTTTGCATCCTCGGCCTGCGCAGCGCCGGACATTCGCTGGGTTGGGGCACTCAACTGCAGCAGCCTCTGCTGGTCGCAGTGCTTGCCTGCGTGCTGTTCGTGCTGGGGCTCAACTTGTCCGGCTTGGTAAGGATTGGTTTGGGCATCGGTTCCGCCGGCAGTGCATTGGCGACACGGCCCGGTCTCGCGGGCGATTTCTTTACCGGCGTGCTGGCGGTGGTGATCGCCAGTCCATGCACCGCTCCCTTCATGGGGACGGCGCTGGCGTACGCCTTCATCGCGCCCGGCGCCGCCGCATTGCCGATATTCCTGACGCTGGGACTGGGCTTGGCGTTGCCGTTTCTCCTGATCGGTTTCATCCCCAAGCTCGTCCGCTGGCTGCCACGGCCGGGCCGCTGGATGGAAACGCTGAAGCAATTGCTGGCCTTTCCGATGTATTTGTCCGCGGTGTGGCTGGTATGGGTGGTGGCCAACCAGCGTGGGGCCGACGCGGCCGGGCTGGCCCTGATTTCCATGGTGCTGATCGCCATGGCGCTGTGGTGGCTCGAGCGGAGTCGCTCCGGGCAAGGCGGTTCGATCGTGCGTGCGCTCGCGTTGGTGCCGCTGCTCCTGGCGATCGTGCCGGTTGCGCTGATCGCACATCTGCCCAGCCCGGGTACAACACGTCTGTCTCAAACCGCCACGACTCCTTACGATCCGGCGCGACTCGCACAACTGCGCGCCCGACACGTGCCCGTGTTCGTCAACATGGGTGCAGATTGGTGTGTCACCTGCAAAGCCAATGAATATGCCGTGCTGGATACCGCCGCTTTCCGCGAACTCCTGCGCCGCACCGGAACCGTGTACATGCAGGGCGACTGGACGCACGAGGACCCGGCCATCAGCGCGTTCCTCAAGGAATACGATTCGCCCGGTGTGCCGCTTTATGTGCTGTTTCCACGCGATGGAGGACCCGGCCGCAAACTGCCGACGGTGCTGACCACGGGACTGCTGCAACGCTCGCTCGCGGCGGCGGCGCAATGATCGATCGCCGCGCCACAGTGGCGATCCTGATCCTCGCCACCGCCGCCGCGTGCGGCGGCTGGTGGTTGCAGCGCCGGATGCAGACGCCGCCAGTTGCGCCTGCTGCCGCGACACCTTCCGCATCGACCTCGCTGCGAATCGGTGATCGAGCCGATGACTTCGTGCTCCCTGATCTGGCGGGCAAACCGCAGCGCCTATCGCAGTGGCGTGGCCGTCGCGTGCTGCTGAATTTTTGGGCGACCTGGTGCGGTCCTTGCCGCAAGGAGATGCCCGCACTCTCCGCCGCGCAATCGAAACATCCGGATGTGCGAATCATCGGCGTGGCGCTGGACCAGCCGCAGACCGTCCGCGATTATCTGAAGCACACGCCGGTGGACTATCCGATCCTGATCGGCATCGATGCCGATCCGGAGCCGACCCTGCGCTTCGGCGACACCATCGGTGCCTTGCCTTACAGCGTGCTGGTCGGGCCGGACGGCCGGATCGAGCGCACGAAGCTGGGACCGCTGGATGCTGACGAGCTGGCGAGCTGGCTGGGTCATTGAAACGCGTGCGTATCCGCATCGATCTGCGCTGATCTGACCTTAAATCTCTGGACAGCGAAACCGATTCGCGCCACACTTCGCGGCCGCCGGTGCTCGCCGGCTCGCCGGCGAATCCCGTGGCCCAAGTCCTCGTGCTGCACGGTCCGAACCTGAACCTGCTCGGCGAGCGCGAGCCGGGCATCTACGGGCGGCTGACCTTGGCGCAGATCGATACGCAATTGAGCGCGCGCGCGCAAGCGGCGGGCCACAAGCTTGCGAGCTTCCAGTCGAACGCGGAAGCCGAACTGATCGGCCGCATCCATCAGGCGCGTTCCGATGGCACGGCTTTCATCCTGTTCAACCCCGCGGCCTTCACCCACACCAGCGTCGCCTTGCGCGATGCACTGTCGGCGGTGGGCATCCCATTCATCGAGGTGCATCTCTCCAACCCTTACGCGCGCGAGGTGTTCCGCCGGCATTCGTATTTTTCAGATCTGGCCGTCGGCGTGATCGCCGGTTTCGGACCGGAGAGTTATCACCACGCACTGGAAGCGGCGATCGCGCGGCTGCGCAAACCGCATCCGGCTCCCGTCAGCCACTGACCCACGCATGGTTCCGGTTTACCGGACGCACGAGGCTTTATGGACCTGCGCAAGATAAAAAAACTGATAGAGCTGCTCGAAGAATCGAACCTGTCCGAATTGGAAATCAAAGAGGGCGAAGAGTCGGTTCGTCTCTCGCGCCACGCACCCGGCACGGCGCAGCCGACGGTGCTGGTGCAGCAGGCGCCGAACGCCGCGGGTGCGGCGGCGGCACCGGCAGCACAATCGGCTGCGGCAACGAGTTCTGCCCCCGAAAGCGCGCCTGCGACGGAACGCGGCCTGCCCGCGGGCCACGTGGTGCGCGCACCGATGGTCGGAACTTTCTACGCTTCGGCCTCGCCCGGCGCAGCGGCATTCGTGAGCGTGGGCTCGCAGGTCAAGACCGGCGATCCGCTGGGAATCATCGAAGCGATGAAGATGTTCAATCAGATCGAAGCTGATGTCGCCGGCACCGTGCTGGCGATCGTGGCCGAGAACGGCCAGCCGGTCGAATTCGACCAACCTCTCTTCGTGATCGGCTGACGCCATGCTCGACAAGGTTCTTATCGCCAATCGCGGCGAGATCGCACTGCGCGTGTTGCGCGCCTGCCACACGCTGGGCATCAAGACGGTCGCCGTGCATTCCACCGTCGACCGGAATCTGAAACACGTCGGCATGGCCGACGAAGCGGTGTGCATCGGCCCCGCGCCCGCCGCGCAGAGTTACTTGAACATCCCGGCGATCATCGCCGCCGCGGAGGTGACGGACGCGACGGCGATCCATCCCGGCTATGGCTTCCTCTCGGAGAACGCCGACTTCGCGGAAGCGGTCGAGCAATCCGGTTTCGTGTTCATCGGTCCGACCGCGCCAGTGATCCGCCTGATGGGCGACAAGGTCGAAGCGATCAAGGCGATGAAAGCCGCGGGCGTGCCCTGCGTGCCGGGTTCGGGCGGTCCGCTGGGCGACGACGTCAACGAGAACATGCGGATCGCGCGCGAGATCGGCTATCCCGTGATCATCAAGGCGGCGGGCGGCGGCGGCGGACGCGGCATGCGCGTGGTGCACACCGAGGCGCACCTCGGCAACGCGATCGCCACCACGCGCGC
>DAIOUL010000135.1:0-4832 GCA_036759545.1 Rhodanobacteraceae bacterium
TCTGCGTGGCGGCCAGCACCACGCTGCCGTAGATGTCGTTCTGCTGCTGCTTCCACGCTTCATTGCCGACGCGCACCGGACCCATGCCGCGGTAGCCGCGCAGATGCGCTTCCTTGCGCTCGGGCAGTTCATCCTGGAAGTGGATGCCATACACCGGTGCCATGCGGTCTTCCTTGACCGCGAGGTTGTAGATGTAGCGCATGTACTCTTCCATGCTGCGCGTGGCGCTGAGACGATTCAGCGCGCGCACCGACAGCGCGGCGTCGCGCGGCCAGCAGTAGCGGTAATCCCAGGTGCGCACCGTGCCGGGCGCCTCGGGGATCGAGGTGGTCATCGCCGCCACGATCGCGCCAGTGCCTTCGTACTGGCAGAGCTTCAGCGTGACCGCCGCGCGGATCACCGCTTCCTGCCACTCTGCGGGGATCGAGAGATAGCGCGACCACTCATGCCAGTAGTCGAGCGTGGCATCCAGCGCTTCCCGAAAATAATGTCCCGGCGATTCGTGCAGGGTTTCGTCGGTGCCCAGCACGAGGTGCACTTCGCGGTCCAGCAGGAACGGCAGCTCGTCGCGCAGCATCGGCAGTTGCGCATCGGTGGTGATGCGCAAGGTGAGCGGATCGAGCATGAAGCGCAGGTGGTTGGAACCGAAGGTGCGCTCGGGTTTGCGCGCGCCATAGCCGGTGAGCGGCCGCAGGCGCAGCCTGATTCGCGGCGAACCCGCGAGCGGCCGCAGCCGCCGCAGGATCTGCATCGGATGGAAAATGCGGCCGTGCTGCTTGTAGCGCGGCGCGAAATCGGTGATCTCCACCTGCGCGCCGTCCTTCGCCGTCAATCGCGTCACCAGCACCGCGCTGTTGTCGGCGTACCACTGTTCGTGCCCGGTTTCGTTTTCCAGTTCGATGTCGAAGAAGCCGGCCTCGCCGATCTGCGGCGAAAGCAGGGAGCAGAACACCGGATCGCCGTCGAACGCCGGCACGCAATGCCAGACGATCCGGCCGCGGCCGTCGATCAGCGCGTTGATGGTGCCATTGCCGATGATGCCGAGATCGAGATTGGCCTGCTGTGGGCGCGAGCGCATCGCACCGGCTTTCCGCTGCGCGTCGTGTTCGGATGCGCGCTGTTTGCGGCTGAGCGGCTTGGCCGGTTTCGCTTTCACTTTGTCCGGCTGCTTCGCCGGCGCGCGTTTGCGCTTCGGCGAGCTGTCGCGTTTCGCTCTGGACGAGGACTTGCTTGGTTTGGCCACGGCGGCTCCTTGCGGCGGAAGTAGTCAATCGGCGCGCAGGGCGAGGCCGCGCAGCCAGGCGCGCACGGCGGCAGGATCGGACAGTGCGAAATTGGCCTGTGTAGGACGGCGAGGACCCACGATCACGCTGACGCCGCCGCGCGCGTTGGTTTCTTCGAAGGCGTGTTCATCGGTGAGATCGTCGCCCAGCATCCACGGCTGCCGGCCGCGGAACGGTGCGCTTTCCATCAGCGCGGCCAGTGCGCAACCCTTGTCGAAACCCGCGGGTTTCAGTTCGATCACGTGATTGCCGTGCTGCAGCGCGTATTCATTGCCGGCGTGCTGCAGCAATTCCTGCGCGAGCCGCCCGACAGCCTCACGCTGCTGCGGCGCGTTGCGGTAATGCAGCGCCAGCGCCTGCCGTTTGTCTTCCAGCAGCACGCCGGGCAATGCCGCCACGCGCGGCTCGACCAGCGCGCGCAACGCCGTGATGCGCAGCTCGCCGTCGTCTTCGCGCACGCTGCCGTCGGCGCGCCGCAGTTGCGCGCCATGCAGGCCGGCCGCGGCGTGCTCGCGCCAGTCGAACAGTTCGTCGATTTGTCGCAGCGCACGTCCGCTCAGCAGTGCCAGCGCACCGTGCAGGCGTTCGCGCAGACGCGCGAGATCGTCGTGCAGCCGCGCATCCACCTGCACTTCCCGCGGATGCGAAGCGAAATCCAGCAGCGTGCCGTCGACGTCGAGAAACAGCGCCCAGCCGTCGTCCGCGCCGGGATCGGGCGGAGCGGACAGGACATCGGTGGATTGGCGATCGGTGATCGGCACCTCGATCCGTCAAAGTGGCCCGACCGGATATTCTGCCGCATCGGTTGTGAACGGCCAAACCACAATCGCGGTTCGCTCGATCAATACAGCATCGCGTTCACGGCGTCATGCGCCCGCTGCGCGAGTTTCTGCCGATCGTGCGGTTGCAGACCGAGCGTGGAGATCGGCTCGCCGATGCACACACGGATCGTGCCCGGCCGCACCTGGAAACCCGAAGGCGGCAACACCGCACCGGAACCGATGATCGCGACCGGCACCACCGGCACCTGCGCCTCGATCGCGGCCTGGAAGGCGCCGCCCTTGAACGGCCGCAGGCTCCGGTCGCGGCTGCGCGTGCCTTCCGGAAACGCGCAGAAACTGGCGCCCTCGCGCAGCAGTTGCGCCGCCGCGTGCAGGCTGCGTGAAGCGCCGCGCGCCTTGCCGCGTTCGATGAAGACCATTCCCATCGCGGCCGCGTACCAGCCGATGAACGGCACGTTGCGCAGCTCCTGTTTCAGCACGAAACGCAACGGCACCGGCAACGCGCGGAACAGTGCGCAGATGTCGATGATCGATTGGTGATTGGCCACGAACACGTGCGGGTGAGAGAAATCCACGCGCTCCAGACCTTCCACGCGCAGGCGCGCCAGCGCGCCTTGCAGCAGGCCGGGTGCCCACAGTCCCGACGCCATGCGCAATGGCAGGCGCGTGCGCCCGCCGCCTGCGGCTTTCACGACCAGTGCCAGCACGATGCAGCCGGCGGTCCAGGCGATCGTGTAGATCAGTTGCAACGCGTTGAAGAACCCCCAGCCGATGCGCGCCGGCGGCGACGGCCGCGATCCGGCATTCATCACTACGCTCAAGCTGACACCATTGTTCCAGCGCCGGCCATTCGGCGGCAGAATCATACGATGCGCGGCTTGCGCGCTTGAAGCAGGGCGCGCGCGGCCGCATCTTTCCGGTTCGACTTCTCTGCCGAGGGGCGCCATGCGCACCGACAAACTCACCTCCCGTTTCCAGCAGGCGCTCTCCGACGCGCAGTCGATCGCGGTCGGGCGCGACAACAACATGCTGGAACCCGCGCACGTGCTGGCCGCGCTGCTGGATCAGCAGGGCGGCTCCACCGCGCCGATGCTGGCGCAGGCCGGCGTCAACGTGCCGTTGTTGCGTGAGCGCGTGGGCGAAATCCTGCAACGGCTGCCGCGCGTATCAGGACAGGAAGGCAATATCAACGTCAGCAACGAACTCAATCGCCTGCTGAACCTCACCGACAAGCTGGCGCAGCAGCGCGGCGACCAGTTCATTGCGAGCGAATTGTTCGTGCTGGCCTGTCTGGAGGACAAGGGCGAAGTCGGTGCGGCGCTGAAAGCGGCCGGCGCCAGCAAGCAGAACATCGACGCGGCGATCGAAAAAATGCGCGGTGGCGAGAAGGTGCAATCGGAAAACGCCGAAGACCAGCGTCAGGCGCTGGAGAAATTCACCATCGACCTCACCGCGCGCGCGGAAACCGGCAAGCTCGATCCGGTGATCGGCCGCGACGAGGAAATCCGCCGCGTGGTGCAGGTGCTGCAGCGGCGCACCAAGAACAATCCGGTGCTGATCGGCGAGCCCGGCGTGGGCAAGACCGCGATCGTGGAAGGTCTGGCGCAGCGCATCGTCAACAGCGAAGTACCCGAAGGCCTGCGCGACAAGCGCGTGCTGGCGCTGGACATGGGCGCGCTGATCGCCGGCGCAAAGTTCCGCGGCGAATTCGAGGAGCGACTGAAAGGCGTGTTGAACGATCTTGCCAAGCAGGAAGGCCGCATCATTCTTTTCATCGACGAGCTGCACACCATGGTCGGCGCCGGCAAGGCCGAAGGCGCAATGGACGCCGGCAACATGCTGAAACCGGCGCTGGCGCGCGGCGAGCTGCATTGCATCGGCGCGACCACGCTGGACGAATACCGCAAGTACATCGAGAAGGACGCCGCGCTGGAGCGGCGTTTCCAGAAAGTGTTCGTCGGCGAGCCGACGGTGGAAGACACCATCGCGATTCTGCGCGGCCTGAAGGAACGCTACGCGGTGCACCACGGCGTGGAGATCACCGATCCGGCGATCGTGGCCGCCGCCACGCTGTCGAACCGTTACATCACGGATCGCCAGTTGCCCGACAAGGCCATCGACCTGATGGACGAAGCGGCGTCGCGCATCCGCATGGAGATCGATTCCAAGCCGGAAGAGCTGGATCGCATGGAGCGCCGCCTGATCCAGTTGAAGATCCAGCGGGAGGCATTGAAGAAGGAAAAGGACGAGGAATCGAAAAAGCGTCTGGCCGATCTGGAAACGGACATCGATCGAATGGAGCGCGAGTTTTCCGACTTGAACGAAGTGTGGAAGTCGGAGAAGGCCGCGGTGCACGGCACGACGAAAGTGAAAGAGCAGATCGAAGCCGCGCGGCTGGAACTGGAAGCAGCGCAGCGGCGGCAGGACTACGCGAAGATGAGCGAGATCCAGTACGGCCGTCTGCCGGAACTGGAAAAGCAGCTCGCTGCCGCGCAGGCCGCGGAAAGCAAGGGGTTCACGCTGTTGCAGGACAAGGTGACGGCCGAGGAAATCGCGCAGGTCGTGTCGCGCTGGACCGGCATTCCGGTTTCCAAAATGCTGGAAGGCGAGCGCGAGAAACTTCTGCACATGGAGGATGCGCTGCACAGGAACGTGATCGGCCAGGACGAAGCGGTACGCGCAGTCGCCGATGCGATCCGCCGCGCCCGGGCCGGCTTGTCCGATCCGAACCGTCCGTACGGGTCGTTCCTGTTTCTCGGCCCGACCG
>DAIOUL010000136.1:0-4808 GCA_036759545.1 Rhodanobacteraceae bacterium
CGTTGCCGAACACCCACGAATACGGCTGGCCGGTGTGGCCGTCGTAGATCGCCGACACGCTGGTGGTGTAGTCGCCGAAGAAGCGGTGCTGCCAAGTCAAGGAAGCCAATACGCGTTTGCGCACCTCATAACTGCTGTTGGACTCCACGTCTTCGCTGGGATTGGTGACCGCGGTCTTGTTGAGGTTGGAAGCCGCCTGCGACGACGTGCCCGGATTCACGTCGGTCGCGTGACCGAGCACCACACCGAAGTTCCCTGAGAAGGCGTCGTTGAACGGCTTGGTCAGCACCAGCGAAAGGTAATCCGCCTTGCCTTTGTTGGAGTTGGTGAGGTACACCACGTCGTAGAAATTGGGATTGCGCGACGGATCCACGTTCGAACTCGCCGAGCGCGGAACTCCGCTCTTCAGCGTCCACAACGACGGGTCGGTCGATCCCCAATAACTCAGCCGTCCATCCGGCAAGGTTCCGGAAGGCGTGCCCAGGTTGAGGTTCTGATAAAGGATCGCATTCTGGTTCTGCAGGTGTTCGTAGTCCGCGCTGAACACCAGTCCCCACCACGGCAATTCGCGGTCGAAACCCAGACTCGCCTTCAACACCGTCGGCAGCTTGAAGTGCGGATCCAGCACGTCGACTTCCGGCGCCGGCGGCGCGCCGGGGGGCAGTTGCTGCGTATACGGATCGGGATTGAAGGTGCCGCTGAAGCTGGTCGCGCTGGTCAGCGTTACGCCGTTGTTGGTGTACGGGTTCGACAGCCACACGCCGGGCGTCACGCCTTCGGAGATGCCGATGCCGCCGCGCAACTGTGTCTTGTATTGCGTGTCGAACGCGTAGTTGAACGACAACCGCGGCTCGAGGATGGTGTGGTTGATGGTGGCGTTATTGGCCATGCCGAAGCCGCCGTATTCGCAGCCGGCGGGACCGTTGCCGGCAGGATTCGGCGCCGAGGCGAAACAGGTGTTCAGCACCGGCGTGCCGTTGGCGCCGGGGATGTCCATGCGCAACCCGTATTGCAGCGAGAACCGCGGGCTGATCTGCCAGGTGTCCTGCCAGAACAGGCCCCACTGGTTCAATGTCCAGCGCGCGGCGATGTCGTTGAGCGTGTAGCCCGGCGCCGGCTGGTACAAGTTGTAGAACGAATACTGGCCTGCCGCGAAATCGTCGACGCTGTCGAAGGTGTAATTGCCGAACTCGGTGCGGCCGAACAGGTTGTAGAACTTGTCGCGCTGGTAGTCGAAGCCGGCCTTCATGGTGTGATCACCGAGAAACCAGGTTCCGGCGAAGAAGCCGTTGAGCGTATCGACGTTCAGCACGTTGTAGTCGCGGAACTGATCTTCGCCCAATTGCACCGCGCCGCCCGCATCTCCTGCATACACCAGAACCTGCGGCTGCTGTGCCAGCACGCTGGGCGTGGAGCGGTATTTTGCGTACGACAGCGACGCTTCGGTGGAGAATGTATCGCTCCAGTCGTCGTAGAGGTTGGCGACGTACTGTTTGAGATTGCGGTGCTGGTCGTACCAATAGCTGGAGAGCGCAAGCTGCGGACTCGAACCGGTGAAGTTGCCCTGGATGATCGGCTGATCGCTTTTCACCTCGCTGGCGCGCACGCTCAAGCGGTGGCCTTCGCTGATGTTCCAGTCGATCTTGGCCAGATATTTCTTCTCATCCTGGTTGGCGCTGGACGCCGAGAGATCGCCCGGCGTCATGCCATAGCCGTTGGCGATGCTGATGATCCGGTTCAAGTCGTCCTGTGAAACCGGCACGATGTTGGCGGCGTTGGAGCCGATCGGACCGAAGTCGGCGCCCGGCGCATCCAGCTTGGATTCTTCCGCATTGACGAAGAAGAACAGCTTGTCCTTGACGATCGGACCGCCGAGCGTGACGCCGCCGGTCCACTTTTGCGTGTAGCCCTCGAAGGCATTGCCCTTGTAATCGTCGCCGGTCAGGTCGTTGGCGTTGGTCCAGGCGTAGTACGCCGAGCCGTGGAACTCATTGGTGCCGCTCTTGGTGACGATGTTGATGTTGGCGCCGACCGCGCGCTTGGAGGTGACGTCGTAATTGGCGGTCGAGATGTTGTATTCCTCGATCGCGTCGTAGGAGATCGGCTGGTTCAACGACGGCAGCCCGTTGGCTTCCAGACCGAACGAGTCGTTGGTCGGCACCGCGTCGATGGTGATGTTGTTGTAGCGGTTGTTCTGGCCCAGCGCGTTGATCTGGGTGAAACCGCCGGCCTGGTTGTTGTTGGTGAGGATGATGAAGGGATCGAGCCGCGCGATCGACTGGATCGAGCGGTCCGGGTTGGGCAGCACGCGCAGCTCGCGCTGCGACACGTTGGTGGTGATGCCCTTGTTGTCCGGATTGAAGGTCTGCAGCAGCGCGGTGCCGGTGACGGTCACCGCGGCAAGATTGGTCGGCTGCTGGGCTGCGGTCGGCGCGGCCAGGGTCAGGTCGACCGTGGAGTTTTCCGCCAGACGCAGCGTGACGTCGTCCTTCTCCGCTTCTTTCTGGCCGTTCTGCAGCACGGTGATGTCATAGGGACCGCCCACGCGCAGGCCCTGCGCACTGTAGCCGCCGTTGATGTCGGTGGTCACGACGCGCGTGGTTTGTGACGGCACGTGCACGATCTGCACGGTGGCGCCGGCGACCGGCTTGCCGCTGGCGTCCAGCACGTGGCCGCTCAGCGAGGAAGAGGTGTTCTGTGCCAGCGCTGCGGACGCCGCAAACAGCGCGGCAATCGCAAGCGGCAATACGCGGGCGCGCAGAGAATGCTTCATGGATATGTCCTCGACAACGTGATGATTCGCAGCATCGGCCCGTCCCGCACTCGAACCGGCGGTGATCGGAGCTCGGCTGCACTCCCCGAAGCGCGTTTTCGCCGCGCTTCAAGAGCGAAAGTCTAACATTCGTCGATGACAAATTTCTAACAAGCGCGGCATCCAGCCCGCGGAGCTCGAGCGGGAGAACGCTTGGTCCGTTCCAGGTGCAGCCGTTGAGTTTCAGCCACGGAATGGACGCTGGGTCAGCTTTGCCTGCTTCAAGGTGCAGCAGGCGTTCAACTGTGCAGATACGCGGCGACGCCGCTCAGCACCATCTGGACCGACAGCGCCACCACCACCATGCCCATCAGGCGCTCCAGCGCCACCAGCACGCTTTCTCCCAGCCAGCGGAACAGATAGGTCGAAGACAGAAGGATCACCGCGGTGGCGAGCCAGGCGAGAAACAGGGCCACGCCCCATTGCGCGGTGCGGCCGGGTTGCGAATTGGTCAGCAGCAAGAGCACCGCCATCGCGGAAGGCCCGGCCACGCCGGGGATGGCCAGAGGTACGATGAAAGGTTCGCCCTGCTCCGCCGGACCGAAGATGCCGCCCTCGCGCGGCGGGAACACCATCTTGATGCCGATCAGGAACAGCACGATGCCGCCGGCGATGCTCACCGATTCCTGTTTCAGTTGCAGCACGCGCAAGATGAATTGCCCGCCGATCAGGAACACGATCAGCACGCCCAGCGCGATCAGCAGCTCGCGCGCCATCACCCAGCGCCGCCGTTGCGGAGGCACCTGCTTCAGCAGCGAAAGAAAGAACGGGATGTTGCCGAGCGGATCGAGGATCAGGAACAGCAGGATCCCGGCCGACAGCGTGGTCATCTGGGTTTCCATGGTTCCCCCGCGTGCGGCGCATTTTGCTAATCGGTGCGCAAATCGAGGACCTTCCCGCGCGCATCCATTCCCTGCGGCGTCAGAAGATACACGACCGCTTGCGCGGCGGCTCCGGGCGTGTCGACGTTCTCCGCGTTCTCGCCGAACCACGCCATGCGGCGCAGCGCCGTGCGCATCGGCGCGGGCAGCAGCGCGTGCACGCGCAAACTCGAACCTTCGGTTTCCTGATGCAGGATGGACGCGAGTTGCTCAAGTCCGGCCTTGCTGACGCCGTAGGCGCCCCAATGCGCGCGGCCCATGCGTTCCGGATCGTCCAACACGAGTACCACGGCGCTGTCGGCGCGTTCCTGCAGCAGCGGCATGCATGCCTGCGTCAGCAGAAACGGCGCAGTGACGTTGACATGCAGCGCTTCCGCCCATTCGCGCTGCTTGTGCATCGCGATCGGCGTCAGCCCGTCGAAACGCGCTGCCGCGTGCACGATGCCGTCAAGACCGCCCAATTCATCGCGAATGGTGTCGGCGAATTTTTCGTAATCCGCGGGTGTCGCACCCAACAGATCAATCAATTGAATGACCGGCTGCGGCGCATCCGGCAAGGCATCGATTTCATCGTACACCTTTTCCAGCGCACGCCGTTTGCGCCCCGCGAGCAACACGGTCGCACCGGCTTGCGCGCAGGCGATTGCCGAGGCGCGGCCTAGGCCGCCCGACGCGCCGGTGATTAGGATGACGCGGCCGCGAAGCGCATCGTTCGCAGGCGCGTAATCCTGCGGCAGATGCGCGGTCGGCAGACTCACTGGGCGGCCGGCTTGCCGGCTTCCTGCACCATGCGTTGCAATTCGCCGGACTGGTACAGCTCCAGCGTGATGTCGCAACCGCCGATCAGTTCACCGTTGATGAACAACTGCGGGAAGGTCGGCCAGTTGGAATAGCGCGGCAGGTTCGCACGGATTTCCGGATCTTCCAGCACGTTCACGGAAAAGAACTCCGTCGCGCCGGCGGCGGCGAGCGCTTGCGAGGTGCGCGCGGAAAAACCGCACATCGGAAACTGCGGCGTGCCCTTCATGTACAGCACGATCGGGTGTTCGTTGAGGGTGTTCTTGATGCGTTCGTTCACGTCCATGGGATTACGTTCTAGAATGTCGGATGGCGTT
>DAIOUL010000137.1:0-2993 GCA_036759545.1 Rhodanobacteraceae bacterium
CGCCAGCTATCGGGCTGCCACGGCGGGGTTTCGCGCACGGCGCGCAAGGTGCGTTCGGAGGTGGACATGCGCGAAAGCATAGCGTGTTTGGCGCGAGTTCCGCGAAACCCATATTCCGGAACGCGATAAGCGAGCTCGTAGGCGGGCACTGCGAACGATGTCCGCCTACAGCGCGCGTTGCCGTCCCAGACGCGCCTGCTTCGGCGTCAGGGGATGCATCGCGCCGTGAATTGCGAACGCCGACAGCAGCACGTACCAGATCAGCGTCCAGCCCGGCATGCTGAGACCGAGGAATTTCCAGTTCACCTGCGCGCATTCGCCGGAACCCTCGAACACCAGTTTCAGCGTTTGCGCGAACGGGAAGGTCTGCAACATGTAATTCAGACCGGGCCCGCAGCTCGGCACCTGGTCCGGCGGCAGACTTTGCAGATACAGGTGCCGCGCCGCCACCGCAATGCCCCACGCCGCACCCAGCAGTACCAGCATGCAATAGATCCAGCGCGCGCCGCCGCGCGGTGCGTGCAAGCCGCCGATCAAAAACGACACGCCCATCCAGACGAAGGCCACGCGCTGGAAGATGCACAACGGGCACGGAATCAACCCGAGGTGATATTCGGCGTACAACGCATACGCCATCAATGCCGCGCAGACGAGGAAACCGACCAGGTAAACCGCGCGATAGGGCCAGTGCCAGGGAGCCATGGATTCGAACCATTGCGGAAAGTCGCAACGTTAACGGCTTTGCAGGCGGCTGTCAGCTTGCGACTTTGTCCATCATTGATAGTGATTCAAAAAACAAAACCCCGACCATTTCCGATCGGGGCTTGTGCGGAACGCGCGGGATTCGCTTATTCAGCGGCGGCAGTTTGCTGCGGACGACCGACTAGTTCCACATAGGCCATCGGCGCGTTGTCGCCGTCGCGGTAACCGCATTTCAAAATCCGCAGATAGCCGCCAGGACGCGAGCGGTAGCGCGGGCCGAGTTCCACGAACAGCTTGCCGACCGCCTGCTTGTCGCGCAGGCGCGCGAAGGCAAGACGACGATTGGCCACGCCGTCGTTCTTGGCCAGCGTGATCAGCGGCTCGGCCACGCGGCGCAGCTCCTTGGCTTTCGGCAAGGTGGTGCGGATCAATTCGTTCTTGATCAGCGAGGCGGCCATGTTCTTGAACATCGCTTCGCGGTGGCTGGACGTTCGGTTGAGTTTCCGTCCGGATTTCAGGTGGCGCATGACGTTTCTCTCTTTATCATTATGGAAGTCCGGCGCTTGTGTCCGGATTCCGCGGTTGTCCGCTTATTTGTGCGATCGTCCTTGATCAAAATGAAGCTGTAGGAGCCTGCGTGCAGGCGACTCATGTCGCGAGCACGCTCGCTCCTACATTTTTACATCAACCCAACTGCATGCCGTGCGACAGACCGGCCGGCGGCCAGTTCTCCAGCTTCATGCCGAGCGACAGGCCCTTGGCGCCGAGCACGTCCTTGATCTCGGTGAGCGATTTCTTGCCGAGGTTCGGGGTCTTCAGCAATTCCACCTCGGTCTTCTGCACCAGGTCGCCGATGTAGTAGATGCTCTCGGCTTTCAGGCAGTTGGCCGAACGCACGGTCAGTTCCAAGTCGTCGATCGGACGGGTCAGCAACGGATCGAAGCCGCTCTTCTCGGCCTTGGAATCGGAACTCTCGCGGCGGGTGAAATCGCCGAACACGGAGAGCTGATCCAGCAGCGTCTCGGCCGCCTTGCGCACGGCCTCGTCGGCTTGCACGGTGCCGTTGGTTTCGACATCCAGCACCAGCTTGTCGAGGTTGGTGCGCTGCTCGACGCGCGCGGCGTCCACTTCATAGGCGACGCGACGTACCGGGCAGAACGAGGCGTCCAGTTGCAGGCGGCCGATCGGACGGGATTCCTCGTCCGGGTTGATGCGTGCAGTGGCCGGCTGGTAGCCGATGCCGCGCTTCACCTTCAGGCGCATGTTGAGACCGACGTCCTTGGTGAGGTGGCACAGCACGTGTTCCGGGTTGACGATCTCCACCGAATGATCGGTGGTGATGTCGCCGGCGGTGACCACGCCCTTGCCCTTCTTGTTGAGGGTCATGGTGGTCTCGTCCACGCCGTGCATGCGGATGGCGACGTCCTTGAGGTTCAGCAGCACCTCGATCACGTCTTCCTGCAGGCCTTCCAGCGTGGTGTATTCGTGCAGCACGCCATCGATCTCGACCTCGGTGATCGCGCAGCCGGGGATCGAGGACAGCAGCACGCGCCGCAGCGCGTTCCCAAGCGTGTGGCCGTAGCCGCGCTCGAGCGGTTCGACGATCACGCGTGCATGGTTGGGCCCAAGCTGTTCGACGTTGAGGCCGCGCGGCCGCAGGACGCTGGTGGAAATGGCTGACATGTGTGACTCCGGAAGATCATCTGTGGCGAAACGAAGGATTCGTTTCGCCGGAAAGCCGGAAAGCGCGCTCTGAAGGCGCGCTTTCTGCCGCTGGGGGACGGGACGCGCAAGCGTCCATTCCACCGATATGCGGCCGTTTACTTCGAATACAACTCGACGATCAGGTTCTCGTTGATATCGGAAGGCAGGTCGCCGCGGTCCGGCAGCGCCTTGAACACGCCGGCGAACTTCTTGGCGTCGACCTCGACCCAGCCCGGGCGCAAGTCCATGCCTTCGGCCAGCGTCATCGCTTCCTGCACGCGCAACTGCGCACGGGCGCGCTCGGTCAGTGCGACCTCGTCGCCCGGACGCACCGCATAAGACGGAACGTTGACCTTCTTGCCATTGACCGTGATCGCCTTGTGCGCGACCAACTGGCGCGCCTGCGCGCGCGTGACTGCGAAACCCATGCGATAGACCACGTTGTCCAGACGCGTTTCCAGCATGCGCAGCAGGTTCTCGCCGGTGTTGCCTTTCAGCGAGGACGCCTTCTTGTAGTAGTTGCCGAACTGGCGCTCGAGCACGCCGTAGATGCGCTTGACCTTCTGCTTCTCGCGCAACTGCACGGC
>DAIOUL010000137.1:3093-4723 GCA_036759545.1 Rhodanobacteraceae bacterium
GGCGGACGGCAGCCGTTGTGCGGGATCGGCGTGACGTCGATGATGTTGGTGACCTTGTAGCCCAGCGCGTTCAACGAACGCACGGCGGATTCGCGCCCCGGGCCCGGACCCTTAATGCGCACTTCCAGCGACTTCACGCCGTAGTCCAGCGCGGCGCGGCCGGCTTTCTCCGCCGCGACCTGCGCGGCGAACGGCGTGGACTTGCGCGAACCGCGGAAACCCGCGCCGCCGGCGGTCGCCCACGACAGCGCATTGCCCTGGCGATCGGTGATGGTGACGATGGTGTTGTTGAAGGAAGCCTGCACGTGCACGATGCCGTCGGTGACGACGCGCTTGGCTTTCTTCTTGGTCTTTACAGGAGGTGCCATGAGTTGGAAGCTCTTCTCTAGAAGTGCGGCCATGGATGGCCGCTTTTAGAATTTCCGATGCAAAAGTGACTGCAACAACAACTGCCGTTTGTTGATGGAGCGATCAGGGACGATCGCACGGATTACCACGATCGCACTACTTTTTAATTGGACGGCGCGGACCCTTGCGCGTACGCGCATTGGTGCGCGTACGCTGACCGCGCACCGGCAGGCCGCGGCGGTGACGCAGGCCGCGGTAGGTGCCGAGGTCGATCAGCCGCTTGATGCTGATGCCGACTTCGCGGCGCAGGTCGCCCTCGACCGCGAAGCGCGCGACTTCCTGGCGCAGCTTTTCCACCTCGCCTTCCGACAGCGACTTGATCGGCGTGGCCGGATCGATCCCGGCCTGCGCGCAGATCGTCTTCGACCGCGAACGGCCGATGCCGTAGATGCTCTGCAAGCCCACCCATACGTGCTTGTTGACCGGCAGGTTGACCCCTGCGATGCGCGCCATGTTCTACCCTCTCGATCCAATTCGTTGCCAGCGCGGCAAACTGTTAATTATAGCCGAAAAATCCGCCCGGCTGGAAGATCAGCCGGGCATTCAAAAATCCCTCACGACCGCCGCAGATTCGCCTTCTTCAGCAGGCTCTCGTACTGGTGCGACACCAGATGCGCCGAGATCTGCGCGCGGAAATCCATCGCCACCACCACCACGATCAGCAGCGAGGTACCGCCGAAATAGAACGGCACGTGCCAGGCGGTCTGCAAAAATGTCGGAATCAGGCACACCGCCGCCAGATACAGCGCACCCGCGCCGGTCAGGCGCGTCAGCACGCCGTCGATGTAGTCGGCCGAAGCCTTGCCCGGACGGATGCCCGGGATCAGCGCGCCCGAGCGCTTCAAATTGTCCGCGGTCTCCTGCGCGTTGAACACGATCGCGGTGTAGAAAAACGCGAAGATGATGATCAGCAGCGCGTACAGGATCATGTACGGCGGCTCGCCCGGCGTCAGCGCGGTGGTGATTGTCTGCAGCCAGCGCATCTGGCTGGCATTGGAGAACCACGTCGCCGCGGTCGCCGGGAACATGATCAGCGACGAGGCGAAGATCGGCGGGATCACGCCGGACATGTTGATCTTCAGCGGCAGGTGCGAAGTCTGGTTCATGTAAGCACGCGCACCGCCTTGGCGCCGCGCGTAATTCACGGTGATCCGCCGCTGCGCGCTTTCCATGAACACGCAGAACGCGGTCACCAGCAGTACCACCGCCGCCACCAGCAGCA
>DAIOUL010000138.1:0-4719 GCA_036759545.1 Rhodanobacteraceae bacterium
GCGCTTCTCGCACGATCACTTCCAGCGCGTGGCGCACCTCGATGAAATCGGCCGTTGCGCTCAGCGGGCGGTGTTCAGGCTCCAGCGTGCGCAACCGCACTTCGGTCGATGAAGGCAATAGCGCGCCACGCCAGCGGCGCGGACGGAAGGGACTGATCGGCGTCAGCGCCAGCACGTTCGCATCGAGCGGCAGGATCGGACCGTAGGCCGACAGGTTGTACGCGGTGGATCCGGCAGGTGTGGCGACCAGCACGCCGTCGCAGATCAGGTTCTCGATCTTCACCGTGCCGTTCAACGCGACTTCCACGTGCGCGGCCTGGTTGGTCTGCCGCAGCAGCGAGACCTCGTTGAACGCCAACGCGCCGGTTTCGCCGCCGTCGGAGCGCAGCACGCGCATCTCCAGCGGATGCAGCACTGCCGGATGGGCGGACGCCACGCGTTTTTCCAGCGAATCCGGCTCGAACTGATTCATCAGGAATCCGACGCGGCCCAGTTTCATGCCGTAAACGGGCAAGCCGCGGTCGCGGTGTTCGTGCAGCGTGCGCAACATGAAGCCGTCGCCGCCCAGCGCGACGATCAACTCGGCTTCGTCCAGCGACGCGTCGCCGTAGCGCGCGCCGAGCGCGCGCGCCGCCTCGCGTGCCTTGGGCGAAGGCGAAGCGACGAAAGCGATGCGGGGCTGGGTGGAGAGCTGCGGCATGGGTGGAGTGTGCCGCAAAAAGCAGGGAACGGGGAACGGGGAACAGGGAGATAGCCGAGACGCTCGCGCCTCCCCGTTCCCCGTTCCCTGTTCCCGCTTTCGCTCTTAGCCAGCCTGCGCCAACTGCGCCAACCTGCGCAGCGCCACCGATGCGATCGGATAATCCACGTTCTGCGTGCGGATTTCGTCCAGCATCGAGCGGGTGAATTTCAGCGCCGGATCGTCGCGGTCGAGCCAGGCGGCCACTGCGCTCCCGCGGTCGCGAGACTTGCTCGACAGCACCTGGTTTGCCAACGCGCGCTGCTGCGCCGCCAGTTCGTCGCGCAGCGAACCGCGTGCCTGCGCGTGCCAGCCGCTCTCCACCGGCAGCGCCTCGATCTGGCTGCGCAGCCATTCGATGTCCAGCGCCTCGCCCAGTTCGAAAAACACGCGCGCCACTTTTTCGATCGGCTGACCGGATTCGCGCGCGGTCTCCACGATGTCCAGCGCCACCGCCAGCACCGGCACTTCGGCGAGGTCTTCCGCCAGTTGATCCGGGAAACCGAGCCCCTGCCACTTCTCCATGTCCACGTCGAACGACGCGCGGCCGGTGGGCGTCAGCGCCGCCGGCAACGCGGCACGCAGCGACGCCATGCCCGGGTGATAACGCTCGACCAAGCCTGCGATGTCCAGCACCGTGCCCGGTTTGTTCAACAGCCAGCGCGTCATGTGCCGCAACAACGCCCAGATCTTCAGCAGCGCGTCGACCTGCGTGCCTTCGGCGACCTGCCCGTCCAATGCCTCGATGCGCGCCCAGAATTCGCGCGCACCGAGGATCTCGCGCGCGGCGTTGTAGGCCTTCGCCACCGCCGCCGGCGTCTGTCCGGTGTCTTCCTGCATGCGCAACATGAAGGTCGCGCCCATGCGGTTGATCATCGAGTTGGTCACGGCCGTCGCGATGATCTCGCGCTTCAGCCGGTGCCGCTGCATGTTGGCGGAGTATTTCTCGCGCAGCGGTTCGGGGAAATAGCGCTCGAGCTCATGCGACAGCCACGGATCTTCCGGAACGTCCGAGTCCAGCAACTGTTGATAAAGCACGATCTTGGCGTAGGAGAGCAGGATGCACAGCTCCGGCCGCGTCAGACCGAGGTGGCGCGCCTTGCGTTCGGCCAGTTCCGCATCGCTCGGCAGCGATTCGATCTGGCGGTCCAGTTGCCCGTGCGCTTCCAGCGTGCGGATGAAATGGGCCTTGGAGCCCAAGCGGGTCACCGACATGTGTTCCATCAGCGATAGCGCCACGTTCTGCCGGTAGTTGTCCCACAGCACCAGCTTTTCGACCTCGTCGGTCATCGAGGCCAGCAGCGCGTTGCGCTGTTCCATGTCCAGCTCGCCGCGCTGCACCGCATCGTTCAACAGGATCTTGATGTTCACCTCGTGATCCGAGGTGTCCACGCCGGCCGAGTTGTCGATGAAATCGGTGTTGAGCAGCACGCCGTGCTGCGCGGCCTCGATGCGGCCCTTCTGGGTGAAACCGAGGTTGCCGCCCTCGCCCACGATCTTGCAGCGCAATTCGTGGCCGTCGATGCGCAGCGCGTTGTTGGCGCGGTCGCCGGCATCGGCATTGGTTTCGCTCGTCGCCTTGACGTAGGTACCGATGCCGCCGTTGAACAGCAGGTCCACCGGCGATTTCAATATCGCGCGCATCAATTCGACCGGCGTCATCTGTTCGACGTCGCCGGAAATTCCCAACGCCGCACGCACCTCCTTCGACACCGGGATCGATTTCAGCGAGCGCGCGTACACGCCGCCGCCTTGGCTGATCTTCGACTTGTCGTAGTCGTCCCAGCTCGAACGCGGCAATTTGAACATGCGCTCGCGCTCGGCAAACGACGCGGCGGCGTCTGGATCGGGATCGAGAAATATGTGGCGGTGGTCGAACGCGGCCAGCAGGCGCGTGTGCTTCGACAGCAGCATGCCGTTGCCGAACACGTCGCCCGACATGTCGCCGATGCCGACGCAGGTGAAATCCTGCGTCTGGCAGTCGCGGCTCAATGCGCGGAAATGCCGCTTCACCGATTCCCACGCGCCCTTGGCGGTGATACCCATCGCCTTGTGGTCGTAACCAGCCGAACCGCCCGAGGCGAACGCATCGCCCAGCCAGAAGCCGTGGTCGATCGCGATGCCGTTGGCGATGTCGGAAAACGTGGCCGTGCCCTTGTCGGCCGCGACCACCAGATACGGATCGTCGCCGTCGTGGCGCACCACGTTTTCGGGATGCATGACCTTGCCGTCGGCGATGTTGTCCGTGATGTCGAGCAGGCCGTTGATGAAGATCTTGTAGCAGGCGATGCCCTCGGCCTGGATCGCATCGCGGTCGCCGCCGACCGGCGGGCGCTTGACGAAGAAGCCGCCCTTGGACCCGACCGGCACGATCACGGTGTTCTTCACCATCTGCGCCTTGACCAAACCCAGCACTTCGGTGCGGAAATCCTCGCGGCGATCCGACCAGCGCAAGCCGCCGCGCGCCACCGGACCGAAGCGCAGGTGCACGCCTTCCACGCGCGGCGCGTACACCCAGATTTCGCGATACGGAACCGGTTTCGGAATATCCGGCACCTGGTGCGAATCGAATTTGAAGCTCAGGTATTCGGCGGGCTTGCCGCCGTGCATCTGGAAATAATTTGTGCGCAACGTCGCCCGGATCAGTTGCATGAAGCCGCGCAGGATGCGGTCTTCGTCCAGACTCGCAACGTTCTCGAGCAACGTCTTGATGGTGACGATCAGGCCCTCGACCTGCTGCTCGCGCGGCAGCGTGCGCAGCGCGCTCACCTGCGCGGCGAATTCCGGTTCGCGCTTGCGCACCGATTCGGGCAAGAGCGCATCCAGTTCGCCCTGCAGGCGTTTGCGCGCGGTTTCCTGCTCTGCCTTGCTCTCGCTGTCGCGCGCGGGATCGAAGCGCGCCTCGAACAATTCGATCAGCAACCCCGCGATCAGCGGATAGTCGTTGAGCGTCTCCTCCATGTAAGCCTGCGAGAACGTGGTGCCGACCTGCTGCTGGTACTTGCAGTAGGCGCGCAGCACCGCCACCTGCCGCCACGACAGCTTGGCGTGCAGCAGCAATTTGTTGAAGCCATCGTTCTCGGCCCGCCCGCGCCAGATCGCCTCGAATGCCGATTCGAAATTCTCGTGCAACTCGTCGACGTCGAAACTCAGCGGCCTGGCGGCCTGCACGGTGACGTCCTGGATGCACAACCCGGCATCCTTGACGTCGAGCGTGTAGACCTGCTCGGTCAGCACCCTCAGCCCTGCGTTTTCCAGCAGCGGCAATACTTCGGAAAGCGCGATGTCGGGACCGCTGCGGAAGATCTTGAAGTGCAACTCGTCGCGGTTATGCGAGCGGTACAGGCGCAGGCGTATGTCGTTTTCGCCGGAGAGTTCCGCCAGCGTCTCCACGTCCTGCGCCGCACGCTGCGGCGTGACCTCCTCGATGTAACCGGCCGACAGCGAACGGCCATAGCGCGCCAGCAGGCGCGCGCCGCGCTCGTTGCCGATCCGCTCGACCAGCGCGTCGCGCAGGTCGTCGTGCCAGTTGCGCACGATCTGCGCCAGCCTGGCTTCCATTGCCGCGAGATCGTAATCCGGATGTTCGCCGGCGCGAGGGCGCACTACCGCGTGCAGGCGCGCCAGCGGCGACTCGCCGATTTCGATGGTCGAATCCACGCGTTCGCCGTGCAGCGCCTCCTTCAGCATCGCTTCGACCTTTTCGCGCATGCCGCGGGCGAGATGGTCGCGCGGGATGAACACCAGGCACGAGAAGAACCGCCCGTAAGCATCGCGGCGCACGAACAGCTTGGGGCGCGCGCGGTCCTTCAGTTCGAAGATGCCGGCGCTGAGCGCCGACAATTCGTCAGTCGACGATTGCAACAGCTCGTCACGCGGCAAGGTCTCCAGAATGTGGCGCATGGCCTTGCCGGAATGCGAATCCCGGCGCAGGCCGGAGCGCTGCATCACCGCTTCGACCTTCTGCCGCACCAGCGGCA
>DAIOUL010000139.1:0-4687 GCA_036759545.1 Rhodanobacteraceae bacterium
GCTATCCGCGCAACAACCTCGAATACGTCACGCGCTTCCTGCACATGATGTTCGAGGTGCCGAGCGAACCGCTGGCGTTGAATCCGGTCGCGGCCAAGGCCCTGGACCTGCTGTTCATCCTGCACGCCGATCACGAGCAGAATGCTTCGACCTCCACCGTGCGGCTGGTCGGCTCGACCGGCGCCAATCCGTATGCGTCCGTTGCGGCCGGCATCGCCGCGCTGTGGGGGCCGGCGCACGGCGGCGCCAACGAAGCGGTGCTGAAGATGCTGGCCGAGATCGGCGATGCGAAGAACGTGGACAAGGCGGTCGCGCGCGCCAAGGACAAGGATTCCGGCTTCCGCCTGATGGGCTTCGGCCACCGTGTGTACAAGAACTTCGATCCACGCGCCCGGATCATCCGCGAGATGACGCATAAGGTGCTCAAGGAGCTGGGCGTCAACGACCCGCTGCTGGACATCGCCCTGAAACTGGAAGAAGCGGCGCTGAAGGACGACTACTTCATCGAGCGCAAGCTGTATCCCAACGTCGATTTCTATTCCGGCATCATCTACAAGGCGTTGCGCATTCCGACCGAGATGTTCACGGTGATGTTCGCGATCGCGCGCACCGCCGGCTGGATTTCGCACTGGATCGAGCAGCACGAATCGGACGATGCACGCATCGGCCGGCCGCGGCAGGTCTATACCGGCGCGACTCAACGGGATTACGTGGGGATGGAGAAGCGAAAAGAAGGGAGCCGGTAACAGGTAACCGTTAGCCGGAGAGCTGACAGATCCGGCTACCGGTTATCGGCTTCCGGCTCACTGCTCTCGAACTGCGCGATCTCCTCTTCCGCCAGCATCGCCTCCAAAGTCGCCAATGACGCGCGCCGCATCGGGCGTTCGTCTATGCGGTCCAACGGCGGCTGACGCAATGCGCCGCGCGGAAACACGGTGAGATCGATGGCGATGCCCTCTGCCGCGAACAGCAGTGCCGGGCAGTCGATGCTGTGTTGGCGATCGCTGCGCAGCGTGCGCGAACGCTGTTCGAAGCGGATGCCGCGTTCGCGCAGGAACAAGGCCACTTCTTCGGGCGCATCGCAGAACACGTGCAGGCAGACCGCCGAATGCTCGTCGGCGGTGCCTTCCAGCACCGGTCCGACCAGACGCGGATCGTACCGTTTCAGGAAACGCATCGCTTCGGCCGCGGCTTCGCGGCGCGCGCGCAAGGCTTGCGGTTGTGAGTCAGACTGGAACAGGCGCTGGTGTTCGCGCAGCGCGTCCTCGATTTCGCGGTTGCGCGGCAACTGCTGCTCATCGTTCAGACCCAGCCGCTGCGCGGCTTTCAATTTCGCCTGACGATAATCGCGCATGCCGTGTTCGCTGATCAGGCGCGCGGCCTCCAGCGCCACGCGCCGGCGCAATTGATGGCTGCGGCCCTCGGCGTGGATGCGATGGAACTGTGCGGTTTTGCGCATCGCCGTTCTCCCGTGCATCCGCGTTGGGATCAGTGTGGCAAATGCGGATGGAAAGAGCAAAAGCGGGAACGGGGAACCGGGAGTGGAAAGTTCGGCTCGGCTTTTGTTCCCTGTTCCCGGTTGCCTGTTCCCGCTCTCAAAAAATATCGTACGCCGGCGACTGATCCTGCTGGTTCTGCGCCTGCGTGCGCAAGCGGTCCAGATCCTCGACCTTGAAGATCTCGCTCATCGCGTTCGGATCGCCGGCACCGGCCAGCGAGCCGGTGACGCTATCGATCGAGGCGGTGACGATGCCCGGCGGCATCGGCAGCGTGTTCTCGGGCTTGCCCTGCAACGCAGGTCCCATGAAGGCCATCCAGACCGGCAGCGCCGTCTCCGCGCCGAACTCGCCCTTGCCGAGCGAATCGTAGTTGTCGAAACCGACCCATACGGTTGCCACCAGATCGCCGTTGAAACCGCAGAACCAGCCATCGCGGTGATCGTTTGTCGAGCCTGTCTTGCCGGCAAGATCCGCCCGGCCGAGTTTCTTGGCGGCAAAGGCGGTTCCGTGGTCGATCACGCTCTTCATCAATGACGTGACCAGAAAGTCGTTGCGCGCATCGATCACGCGCGGTGCGAGATTGGGCGCATTCGCCGCGTTGCCGCCCGCGCTGCTGGCGGGCACAGGCGCGGAGGCCTGCAACGCGCCCGGGTCGGCGGCGGCCGCGGAAGGTTGCAACGGCGCGTTCGCCACCGCCTTGCCTTCGTCCAGCAGGCGTTCGGCGCAGGTGCGGCAGGCGCGCGGCGGATTGGCGCGGTATACCGCACGGCCATCGCGATCGTCGATCTGCGCGATGTAATACGGATTGATCAGAAATCCGCCATTGGCGAACACGGCGTAGCCGCGTGCCATCGCCATCGGCGAAACCGAAGCGGTGCCCAAGGCGAGCGACAGGTTGGCGGGAATCGCATCCAGCGGAAAGCCGAAACGGGAAATGTATTCGCGCGCGTAGCGCACGCCGATCGCGTCCAGCAGACGGATCGAAACCAGATTCACCGATTGGGCCAGCGCTTCGCGCAGGCGCATCGGCCCTCGGAACTTGCCGTCGTCGTTGCCGGGTGTCCACAGCCCGCCAGGCACCGATGGATCCGGCAGCGCGATCGGCGCATCGTTGATGATCGACGCCGGTGTGAAGCCGCGATCGAACGCAGCCGAATAAATGAAAGGCTTGAAACTGGAACCCGGCTGACGCGCCGTCTGCACCGCGCGGTTGAACTTGCTGCGTTCAAAGCTGAAACCACCTACCAATGCTTTCAGCGCGCCGTCTTCCGGATCGAGCACCACCATCGCCGATTGCGCGGCGGGAATCTGCGAAAGCTGCCACTGAGGCGCCGTCGTTTTCGCGATGTCTTCGGCTTTCTTGTTCTTCGTGTCGGGCTGGTCGCCTGCCACGGCGGTGTCGACAGGCTGATCGACCACCTGCGCGACCCGAACGATGTCGCCGCGGCGCAGGATTGCTGCAACACCTTCACCGCCGGCGTTGGCCTTGCGCGCGTAGCGTTGGGCCCACGCAACCGCTTTCTGGTCGAGCTGCACCGATCGCCCGCTGCCGAGATACACGGTCGCATGGTTGCGATCGATCTCGGTGACCAGCCCGGGCGCCAGCCCCGAAAGCGCGTGATAGTCCGCCAGAGCACGATCGAAATCGGTGTCGTTCGACTGCGGCGCGAGATCGACGTGCGCCTCGGGGCCGCGATAGCCGTGGCGATGGTCATACTCCTCGAGCCTGGTGCGCAGCGCGGTATTCGCCAATCCCTGCAGATGACTGTCGAGGGTGGTATGCACCACGTAGCCGTCGGTCAAGGCGCGGCTGCCGAGCCGCTCGATCGCCTGCCGACGCACCATTTCGGCCAGATAAGGCGCGTCCACTTCCACCGGCGGTTCGTGCGGCGCGGCATCGTCGGGCGTGGCGACCGCAGCCTGATACTGCTCTTGCGCGATGAAATGATTTTCCAGCATGCGCCCCAGCACGTAATTGCGGCGCGCCGTCGCGTGCTGCAGGTTGTAGAGCGGATTGCCGGTCGTCGGCGCTTGCGGCAAGCCCGCCAGCATCGCGCACTCGGGCAGCGTCAATTGGTCGAGTTTCTTGCCGTAGTAGAACTCGGCCGCGGCCGCCACGCCGTAGGAACGGTGGCCCAAAAAGATCTTGTTGAGATAAAGCTGGAGGATCTCGTCCTTAGTCAGTTCGTTCTCGATTCGGAACGCGGTGAACATCTCGATCAGCTTGCGGGTATAGCTCTTTTCAGGGCTCAGGAAGAAATTGCGGGCGACCTGCTGGGTAATGGTCGAACCGCCCTGCGCCTTGTCGCCGCCGGTCACCAGCACGTGCCAGCCGGCGCGGGCGGTGCCTTCCCAGTCCACTCCCGGATGGTGATAAAAATCGGCATCTTCCGCGGCGAGAAAGGCATCCTTCAACTGCGCGGGCACCTGATCGATGCGCACGGGAATGCGGCGGGTTTCGCCGAACAGCGCGATCAGCTTGCCGTCGGCTGACTCCACCCGCAGCGGCACCTGCAACTGCACATCCTTCAACGAGGCCACCGACGGAATGCGGGGCGAGATCAGCCAGTAGGTAAAGCCCGCCGCCAGCACGCCCAGCAGGAACAGGCACAGCACCAGCATCGCCGCGATGCGCAGCAGGCGTTTGAAAATTCGCATTCAACAAATCTCTGGATGGCCAGCTGCCGCCCTCCAGCCGGTGGGCCGGACGCGGGCAGTTGAATCCTCGCACACCGACGGTTGATCCTGGCTGACGAAAACGTGGCGAAAAGAAGAACAAAAACCGGTCGCGCCGGATGGAGCATTGTTGTTTGTGATCGCAGTCAAATACGGCGCCGTACCGTTCCGAGTATAGATGCTTGCCACGAGCGCAGCGAGGAAATGGGTTGCGCTTTTGCGGTAGAAGAGGGGTTGGCAGACAACGTGCTAGTTCCGGGACGGCGAAAGGGCCGCTCGGGGTGAAAAAGCCGGTTCGCCGGCGTGTCCGCTTCTGCAGCAAGAGGTCGAGATACAAGGGAAAGGCTTCTGTATCAGCGGGTTGCATTGACGTCGAGGACCCGTTGATATTTCGTTAACTTTCCGATCTAATGCGGTTGCGCATCTTTCGCTCGTAAGGGCGCGTGGGGAAGGGGAAAATTCGTGGGCTTGCTAACGCCAAAGGCGCCGCCGCTGATCGGAGTGGACATCAG
>DAIOUL010000140.1:0-4684 GCA_036759545.1 Rhodanobacteraceae bacterium
TTCGACTGGGACGAATACCGCGAGGTCGTGCGCGTGTTCACGCGCATGCTGGACAACGTGGTCGAGATCAACGGCCTGCCGCTTGAACAACAGCGCGGCGAAATTCTGCGCAAGCGCCGCCACGGCATGGGTTTTCTGGGGCTGGGCTCCACGCTGGCGATGCTGAAGCTGCGCTACGGGTCCGACGAGTCGGTCGCGTTCACCGAGGATGTCGCGCGCGAAATGGCGCTGGCCGGCTGGGAAGTGGCGCTGCAACTGGCGCAGGAGAAAGGCCCGGCGCCGATCATGGACGAGACCTTCGAGGTCACCGGCGAGATGCTGCGCAAGCGCCCCGAAATGGCGCGGGACGGCTACAAGATTGGAGATTCGATTCCCGGCCGCGTGCTGCACGCCAGGTATTCGCGTTACATGCAGCGCGTGGCGCAGGTGCGCCCCGACCTGGTCGAACAGCTCGCGCAGACCGGCGCACGCTTCACCCACCACACCTCGATCGCACCCACCGGCACGATCTCGCTTTCGCTCGCCAACAACGCCAGCAACGGCATCGAGCCTTCCTTCGCGCATACCTATTCGCGCAACGTGATCCGCGAGGGCCGCAAGACCAAGGAAAAGGTCGAGGTGATGAGCTTCGAGCTGCTGGCGTATCGCGCATTGATCAACGCCGACGCCGCGCCGGGTTCGGACGATCCGAAGAAGCGGCTACCGGACTACTTCGTGGCCGCCGACGACATCACGCCGGTGCAGCACGTGGACATCCAGGCCGCGGCGCAGAAGTGGACGGATTCGTCCATCTCCAAGACCGCCAACGTGCCCACCGATTACCCCTTCGAAGACTTCAAGGACATCTACTTCCATGCCTACAAGGCGGGCCTCAAGGGCTGCACCACCTTCCGCTTCAACCCGGCCGCGTTCCAGGGCGTGCTGGTGAAGGAAACCGATCTCGAAAATACCCTCTACCGTTTCGAACTGGAGGACGGTACTGTTGTGCAACTGAAAGGAAACGAGGAAGTCGAGTACGACGGCGAAAAGCACACCGCCGCCAATCTGTTCGATGCGTTGAAGGAAGGGTACTACGGCAAGTTCTGATCGCTCTAAGATGCGAAGGTGCGTCGAAGAGGATCGAGCGAACTCTGATTCGGTCGTGGCGAACACGACGACACTCCGGTCGCACCGTAGAAGCGAAAGTCCACTGTCAATTGAGGGGTACCACCGATGAGCAACGAAACGACGTTCCCGTGGGGCAGCAGCGATCCGATGACAGAAGCACCGGCGGCAGCGCCGGCGGCACCGGCCAAGAAGGCTCCGGCCAAGAAATCTCCCGCGAAGAAGGCAGCCAAGAAAGGCGGCGCCAAGAAAGCCGCGAAGAAGGCTCCCGCCAAGAAATCGGCCAAGAAGGCAGCGAAGAAAGGCGGCGCGCGCAAGGGTGCCAAGAAAGGCGCCAAGAAAGCTGCGAAGAAGGGCGGTGCGCGCAAGGGTGCCAAGAAAGGCGCGAAGAAAGCCGCAAAGAAGGGCGGCGCGCGCAAGGGCGCGAAGAAGGGCGGACGCAAAGGCCGCAAGTAAGAACGCAGCACGCCGACGCCGGCGTCTGCATCGAGACGCCGGCGTGGTTTTTTTGAAGTGAGCGTAATCAGAACATGACTACGAAAATCGACAAGAAGATCACGGGCTACCAGGTCGTCAAGCCCGACCCGGCCGTTTCCGCACCGGAAATGAAGCAGGCCGAAGCGCCCAAGCCGGTCGTGGCCGAAGTGATCCAGATGCACGAGAAGGTGGAGCGCCCCGACACCCTGATCGGCGCCACCTACAAGATCAAGTCGCCGCTGTTCGAGCACGCGCTGTACGTCACCATCAACGACATCGTGCTCAACGCCGGCACCGAATTCGAGATGCGCCGCCCCTTCGAGATCTTCATCAACTCGAAGAACATGGACCACTTCCAGTGGATCGTGGCGCTCACCCGCATCATGTCCGCGGTGTTCCGCAAGGGCGGCGACGTCACCTTCCTGGTCGAGGAACTGAAAGCCGTGTTCGATCCGCGCGGCGGCTACTTCAAGGCCGGCGGCGTGTACATGCCCTCGATCGTGGCGGAACTCGGCAACATCATCGAGACGCACCTGAAGATGATTGGCCTGCTGCACGATCCGGAACTGTCCGACTCCCAGCGCAAGCTGATCGCCGAAAAGCGCGCGGCCTACGAAGCCATCAGCGCAAAAAAAAACTCTGAAAAATACACTCTAGGAGCGGGCACCGCCGGCGAAATGGGTGGCGCGATGGTCGAAGATTCCGCGCCCGTCGAAGCCGCTGCATCCGAACCCGCCGGCAACTTCCCGCCCGGCGCGCAACTCTGCGGCAAGTGCAACACCCTGGCGCTGGTGCTGTTGGACGGGTGCCAGACTTGTCTCAACTGCGGATACAGCAAGTGCGGTTAGGCAGCAGGTAAGCGTTGACGTCGCAAGTCGATAAGTTGCCCGTCCGGGCAAATCGCGATACTTCCGAGTTCTTCAACTGGGTACAAAAGAGCCGGGGCTGGCATCAAGGCGTCGGTGCCTGTGCGTCGACAATAAATCAAGTCGAAGATGAAGAGCCCAGCAAGTGCGTCAAGAACGTTCTTCAGATTTGCCTTAGTAAAATTTTCTGGACGCTTGTGTTTGACGACGTTGTAGTCCTCCCACCAAGGTAATGGATTGTGGGCTGTCCAATTTTTTAGTGGTGAACTGTATAAGTTGTATCGAGGAATTTTTAAGGATATCTCGGGAAGCCAAGGGTATTTCTCAAATAGAGGTTCTCTACGTTCGCGCATGTGCACGTCCCGACCTACCAGCTCGGTGACTAGAAATTTGCTTACTACATCGGCTTCCGCACTAATCGCTAAGAGTAATCGCAAGAGTTCGAGTGAGAAAACTTGTAAGTTCTGTTCGTGTGGCTCAATAAATCTAGCGACATGAGCGACATCCGCTTCCAGTGTGAGGAAGTAACTCCAATGCATATTGTTGCGTTCTAGATTCCAGCTCACGATCGATTCACGCGAATGTTTGATTTGCTATGGATGCGTCCTCATGAGTTTAGCTCGCGTAGATTGGGGCGAGCGGCTTTATGCGAACCCCAACGATCGAATGCGAAACGTTGGGTATACCGGACTGCGTTCGGGTTCGCCCCGATCTACGAATCGGCGAGCGTCGCATACGCCCTCACCGGAAACGTTCCCATCCCCTTGACCTTGACCGGCACGGCGGAGAAGCGGAAAGCCGCGTCCGGCAGTTGTTCCAGGCGGCACAGATGTTCGACGATCGGGATGCCGGCGCGCAGCAGGATCGAATGCACGGGCCGGCGCAGGTCGGCGGTGTCGTCGATATTCAGCGAGTCGATGCCGACCAGGCGCGCGCCGCTATCGCGCAGATGGAGCGCCGCGTCTTCGGTGAGGAACGGATGACCTTCGAAGTACCGATCGGTGCGCCAGTGCCGGTCCCAGCCGGTGTGCACCAGCACGGCCTTGCCGCGCACGTCCACGCTTGAGAACGCATCGCGGCCGATCGCACGATCACTCGTTCCGGTAGCGCGCCCCACCACGCCGTCCAATTCCGCGACTTCGTCCAGATCGAAAGCCGAAACATCCTTGCCGTCGGCGTAGCGGTGGTACGGACTGTCGATGTAGGTGCCGGTGTTGGCGACCATCGTGATCCGGCCGATGTGGAACTCCGTGCCTTCGGCGTACAGCGCGCGCGACTGCTCGCGACTGAGGTGGTCGCACACGATCGGAGCCGGCAGGCCCTTGTAGGTGATCAGGCCGTCCTCGATGGTGTGGCTGAGATCGATGCGGCGCGTGCTCATGGCTGCTTCCACTTCAAATCCGCCATCACCGGAAAATGGTCGGACGGATAAAGCTTGCCCTCGTGCGTGGTGACGGTGCGCACCTCCTCGACCTCGAAACCACGCACCAGAATCCAGTCGATGCGCTGATCCGGAGTGCCGGTGAAGTTGTGGAAGGTTTTTTCCAGACCGCTGCGGCGCGGCGCCGCGAGCCAGGCGTCTTGCAGATGTTCGGTCATCATCTTGTGGACGCCGCTGTCCGGGCCGGTGTTGAAATCGCCGGTCAGCACGAATGGCTCGTCCATGGGCAACTCGCCGATGCGTTTCAAAATCAGCGCCGCGCAGCGCTCGCGGATCGCTTCGTCCTGCTGGCGATAGGGCAAGTGCGTGTCGTAGAGTACGAAGCTGCGGCCATCCTTCGTCTGAAATTTCGCCCACGTCACCATGCGCGGATAAATATTGCCCCAGGTGATGCTGCCGGGCACGTCGGGCGTGTCGGACAGCCAGAAGTTGCCGGATTGCAACAGGCGCAAGCGATCGCGGCGGTAGAACACGCCCATGTGTTCGTCGCCGTCGTCGCCCTTGCGGCCCGTGCCGAACCACGCGTATTCCGGCAGCTTCGAGACGACATAATCGCCTTGTTCCTTGTAGAGCTCCTGCGTGCCGAACACGTCGGGATGCTGCTCGCGGATCGTCCGCACGAACAGATCGCGGCGCGCTTCCCAGCGCTCGGGGCCGTCGGACGCCATCGGCAGCCGCACGTTGAAGGTCATCACGCGCAATCTTTCGGCGGCGCGTAACGGTGTCACGACCAAGCCCAACGCCGCGCAACACAGCGCGAGCAAAAGCGAACGCGAGAGGGACATGGCCTGCTCCT
>DAIOUL010000141.1:0-4597 GCA_036759545.1 Rhodanobacteraceae bacterium
CTCAGCTATCGCGGCATCGGCAATCCGCAGGAAGCCGAATACGTGCTGGTGATGCAGGACGGCATCCCGATCACTACCGACTGGATCGGCTTCCCCACCCTGTATTACCTGCCGCAACCGCAGGGCATCGCCGAAGTGCAGGAGATCCGCGGCGGCTCGAGCCTGCTGTACGGTCCGGAACCCGCGCCTGTCATCAATTTCGTATCGCGACGTCCGCAACCGGGAGAACCGTTCAACGGCTACAGCGAGAACGTGATCGGCAACCGCGGCCTGTTCGGCAGTTACAACGCGATCGAAGGCACCAGCGGCCCGTGGGAATATCGCCTGGCCGGCTACTACCGTACCAGCGACGGCCAGCGCGAGAATTCGGGTTCGCAAGTGCGCGGCGTGGATGCCTACATCGGTTACCGTCCCGACGAAACGCAGCACTGGGGACTGGATCTGCACGCATACAACGCGACGGCCGGCGATGCGGGCCGGCTCGGCGAACCGCAGTGGTCGCGCGATCCCGATCTCACGGTGACACCGTACAACCGCAACTGGGTGGATCGCTATTCGCTGGTGTTGTCGCACGAACACAGTTTTTCGAACGACTGGTTGCTGGAAGGCAAGCTGTGGACGGGCTATCAGGATCTGGCCTCGCGCGCGGCCAGCGGATTCGTGCCGCCGCAGCCGCCGCCGGCAACCACCACGCTGCAGGACGAACAGTTCCGTTTCAGCGGTCTGGATCTGCGCCTGCGGCACAAGTGGGGCCGCGGCAACGCGTTCACCATCGGCACGGTGGCGTATCACTCCGATGCACCGTTCCGTCAATGGACCGATACCGATCTGGCCGTCGATCGTTACGACCGTTCCGGCACGCCGCGCCTGCGCCAGGCGCGCAGTTCCGACTACGCGGCGGTGTTCGCGGAAAACGTGTTCCGCCTGCCGCACCGCATCCACATCGTGCCATCGGTGCGTCTGGAGCACGAGAAGATTTCCATCGACGAAACCGTGCGGCCACCGTTCCTGACGCGGCCGCTGATCGATGAAAGCGTGACGCGCGCGGTGCCACTGTTCGGGCTCGGGATCGGCAACGACTTCGGTCACCAGAACGAAACCTATTTCAACGTCTCGCAAGGTTATCGGCCGATCCGATACTTCGACGTCGCTTCGCCGTTCTCGAACTTGCAGCCGGGCAACGTGGCCGATCCTTCCAAATCGCTTTCGTACGAAGCCGGCGTGCACGGCACGCCGGTGACCGGCTTGTACTACGATGCGAGCCTGTTCTGGATCGATTTCAGGAACCGGCTGGAGACGCAGTTCATCAACGCCACCGATACGATCAACGTCAACACCGGCGACACGCGCCATCGCGGCTTCGAGGGTCAGATCAACTACGATTTCCTCGCCACGCGCAACGACGGCGAGCACTTGGAAGTGTTCGCCAATCTGCAACTGCTGGACGCAACTTTCACCAGCAGCATCATTCCGGGCCAGGTCGGCAAGACGCCAGCGTTCGCGCCGAAGTATCTGCTCAAGGGCGGCATCACCTGGCGCGCGGACAAACGTTACGACGCGTCGCTGACGGCCGTTTCGGTGGCTTCGCAATATTGGCAGGATTCGGATGCCTCGAAAGGCATGGGGGATGCGTTTCTTCCGGCGAAAGTTCCCGCCTACACCACCGTTGATTTCGCCGCGGACTGGTGGGTCGCGCCGCGGCTGCGCCTGCTCGGCGGCATTTCCAACATCTTCAATCGCACGTACTACGATCGCGTATTCGGCAACGGACTCGAACCCGCGCCGGGACGGACGATCTACGGCGGAGCGGCGGTATCGTTTTGACCGCTGCGTATTGACGGCGATCGAACAGACCGCCGCTGTATCAGCCCGACTTCAATTCGCCCGATCCCGCAGCGGCGGCAGTTCGCCCGGCGGACGCAGGCTGCGCTGTTCCATCCGTGCGCGCAGCAGGGCCTTGTCGGCGCGGCGCAGCGTCGAATCCAGCGGTTCGTCGTCCTCGCGGATAGCCCAGCCCAGCGAAAAGCTGGCGGGTGCGCTGGTTGATGCGGCGCTGAGGCGTGCGGTGATTTCGCGCGCGGATTCCTCGGACGCCTGGGTCAGGATCACGGCGAATTCGTCGCCGCCCAGCCGCACCACCGCGTCGCCGGCGCGCGAATTGCGCTGCAGCAGGGTGGCGATTTCGCGCAGCACCTCGTCGCCGCGGTGGTGACCGTGCTGATCGTTGATCTGCTTGAAGTGGTCCACGTCCACCACCACGCAGCCCCAGCGCTGTTCGCGCGCGGCGCGGTTGGCGAACAATTCCAGATAACGGCGGTTGTAGCACTGCGTCAGCGCATCGCGCACGTTCTGCTCGCGCAGCCGCGATTCGTATTGCTGGCGCAAGGTGACGTCCTGCGCGGAACCGAGCACGTAGGGCAGCGGTTCGGCGTCCGGGTAATACACGCTGCGGTATTGCCACACCCGGCGCTCGCCGTTGCGCGCGACCAGGTGGATCACGCCGGCATCGCGGCGCAGGTTGTGCGTGCGTTCCAGGTATTCCTCGAATACCGCCTGAGACTCTTCCGCGATGAATTCGCCGAGATTACGGCCCAGCAATTCCTCGCGCTCGTAACCCAGCGCCTGCGCCATCGCCGCGTTGACGCGCAGCAGACGGCCGTCCAGATCGTGCATCCACACCATGCCCAAGCCGGATTCGACCAGATCGGCGTAGCGGCGTTCGGAATCGTGCAGATCCTGTTGCAGGCTGCGCTCGGCGGAGAGATCGCGCACGATCATCAGCCGCGCCGGAGTGCTGTCGAAACGCAATGTTCCGGTGTCGGTCTGCGCATCGAATTCTTCGCCGTCCTTGCGGCGGTGACGGTACGGCACGCTGCCCGGCGGGAGGCGGCGCGCGTTGCCGCGCAGGTTGTCGCGCAGGCGTGCGGCATCGGCGCTGGAGCACAGATCCGGCAGGCTCAGTTTCAGCATTTCCTCGCGGTTGTAGCCATAGCAGCGCAGCGCGGCGGGATTGGCATCCAGCACCTGCAGATCGTTGATGGCGAACACCAGCACCGGTAGCGGATTGTTGGTAAACAAGGCGCGCATTTCATCGGCCCGGCGCTCGGCGAGCTGGCGCAGGTCCAGTTCCTCGGTGATGTCGCGGGCGATGCCGAGCAGGCCCATCACGCGGCCGCGGTTGTCGTGCAGCGGCATCTTGGTGACCAGGAAACTGCGTTCGCCCTGCCCCGGCACGTCCTGCTTTTCGCGGAACAAGGTGGGAATGCCGCGCTGCAGGCAGACGCGGTCGTTTTCCAGATAGGCCGCCGCGTTGCCGTCTTCCAGCAATTCGTCATCGCGCATGCCGATCACTTCGGAAGCCTTGCGGCCGAACAACGAAGCGGTAGTCACATTGGCGAACAGGTAGCGGCTGTTCGCGTCTTTGACGAAGATCGCATCGCGGCCCTCGTCGCAGATCGACTGCATCAACTCGCGCATGCGGCGCAAACGGCTGCGGGTCAATGCGATGCCGAACCACGCGCCCAGCAACGTGAGTACGCCGACCGCCAGCAACACGATCTGCCACACGTTGATGGACGACTGCACGACGTCGAAGAGGACGATCGCCACCAAGGCCGACCCGCCGAGTACCAGCAGCGGCGTGGTCAGCCGCATCAGCCAGCGCGACGGCCCGGGCTTCCGCCCCGGTGCGGCGTCGATCGTCTCGTCAATGGCGGGCGTTTCGGCCACGCATCCCCCTGTCCTGGTATCTCGATGTGACGGGGCGGCTCTGCGGCCGCCTATCGTACTTCGCTCCCGTAACTCCTTGTTCCGCATCGGGCGCGAGTACCTGCTTGCCCCCAATTTCTGCAAGACGCGTGCTAGGCCATGCCAATCCGGCGCAAGCCACGATTGTTGACGAAGCGCCACGGATGGACGGCGGTCTGCGGGCGACGGACGGTCGAACCCGCCACGTTTCGGCGTGGAGCCGCGCGTGCATCGTCCTCGCTTGCGGCGCGAACCCGCGCGGCCGCTCATCTCCTCATCAGGGTGGACTTGCCGAACAGGCTTTCGATCAGATCCACCGCAAGGGTCGCGGTGCGGTTGTGTTCGTCGAAGGCGGGGTTCAGTTCCATCACATCCAGTGAGCAGAGCCGGCCGCTGTCGGCGATCATCTCCATGCACAACTGCGCCTCACGGTAGTTCGGTCCGCCCGGAACGGTGGTACCCACACCCGGCGCGATCGAGGGATCGAGGAAATCGACATCGAAGCTGACGTGCAGGTGCGTATTGGCATCCAGACCCGCCAGCGCTTCGGTCATGGCGCGCTTCATGCCGACCTCGTCTATGTAGCGCATGTCGAGGATTTCCAGGCCGATGTCGTGCACCAGCCGCTTTTCGCCAGGATCGACCGAGCGGATGCCGATCTGGCGGATGCTGGAAGCATCCAGCGCGGGCGCTTCGCCGCTCAACGTGGTGAGCTCCCCCGGTCCCAGTCCGCACACGCAGGCCACGGGCATGCCGTGGATGTTGCCGGAGGGTGTAATTTCGAAGGTGTTGAAGTCGGCGTGCGCGTCCAGCCACAGCACGCGCAGCTTGCGCTGCTTCTGCCGGCAAT
>DAIOUL010000142.1:0-4589 GCA_036759545.1 Rhodanobacteraceae bacterium
AGGCTCGCGAGCATCGGCATCTTGCTGCACCAGATGCGGCCGGTGTCGATCGCCACCTCCAGGTTCGGATAAACGCTGTAGTAGTTCCAGAACAGGCCGCGCAGCACCGCCAACCGCTGCGGCTCCTCGATGAACACCGAGAAGTCGTTCTTGCCGCTCATCTCCGCCACCAGCGCGCTGACCATGTCGCCCAGCGGCGAGGTCATGCCGGCGTGGAAGCGCGGATTCTGTTTCAGGATCGCGCCCAGCAGCGTGGTGCCGGCGCGCGGAAAACCCGATATGAAATGGAGGCGCGGCGCCTTCCGCATCGCGGCTGTGGGTTGCTGTGCCATGCACGTCCCCGGATCAACTGGAGCGGCGAGTGTAACGAAAACGGCGCCGCAGCGGAGCGAGCTGGCGATCAGCGCGAGGCGCCGAATATGACCGACAGCATGCTGATGCTGGCGTGCTCGATGCCGTCGATCAGGAGTTCCGCGCGCTCGTCCTCGCCCTGCTGCGCCAGCGCGTACAGCAGCGGCCAATAGTGTTCAGGCGTGGGCACGCTCAAGCGCGTGGCCTCGTCGTCCACCGGATCGATCAGCGCCGCGTGATCGCGCGAGCGCAGCGCATCGTCCACGCGACGGTTGAAATGTTCGGCCCACGGCGCGGGCGCCGCAGCTTCGTCCCAGTCCAGCCGCCGCAGGTTGTGCACCACGTTGCCGAAACCCGCGATCAGCACGTTCTCGTCGCGCAGCGGACGCAGACGTTTCGCCAGTTCGTAGTGTTCGCGTGCGGACAACGAAGCATCGAGACTCAGTTGCACCACCGGAATATCCGCTTGCGGATACACGTGCCGCAACACCGACCAGGTGCCGTGATCGAGGCCCCATTGATCCTGGTCCAGCGTCACCTGCGCCGGCATCAATAATTCCCGCACGCGCCACGCGAGCTGCGGATCGCCCGGCGCCGGATATTCCACTTCGAACAACGCGCGTGGGAAGCCGCCGAAATCGTGGATCGTGCGCGGACGTGCCATCGCCGTCACCGCCGTGCCGCGCGTCACCCAGTGCGCGGAAACCGCCAGCACCGCGCGCGGCCGCACGCGCTCGCCGAACGCCCGCCACGCCCGCGTGTAGCGGTTGTCCACCAACGCGTTCATCGGACTGCCGTGGGCGAAAAAAACGGAAGGGAGCATGGCAATTCGCCTCGATGTCGCTCGAGTGCTTATCTCGCGCGCTTTGTCCGCGTGCGACGCGAGAGCGGCGACGCAGCCGCGGAGCCATTGTTTGCAGCGTCTTCGTCCAATACCACCGTGCCCGGGATGTGCCGTTTGCCCCAGCGCACGAAGGCTAACAGCACGTCGCTCAAATCCTTGCCTTTGCGGGTGAGTGCGTAGGCGTAGCGCACCGGATTCTGCTGATACGGCGTGCTGTCGATGATGCCGGCGCCTTCGAGGCGCTTGAGACGGTCCGCGAGGATGTTGGTGGGAATGCGTTCCGGCGAATCCACGAGTTCCTTGTAGGTGCGCTTGCCGTACAGCAGATCGCGCACGACCAGCAGCGACCACTTGTCGCCGACGATGTCGAGCGAATTGGCGACCGCGCAGGGTGAGCGCGGGAAAGTCTTCGCGTTACTCATATTCGAATTCCAAAGGACTCACCTTCAACGTCATCTCCGGCCACGGATTGGCCGGGATCCAGTGCCGGGGATGGAATCGCGCGCCGAAAGGATCATCACTAACTTGCGAACTGCAAGTCAGTATGCTACGTTCGCCACTTACTTGCAAAGTGCAAGTTACTGGAGCCTTACATGTCAACGACCGTCCTTACCCCGCAAGCCCATTCCACCGGCATCAGCGGTGTCCGCCTCATCGTCATTCTCGCCATCGCCATCTGGTTCGTGCTGGTCGTGGCGCTCGGCGCCGAGGGCGCTTTCCTCGGCAAGCCGGGTGCGCCGCCCGTCGGGATGGCAATCGGCTTCACCGCGCCGCTGCTGTTGTTCTTCGCCTGGCTATGGTTCTCGCCCGCCTTCCGCAGTTTCATCCACTCGCTCGACCTGCGCCTGATCTCGGGGATGCAGGCGTGGCGGTTCGCGGGCTTGGGCTTCCTGTTCCTGTATGCGTACAAGGTGCTGCCGGGATTGTTTGCCCTCCCTGCCGGCCTCGGAGACATGGCCGTCGGCTTCGCCGCGCCCTGGATGATCCTCGGCCTCGCGCGTCAGCCGGATTTCGCCGCCAGCGCCGCATTCGTGCGCTGGAATTGGCTCGGCATCCTGGACCTCGCCATCGCTCTGGGCCTCGGCGGTTCGATGGCGATCGCGGCGCCCGGAACGATCAGCACCGCGCCGATGGCGACACTGCCGCTGCTGCTGGTTCCCGTGTTCCTCGTGCCGATCTTCCTGATGCTGCATGCAGCGGCGCTGATGCAGAGCCGGCGAGCGATGCGCAGCCTTGGGTAGCCAAATCGAGGATACCCTACGAAGGCGCGTAAGTTACGTGTGGCGCCGGAAGCTGGTGCGGCGTATCGCCGCCGGAAGCCTTCACCCCGTACGCGCCGGCTGCGGTTCCGGCGTGTGCGCCACGGCACGATGACGCGCAAATGCGCGTTTTTCGGTCGGCTTCGCTCGCATCTGCATCAGAAATCCGAACTGGCTGATTTTCAAGTAGATGTGTTCGATTTTACGTTGATGACCGCGCAAGCGGGCCCGCAACTCGGCGTCGTGGACATCCGCCAACATGCCGCGAAGCCGGCGCAGCACGCGTGTTTCGCATTTCGCCGCTCGCATGACGAAGAGGGCTTCGATATCGATGCTGAAGCGCGCAATCCATTTCGTTTGCATGGCGCGCAAACTTCCGATCGCACTGCCGCGCCGCGATGGCTTGTGACCTGCTTTGACGATGTGATCAGCCAGATCGGCACCGATTTCCAGGTGGACTTGCGCGGCATGATCCAGCACGCGCTTGACATGGGGATGCACCACGCTGCGTGCGACGCGGCACTGACACATGCGCGCGTCATCCACCGTGTTGAGCAACCTTTGCAGCGTGATCAGTTCCCTGTTCATGTATCTCTCCGTGGGATACCGCGCGTGCGGACTCTCGGCCATAGCGCCGCCACAATTGCAGATGCAATGCATCGGACGCGCGGCCGTTCGCGCCTCCGCTGGCCGCTCGTGGCTTCTCGCAATCCCCGATAGGGGCGTCCTTGCCCCGAGAGCTTCATCCTTGAGTAGATCAGATCCTTGCGCCTGGGACGAATAACGCACCAGGTGCAAAGTCGGGCCACGAGCACGAGGCTAGCAGGGACATTGTTGCGGCAATGTGAGCCTGCCCCGGAGCGCTTACTTCTTACGGCGATTTTCCGACGCTCCCGGAATGTGTCGGCATTCTCCGCTACCGGTCAGTGCAACGCGTGCGCGAATCCGCGCTCCGCCTCAAGCCTTCGCCGCTTGCGGCGCCATCGCGCGGATGCTGCGCATCTGTGGACTCGCCATGCACGACAGCGCGATGGCCGTGAGCGTGAATCCAGCCGCGGCGAACAGCGTGGTGAGCGAAACCACTTTCAGCAACGCACCGGCGATCGCCGCGGAGAGCGGGCCGAGCCCCATGAAGGAGAACATCAGGATGCTCATGGTGCGGCCCATCATTTGTTGCGACACGCGCTGCTGAATCCAGGTGAAGATCGCAATCTGCACGATGCCGCCGAGCAGTCCGGTGCACAGCAGCAGCAGCGCGCCGGACCACGTGGCGTGCACCAGCGTCAACGCGGCGAGCGCGATGCCCATCACGGAGTCGAAGCAGAGGATCATCACGCCGAGGTGTCCGCGCATCGCGCGCTGGCCGATACCCGAAAGAAAACTGCCGGCGAACATGCCCACGCCTTGCGCGGTCATCAGGATGCCGAGTGAAGCCGCGCCGAGATTCAGGCGCATGTCCGCCAGCACCGGCAGGCCGACCTGGATCGGCCCGCCCACGAACACCGACACGAAGCTCGCGTAGATCACGAACGCACGCAGCGGCACGTCCGCCCATACGTAGCGCACCCCTGCCGCGATGCTGGCGAACACGCCGAGTTTGTTTTCCGGCGGATGGAAATCGCCGTGGACGCGCACCATCGCCAGCGACACCAGCGAGAACACGAAACTCGCGGCGTCGATGGCGAACGCCAATCCCAAACCGCGCGCGTCCGGCAGCGACTGCGCGGAAGGTTGATGATGCGCGCCCAAAGCGATCACGAACCCGGCGAGCACCGGGCCACCGATCATGCTGAGCTGGCGCATGCCCATGAACGCCGCGTTTGCCGCGCGCAACTGATCGGGACGCACCAGTTGCGGCATGATCGCGGAACCCGCCGGGTACACGAATGCCGTCGACAAGCCGATGCCGAGCGCCAACAGATACACCATCCACATCTGGATGCCGCCGGTGAGCACCAGCGCGGCGAGGATCACGATGCACGCGGCGTTGACGGCGCGTCCGCCCAGCAACACGCGCCGCGGCGACATGCGGTCCACCACCGCACCGCCGACCAGCATGAAGGCCGCGCGTGGAAACGCCATCACCGCCAGCACGATGCCGAGTGCGGCGGGACTGCCGGTGAGTTTCAGCACCA
>DAIOUL010000143.1:0-4568 GCA_036759545.1 Rhodanobacteraceae bacterium
ATCTGGTTGTCGGCCTTGCCGTTGCCGTTGTTGGTGCGCGTCTGGAAGTAAAGACGTCCGTTTGCGCCGCCGCTTTTCAGCTTGATGCCCTCGGGGGACGCCAGCGGCAGGCCGTCAGCGATCCGCAAGCCGTTGCCGCGCAGGATCAGTTCGTTGAGAAAGCGGCTTACCTGGCGCGCGTTGCGCGAGACTTCCGAGCCGCCTTTTTTCTTCTCGTCCAGTTCCTCCAGCACCGTCATCGGAACGAACACGTCGTGTTCCTCGAAGCGGAACAGCGCGGTGGGATCGTGCAGCAGCACGTTGGTGTCCAGCGCGTAGATGCGCTTGGAATTCCTCGGAGCGTTCATCAAATCAGGTGGGCTCGGGTCAAATGTCAAAAGTCAAAGGTCAAAGGTCGAAGCTTCGTGAATTGCCAAGCCTGTTGACTTTTCACTTTTGACTTTTGACATGTTCGGCTGCGGAGCCGTGCTCCCGGATCTCGTCCAGCACGGCTTGCGCGTGACCTGGCACTTTCACGCCGCGCCATTCCTTGACCAGCCTGCCTTCGGGATCGAGCAGGAAGGTACTGCGCACCACGCCCATGAACTTGCGGCCGTAGAGTGTCTTTTCGTGGATCACATCGAAGGCCCTGCACCATTTCTCGTCGATGTCGGCGACCAGCGGAAACGGCAACGAGTATTTCTCGGCGAAGCCGGTGTGCGACTTCGCGCTGTCGCGCGACACGCCGACCACCTCCGCACCTCGGCGCTTGAATTTCGGATACAGATCGCGGAAGTCCTGTGCTTCGCGCGTGCAGCCGGTGGTGTTGTCCTTCGGATAGAAGTACAGCACTGTCCACCTGCCTTGCAGATCCGCGAGCTTCAGCGTTCCGTCGTCGGCCGTGGTGCCCGCGAGTTTTGGAACCTTGCTGCCGATCTTGATCATTTCGAGGGATTCCGGTTTCGCCGGGACGACGATGTAGGTTTCAGAATTTGACGGGATCCATGATCGCGTCCAGATTCAAGCCGTCGCACAGCTCCAGGAAATCGTCGCGCAGCGCGGCGATGTGCGTCTCTGCCGGAATCCCGATGGTGAGTTGCGCCTGGAACATGTCGGCGCCGGTCTGCATGGCGCGATACCGCATCGACGACAACTGTTCGATGCTGATGCCGCGGCGCGTGAAGAACTCGATCAGTTCCACCAGCACTGCGGGTTTGTCGGACGCCACGACCTCGACGAGGTACGGGAGCAGATGCGTCTGCGCGTCACGCGGTTGGGTGCGGTAGTGCAGCAGGCGCACTTCCTCGTCGCGGCCGATGCGCGTCAACGCGTTTTCCAGCTTGGCGATCGCATCCCACGCGCCTTGCGCCAGCAACACCACCGAAGTGTCCGAGCCGATCGTGGAGACGCGCGAATCGACCAGATTGCAGCCCGCGTCCGCGATGCGCTTGGCCAGTGCCAGCAGCGGCGAGTGCGTCGCGGGCGAGACGGTCTGGATCAACAGATGATGGTCGGCGCCGGGACGCGGTGCGGAGCGGTTCAAAGATTTAACGGCCTGGCTCGTGGTGGGTCGCAATCAGCATAGCCGCCGGTGGTGCAGTGCCGCAAGCGACGGAGACGACCTGCTAACATGCCGCGTCTTTCGCGAGTGCATCCGCCTTGGAAATTACCGGCAGTCTCTGCGCGCTGGCCACGCCGTTCATGCTGGACGGCAGCCTGGATCTGGGTGCATTCGCGCGCCTGATCGACCATCAACTGGAAGGCGGCACGCAAGGGTTGGTGGTGGCCGGTTCGACCGGCGAAGCGCACATGCTCGACGAACATGAGTACGAGCGGCTGCTGGCGTTCGCGGTGGAGCGCGTGCAAGGGCGCGTGCCAGTGATCGCGGGCACCGGCGAAGCGGCGACATCCAAAACCATTGCGCTGACACGGCGTGCGCATGCATTGGGTGCCGATGCGGCGCTGGTGGTCACGCCTTTCTATGTGCGGCCCACGCAGGAAGGCCTGTACCGGCACTTCATGGAAGTCGCCGAGCACGGCCGTCTGCCGATCCTGCTCTACAACGTGCCTTCGCGCACCGGTTGCGATCTGTTGCCGCAAACGCTGGCGGACCTGCGCGAAGATCCGCGCATCCTGGGCATCAAGGAAGCGCGCGGCGACATCGAACGCATCCGCGATGTGGCGCAGCTGATCCGGCCAGGGTTCGTGTTCCTTTCCGGTGACGATGCCAGTGCGGCCGAGGCCATGCTGGCCGGCGCTGCGGGCCTGGTTTCGGTCGCGAACAATCTCGCACCCGCCGCATTCCGGGCGCTGTGCGACACGGCCCGCAGCGGCGACCGCCCGAAGACCATGGCGCTGATGGGAACCCTGCAGCCGCTGATCGAAGCGTTGAACTGCGCGCCCAATCCGATCGCGGTGAAAGCGGGTCTTGCGGAACTCGGGCTATGCCGCGCGACTCCCAGATTGCCGCTGCTGGAACTCGGCGAAGGCAGCGGACGCGCACGGCTGCGCGAGGTGCTCTCGCCATTCGCGCATGCGGCGTGAGCTTCGATGCGCAGCGCGTGCATGTCATACTCAAGGCCGGATCGATGGATACTTTGACCATGAAGAGATCGCATTACCTCCTGATCGCTGCGCTCGCTGCCGCATTGCCGCTGGGCGGTTGCCAGACGATCCGCGCGCACAATCCGTTCCGCCACCGCGAACCGGAGTACAAGACCGCGCAGCAGGAACAGCCGCTGGAGGTGCCGCCCGGCCTGGATCAGCCGCAGACTTCCGATGCACTGACGGTGCCGGACGCGGGTGGGGGGACTTCAAGCGTGCCGGTGACCGTCAATGGTCAGCCGGTCAGCGAAGCGAGCCCGGGTGCCACCACGGAAGCGCCCGCTGCGGCGCCGCCGACCGCGGTGGTTTCCGGCAACAGCCTGACGCTGGCGGACGATCCCGAGAGCGCCTATCGCCGCGTCGGACTCGCGCTGGAGCGCGGCGGCGTGGGCACGATCAGCGGGCACGACGACAACGCGCACACCTATCAGGTCGCGGTCAACAGCGTGGTCGAGGTGAAGTCGCAAGGCAACTTCCTCCACCGCATGTTCCATCACAGCCACAATGAAACCGTCACGGGTACGGTGAACGTCAGCATCGCGCCGTCCGGTACCGGCAGCGTGGTGAACGTGCAGGGCGATCAGGATGCGGTGGAGCGGGTGCTGAGCGTATTGCAGCAAAGACTCGGCGGAAGCTAGAGCCGGGAATCGGGATTCGGATTCGTAAAAGCAAAACGCCGCCTCGAGGGCGGCGTTTTTCTCTCAGCGTTCGAGAAGCGGCAATTTGTCCGGCTTGCCGTCCCACTCTTTCGCATCCGCTGGCGCGTCCTTGCGCTCCGTCAACACCGGCCACGCCTTGGCCAGTTCCGCGTTCAACGCGATGAATTGCTCCTGGCCCGCCGGGACGTCGTCTTCGGGGAAGATCGCGTTGGCCGGACATTCCGGCTCGCATAGCGTGCAGTCGATGCATTCGTCCGGGTCGATTACCAGGAAGTTCGGCCCCTCATGGAAACAATCCACCGGACACACTTCCACGCAATCGGTGTACTTGCACTTGATGCAGTTGTCGGTAACGACGAAGGTCATTGCGGGAACGAATTTTGGGTTGCGGGTTTCGGTTATAGGTTCAACGAAATGCAAATTTGGAGCGTGCTGTACAAGGTTTATTCGAAGCATGCTGTATTTTGAAAGTGCGGCCATGGATGGCCGCTTTTGGTGTACCACGAAGTCGAAAACCTCAAAACTCGCCAAGAGGAAGTTCGAGGGAGCGATCATGGACGATCGCATAAACAAACCCGCTCCCTAGGGGAATCGAACCCCTGTTTTCGCCTTGAGAGGGCGACGTCCTGGACCGCTAGACGAAGGGAGCACAAGAAACGGACAGCGCGCTAGTATAGCGGACTCGCCGCGCGCCGCGGCCCGATCGGACCCTCGCGTTTGCATCCCGACAGCACGGAAGCCACCGCCGCAATGTTGCCGGCGCCGCGCGTGATTCCGCGCGCGCAGCACAACCTTTCGCGCAAGCACATCAGCCGCGGCGCGTTGCGCGTGTTGTACGGGTTGCACGAGCACGGTTTCCGCGCATGCCTGGTCGGCGGCGCGGTGCGCGACCTGCTGCTGGGCGGAAGCCCGAAGGATTTCGATGTCGCCACCGATGCCACGCCGGAAGAAGTCAAGAAGCTCTTCCGAAACTGCCGCTTGATCGGCCGGCGCTTCCGTCTGGCGCACGTGATCTTCGGCCCCGAGATCGTGGAAGTCGCGACCTTCCGCGGTGCGGGTGTGGAAGGCGAGGGCGACCGGCATCTGATCGAAGGGCGCATCGTGCGCGACAACGTGTGGGGCACGATCGAGGAAGACGCGTTGCGGCGCGACTTCCGCGTCAACGCGCTGTACTACGACATCGCCGATTTCGGCATCGTCGACTACGTCGGCGGCATGCAGGATCTCGAGCAGCGCCGGTTGCACCTGATCGGCGATCCGGAACAACGTTACCGCGAGGACCCGGTGCGCATGCTGCGCGCGGCGCGGTTGGCGGCCAAGCTGCAG
>DAIOUL010000144.1:0-4539 GCA_036759545.1 Rhodanobacteraceae bacterium
GGCGCGGTGAAGGCGGCGATGCCGATCGCCAGCCCCAGCACGAAGCGCGCGCCGATCAGCGCCGCGGGCGACCAGGCCGCCGCGCAGATCAGCGAGCCGATCACGAAGAGGCTGGCGCTGAACACCAGCGAACGTTTGCGTCCGAAGTGCACCGACAGCCACGCTGCGAGCGCCGCGCCGACGGCCGCGCCCACCATCATGCTGCTGACGATCCGCTCGAGCACCACGTCGCTGACGGCGAACTCGCGCTGGATGAACTGCTGCGCGCCCGAAATCACGCCCACGTCCAGTCCGAACATCAACCCGGCGAGCGCCGCGAGCGTCGCGGTGAAGGCGGCGTAGCGGCGTGCGTGCGTGGTGACCATGACAGCGGTGGTGTTCATCGGGTCAGCTCCTCGTCATGCGCTCGAGTTCGTGTCACGCGGATCAGTGCGTGATGGCCGGCGACGTTTCGCCCTCGCAGCCGTGCGTATGCGCGCCCGCGGCATCGCGCTCGATCAAATCGCGCATCTGCAGGTAGACGCCGTTGGTCCAGCCGAAACCGACCACGTTCGCGGTATAGCCCGCGGTGATATTCACGTCCGCATTGCCCTTCACCATGTTGTATTTCTCACGGATGGTGCCGTCGCTGGCGAGACTGCGATCGATCGTGCCGGTGAACTCGCAGGCGATGCGCCGCGCGTCGTCGTGGAAGCCGTAGGCGTCCAGCCCCTTGACTGCCAGCCAGTTGGTCGGCGCCCAGCCGTAGGGCGCGTCCCACTGCGCGCCGGTTTCGCGCGTGCTCATCGCCAGCCCGCCGCGATGCTCGAACAGTTTCAGTTTTTCGCGCACCGCCTTGGCCTGTTCGGGCGAGGCCGCGCCGGCCCACAACGGATAGAAAATGGTGAGATAAGGATCGGTCTGAGCCTTTCCGGTCGTGAAGTCGTAATCCAGATACATGCCCTTGTCGGCGTGCCACAGATATTTGTCCATCGCCTTGCGCCGCGCGTCGGCCGCTTTCGCCCAGCGTCCGGCATCGTCGCTCTTGCCCAGTTGCACGGCGAAATCGTGCAGGTCGCGCTCGTAGCGATACAGCAGGCTGTTCAATCCGATTCCGGCGTAATGATGGGTCGAGCCGCCGAACGGACCGAAGTGGAAGTTGATGTCGAAACCCGACTCGCGCATGGCGCGGTCGCCGAGATAGTAGTCGGCGGTGAGACGGTACCCGTCCAGCCAGTCGCCTTCGCAAACTTTCGACGCCACGACATCGCAACTGGCGTTCTTCAGTTGCCCGGCCTGTGTTGCATCGGGATGCTGCGGAGCCTTGAGGAGATAACCCGGGTCCTGTGATGGATGCGCTCGCAGCCAGCGGATCACGCCGACGTAGTAGTCGCTGTCTTTCGCTTCGAGCACGGGCCCATGACCGAAATCGAAATAACGCGCGAGGCCCGTGTCGCCGGCCAGATGTTGCCCGTGCGTCCAGAGTTCGTAGTTGCGCACCGCCAGTGGATAGGCGTGTGCGAGCCATGCGCGCTTCGCGTCCGCGTTCGGAAAGCTCGCAGGATCGTCCAGCACCGCAGTCATCATTGCCGACAGGAACGGCGGCTGCGAACGGCTCAGATAATACGTGCGGTTGGCGTTGAGCACGCCGCCGTAGTTTTCGACTTCGTACAGTGCGTTGTCGACCATGTCGCGCGCCAGCGCTTCGCGACGATCGGCGACCAGGCCGAGCACGATGAAGTAACTGTCCCAGCCGTACATCTCGTTGAAAAACCCGCCGGGCACCACGTACGGCTTGGGCAGATACAACAATCCTTGCGCGGAAAGTTTGGTGGGATCGATGTCGCCGACCTGCCGGACCGCTGTGGGCAGATGCTGTACTTCGACGCCGCAACGTTTGGCGGTCTTGGCCAGTGCAGCAGGTTCGGTCGCGCCTGCGGGCAGATACAGCACTGGATGCGACGACACCTTGATGTCGACCAGCGCCCTGCACTCGTCCGCCGAACGCGTGAGCGTGCTCCACGCCCGGTCTATGTAGGTGCGAGTCCTGACCGGATCGGGCGTCGCTGCGGAAACGCAGGTCGCAAACACCGTCATGAAGGCGAATGTGGCGAGGAGCGGGCGGAGTTTCATTGCGGCTTCCTGTTGTCGCGCGCGGTGCGGACGAAGTCCAAGGAGCGGTCGGTGGGTCATGGTAGCCATTTCCGTTTTCAGGTCGAGCTTTTCATCCTGCGATGCGCCGCAGGTCACCGGCGCTTCCGCCGGCGCGACTTCGAGCGTGGCGGCGCGGTCGAGCCACGGACCACCAGTTCGGGATTGAAAGCTTCGTTACCGACATCGCCACCGCCGATCCGCGTGATCAACATGCGCGTGGCGTGCTCGACAATGACGTCCGCGCGTTGCCGCGCGGTGGTGAGCGGTGGCCACGAGTGCCGGGAGAACGGGCTGTCCTCGAACCCGGCGATCGAGACGTCGTAGGGGACCTGCAGCCCGGTCGATTGCGCGGCAGCCAGCGCACCGGCCGCGATCTCGTCGTTGCATCCGAAAATGGCCGTGGGCGGCTCGGCAAGGTCGAACAGGCGGCGCGCGCCGCGAAAGCCGTCGTCGAAGACGTAATCGCCCTCGATCATCAACTCCTTGCGCACCGGCACGCCGTAGTCGCGCAGGGCGTCCTTGTAGCCCTTCAGGCGCTCGGCGCTGGCGTGGTGATGCTTGCCGCCGCGCAGGAAGCCGATCCGCACATGCCCGAGTTGGAGCAGGTGTCTGGTGATCGCATACGCGGCGTCGCGATCATCGACGTAGACGCACGGAAATTCATCGCGTGGATCGCGTGCGGCGGAAAGAATCCTGACGAACGGAATGTGGTATGCGGCCAATCTGTGCAGGGAGGCTTCGCGTTCCGACACCGGCGTCGTCAGCACCAGGCCCGAGAGGCGCGAGCGGTGCACGAAATCGCGCAACTCCTCGGCCAACCCGGGTGATCTGGAATTGCAGGGACGCATCTGCAGGCCGAAGTTCAGCGCATCGCAAGCAGCGAGCGCGCCTTGCTGCATCGCCAGGATGTAGTACGCATTGGGATTGTCGTAAACCAGTCCGATCGTGTACGCGTGGGAGCCGCTCAGGCCGCGGGCGAGCAGATTGGGGCGGTAGTCGAGCTGCTCGATGGCGTGCAGGACACGCTGCCGGGTTTCCTGGCGCACCGAACGCTCGCCATTGACGACACGCGAAACCGTTTTCGCGGAAACGCCGGCGCGCGTTGCGACATCGTCGAGCGTTACGGATCTCACCGACGTCCCCTTGCGGGTGAAAGTACCGAGTATCCAGCCTGCTGACAGCGCTGTCAAAAATATCCCTCGCCCACAGTGTGGCACATGTTCGCGTTTTCGCAACAGCACGTCCCGGCACTGGAACATCGCTGCGATGCAACAAGCAAAAGCCGCACTACAGTGGCGTTTTCCTGAAATATCAGGTGGGTCAGAGTCCGGCCCGGTTTTTTGAAAACGTTTTCAGCGGTGATGCGGCGCACATTGACAGCGCTGTCGCCGCGAGCCCAAACTCGCGCAGCGCGTCAGCGGGGCTATCGGCGGGAAACACGTATGTAGATGGGACCACGAGGTCGATCCTTAGTGGCGTTGCGTGCACCAAACAGCGGCCGCACGAATCGCCCGGACTTTCACATCGCTGGAGGGTGCTCATGAAGAACGACAGGTTGATCAGGCTGGCATTGACCAGCGCCATTCTTGCTGCACTCTCGCCTGCGGTCTGGGCAGGCGGACAGGATCAGACCACCGCTGATCAGACCACCGGCAACACCGCCCAGCCGGCGCAGCAGCAGACACAGCCGCCCTCCAATCCGAACCAGCCGGCGAGCCAGGGGCAGACGCAAACGCAAACGCTCGAAACCGTCGTGGTGACCGCCACGGCGACGGGCGTCAGCAAACTCGACGCGAGTTACAACATCGTCGCTGCGAGCCGCGAGCAGATCCAGAAAGCCAACCCGCTCAGCACCGCCGACCTGCTGAAGATCTCGCCGGGACTCTGGCCGGAATCGACCGGAGGCCAGACCGGCGCCAACATCGAAATCGCCGGTTTTCCGAGCGGCGGCGACGCGCCGTTTTTCACCAACATGGTCAACGGCACGCCGCTGTACGGCATGCCTTCGCTCTCGTTCATGGACTCGAGTTCGCTGCTGCGGCTGGACGACACGATCGACCGCGTCGAAATCGTGCAGGGCGGGCCGGGCGCGGTGTTCGGTCCGGGCCAGATGGGTGCCACCGCCAACTTCATTCTGCGGCAAGGCACGGATGTGCCGTCCGGCGACATCGGGCTCACGTACGGCGACGAAGGCCTGTGGCGCCTCGACGGCTTTTACGGATTCAAGCTCGCCGACGGGTGGTATGGCAGCATCGGCGGTTTCTGGCGCAGCTCGGACGGCGTGCGCGATCCGCAGTTCAAATCCGATGAAGGCGGGCAACTGACGGCCGCGTTGACCCACGACTGGGACACCGGCGAATTCATGCTCTGGGCACGCCGGATCGACGACAAGAACCAGTTCATCGT
>DAIOUL010000145.1:0-4512 GCA_036759545.1 Rhodanobacteraceae bacterium
GAATTTCCTCGCCGGTCTTGGGATTGCGCCCCGGCCGCTGGTTCTTGTGCCGCAGGTCGAAGTTGCCGAAGCCCGACAGCTTCACCTGCTCTCCTTTCTCGAGTGCCTCGCGCAGCACCTCGAAAAACGCGTCGACGAATTCCTTCGCCTCGCGCTTGTTGAGGCCCACGTCCAGGAACAGACGCTCGGCCATTTCCGCTTTAGTGAGCGTCACGTTCAACTCCGCAACTTGGCCCCGAATGTCTTCTCCAGCGACGCCACCGCATCGGTTACACAGTGGTCGGCGTCCTGGTCCGTAAGCGTGCGGGAACCGTCTTGCAAAATCAAGCCTATAGCTAAGCTCTTTTCACCTTCTTTCAAATTCGCGCCCGTATAGACGTCGAACACGAAAATCCGCTCCAGCAGCGCACCCAGGGTTCCGCGCAATGTTGCTTCGACCTCCCCCCAGCCGACTGTGCGCGGCAGCTCAATGGCGATATCGCGGCGGACGGAGGGAAATCTGGGCAGGCTTTGCGCGATTGGTACGGCACGGAGGCGCAGAGGAGCGGTTCGAACCTCGAACGCGTACACATCCTCGTGCCAGTCCAGCTCACGCAGCAACTGCGGATGCAAGGCGCCGATTGCGCCGGCCGGAATTCCGTCACGCAATACGCGTGCGCCACGGCCCGGATGCAACCATGACGGCAACGATTCGCGGTCGAACGTCCACGCGCTGCCCTCGCCCGAGAGAGCGATCAGCGATTGCAGATCGCCTTTCAGGTCGAAGAAATCCAGCGCGCGTGTCGGCACGCCCCATTGCTCGGCTTGCGCCGCGCCGCAGGCGACTGCAGCCAGAACGGAGTTTTCGACTGGCGCATCCGACGAGTTATCCGCACGCGCCAACACGTTGCCGATCTCGAACAAACGCACCCGCGATTGCTGGCGATTCCGATTCGCACGCAGGGCTTCCACCAGACCCGGCAGCAGCGAAGTGCGCATCACACCGAGCTCTGCCGAAAGCGGATTCGCAAGCGGAATCGCGCGCGCATCGAGTTTCCACGTTTGCAGCAGCTTCGCGTCGACGAAGGCGTAGCAGATCGCTTCGTGGAAATCGCGCGCGGCCATTTGCGCGCGCAGCGCGTTTTCCGACAAAGTGGTTTCGTCGTTGCGCGGCGCAGGCGGTTCGCCTGCGGGCAAACGCGAAGGAATCGAGTCGTAACCATGGATGCGCGCGACCTCCTCGATCAGGTCCTCTTCGCGCTCAATGTCGAAGCGCCGCGACGGCGGCGTGACGCGCCAGCCGTCGGAAACCGGTTCGACGCGCATGTCCAGCGAGTCGAGGATATGCGCGACGTCGGCATCCGCAATCGTGATGCCCAGCACGCGCGGGATGCGCGCGCGCCGCAGCATGATTGCCGGTCGTTGCGGCAGATGTTGCGGCGAAACCGCTTCAAGAATTGGCCCCACTTTGCCGTCAGCGATTGCGATGATCAACGCCGCCGCGCGCTCCAGCGCGATGCGCGGCAATTCCGGATCGACGCCGCGCTCGAAGCGGTGCGCGGCATCGGTTTGCATGTTGAGCTTGCGCGCGCGGCCGGCGATCGCCGTGGGCGCAAAGTACGCGGCTTCGAGAAAAACATCGCGCGTGTTCTCGGTCACGCGCGTGTCGAACCCACCCATGACGCCGCCCAGCGCGACGGCTCGATCCGCATCGGTGATCAGCAGGAAATCCGAATCGAGCGTGACTTCACGCTCGTCCAGCAATTTCAGTTTCTCGCCCGCGCGCGCACGGCGCGCGCCGATCGGCCCGCGCAACTTCGACGCATCGAACGCGTGCATCGGCTGACCCAGTTCCAGCATCACGTATTGCGTCACGTCCACCAGCAGGCTGATCGGGTGGATGCCGCTGCGTTGCAGCCGCTCGCGCATCCACGGCGGCGTGCGCGTCGACGGATCGATGCCTTCGATGTAGCGGCCGCAGTAGCGCGGGCAATCTTCGACAGCCTCGATTCCTATTTCGATGCGACGATCGCTGGCCGGGGCGACTGCTTCCAATTTCGGCGGCTTCGCGCGCGTGCCGAAGGCGGCGGCGACATCGGCAGCCAGCCCAACCATCGACAGGCAATCCGCGCGATTGGGCGTCAGCCCCAGGTCCAGCACGTAATCGGGCAGTTGCAGATATTCCGCAAGCCGCGCGCCGATCGGCGCATCCTCCGGCAACTCCAGCAAACCGGATGCGTCGGCATCGATGCCGAGTTCCTTCGCCGAACACAACATTCCTTGCGATTCTGCGCCCCGCAATTGCGCGGCCTTGATCGCGATGCCGTTCGGCAATCTCGCGCCGATTTTCGCCAACGGAGCGTGCAAGCCTGCACGGGCATTCGGCGCACCGCAGACGATCTGCAGAATTTCGCCGCCCGCATCGACCTTGCAAAGCTGCAGGCGGTCGGCTTGCGGATGCTTGGCGCATTCGACGATGCGCGCGACCACCACGTTTTCGAGAGAGCCGCCGATGGTCGTGTCGCTCTCGACCTCGTGGCCGATCATGTTCAACCGCTCGACCAGCGCATCGTGATCGGCGGAAATGTCGCCAAGTTCGCGCAGCCAGTTCTCTGAAATCTTCATGGCGTCAGGCGAACTGCTGCAGGAAGCGGATGTCGTTTTCGAAAAACGTGCGCAGATCGCTGACGCCATAACGCAGCATCGTGAGCCGTTCCACGCCCATGCCGAACGCAAAACCCGTGTAACGCTCCGGATCAATCCCGCAATTCGACAGCACGTTAGGATGCACCATGCCGCAGCCCAGCACTTCCAGCCAGCGCGAACCGCCGCCCGAAAGATTCCAGCGGACCAACACATCCGCGCCGGGTTCCACGAACGGAAAGAACGTCGGCTTGAACATCATTTCGAAATCGCGGCCGAAGAACGCGCGCAGGAAAGATGCCAGCGTACCTTTCAGATCGGCCATCGTGGCACTTTCGTCCACCAGCAGACCTTCGACCTGATGGAACATCGGCGAATGCGTCTGATCCGAATCGCTGCGATAGACCTTGCCGGGCGCGATCACGCGAAGCGGCGGCTGGCGGCCCTGCATGCTGCGAATCTGCACCGGGGAAGTGTGCGTGCGCAGCAACCGGCCATCCGGGAAATAAAACGTATCGTGCATCGCGCGCGCGGGATGGTGCGCGGGGAAGTTCAGGGCTTCGAAGTTGTGCCAGTCGTCCTCGATCTCCGGGCCTTCGGCCACTTCGTAACCGAGCGAGGCGAAGATCGACTCGATGCGTTCCAGCGTGCGGATCAACGGATGGATCGAACCGCGTTGCGAGTTTCGCCCGGGCAGTGTGACGTCGATGCTTTCGGAAGCCAGACGGTGATCGAGCGCGGTTTGTTCGAGTTGCGCGCGGCGCGCGGCGATGGCCTCCGCGAGCTTGTCGCGCGCCGCATTGACTTCCGCACCGCGCTGCTTGCGTTGATCGGGTGGCAACGCACCCAGCGCCTTCAACTCCGCGGTGATCACCCCGCTCTTGCCGAGCAGCGCGACGCGCTGCCCTTTCAGCGCATCGAGCGTGTTCGCCGCGGCGATGGCCGCGAGCGCTTGATCGATTCGGGTTGCCAATTCGTCCACGTAGTTCGGAATTACTTCTTCGGCAGGCGAATGTAGCGGAAATGAAAAGGCAGCGGCGGTTGCCCGCCGCTGCCTGCTTTTCGTCGATCCAGAGCGAACGCGCTGCGTCCGCGTGGATCACGCAGCTTGCGCGGCCTTGGCTTTTTCAGCCAGTGCGCCGAACGCCGCGATGTCGTGCACCGCGAGATCGGCCAGCACCTTGCGGTCGATCGTGATGCCGGCCTTCCCAAGCCCGTCGATCAGACGGCTGTACGACAGGCCGAACTGGCGCGCGGCGGCGTTGATACGCACGATCCACAACGCGCGGAACTGGCGCTTCTTCTGCTTCCGGCCGATGTAGGCGTACTGCTGGGCCTTGGTGACCGCCTGCTTGGCGACGCGATAGACCTTGCGCCGGGCATTGTAGTAGCCCTTGGCGGCCTTGATGGTTTTCTTGTGGCGCGCACGCGCGGTGACGCCACGCTTGACTCGTGCCATGGTCGTCTCTCCTTACGCGTAGGGCAGCATGCGCGCGACGCGGCCGGCGTCGCAATCGCGCACGTGATTGGTGGCGCGCAGGTTGCGCTTACGCTTGGTCGCCTTCTTGGTGAGGATGTGCGACTTGAAGGCGTGACCGGCCTTGAACTTGCCGGTGGCGGTCTTGCGGAACCGCTTGGCAGCGGCCCGGTTGGTCTTGATCTTGGGCATGTGAAACTCCGTTCGGTTTTTGATTACTGACAAAGGCGGTGATCTCTCGATCACGCTTTCCATCCCTGCCCTCGTCGGCTTGTTGCGGCGTTGCTGCTGCCGCTTCGCGCCAGCCGATCCGAGGCTGGCGGTGCGCCTGAAGCAGGCGCGATTCGATTACTTCTTCTTCGGTCCGATCATCATCGTCATCTGCCGGCCTTCCAGGCGCGGGAACTGCTCCA
>DAIOUL010000146.1:0-4437 GCA_036759545.1 Rhodanobacteraceae bacterium
AGCATCTGGCCGGTCTGGTTGCAGTCGTCGTCGATCGCCTGCTTGCCGAGGATCACCAGTTGCGGTTGTTCCTTCTCGATCAGTTTCAGGAACGCACGAGCCGCGGCCAGGGGTTGCACGGGATCGGACGTGACGACGTGGATCGCGCGATTCGCACCCATCGCCAGGCCATTCCGCAGATGCGCCTGTGCGTCTGAGGGCGCAATCGTCGCGATCACTACGTCTGTGGCGATCCCTTTTTCGCGCAGCCGCAGCGCCTCCTCCAGCGCGATGTCGTCGAAGGGATTCGCGGAGAGTTTGACGCCATCGGTGACCACGCCGGAACCATCCGGCTTCACCTGGATGCGCACGTTGAAATCCACCACGCGCTTGTAGCCGACCAGAATCTTCATCGGGTTTTCCCGCAAGGGCGAATGGACATTCTAGCCGCTCGCGCGGTTCAGGCCGAGACGCGCTGCAGGATCGCGCGGGCAAAGCGCTCGGCCGCACCGTCTGCTTGGTTTAGGAACACGGAAGGCTCGGTCAATTCCAGTTCCAGCAACCGCGGAGCGCCATCTTCGTCTCGGATAAGGTCCACGCGCGCATACAGCAGCGGCTGCGGGAACGGCATCGCCGCCAACGCCTGCTTCGCGATTTTGATTTCCTGCGCGGATGCCTCGCGTGGCGCGATCTGCTCCGTGACGAATAGTCCGCCCGCAACGGAGGCGCCGCCTCCCAGCATCGGACCCTTGCGGATCGCATGGCTGAACTCGCCTTCGAAGAACAACAGCGCGGTTTCGCCGTGCTCGTCCACGCTGTGCAGATACGGTTGCAGCAATACGCTGCGGCGTGCATCAAGCAAACGTTGAAGATGCGCGATCGCGTGCTCTCGCTCTTCGCGCCGATAACGCTGCGCGTCCAGCGAGCCTGCGCCGACGCAAGGCTTCACCACGAAGTCGGTCGCGTCCGGATACGTGTCCAGAAATGCCGCCAGTGCCGCTTGCGCGTCGTCGTCCGGTTCGACGAACGCGCTCGGCACCACCGGCACGCCCGCGCGCGCAACTTCCGCGAGGTAATGCTTGTCGACGTTCCAGCGCACCACCGCCAGCGGATTCAGCAGCCGCGTTTGCCCGGGAACGCGACGTGCCCAATCCAGGAATTCAGAGGCGCGTTGCGTGTAATCCCAGGTCGAACGCAACAGCGCGAGATCGAAACGCGGCCACTCGATCGAGTCGTCGTCCCAATCGACAATCGAAACCTGCGCGCCGGCTTCGCCCAGCGCGCGTTCCAGCGGCGGCATGTCCTCGTCCAGCCCGCGCGCAGCGCGCGCGGTGACCAGTGCGATGTGGGGCAGATTCAACGTCTGTCCACCTGGCGTTGGGTATCCAAAATCAATGCATAAACGCGCCGCGCGTTTTCGATTCCGTCCAAACACGGTGCACGTTGCCCACGCAACGATGGCCAACCCGGAACCAGAAATGCGGCACCGGCGCCGGAGTTGGCTCCAATCCGGATGGTACCCCGACCGCTCGACTTTTCAGTCAATTCCAGTTGCGGGAGTGTACGAAGAGGAAATGACTCTACTTTTCTGGAGAAAACTCCGGAGGCGATCAAGATGCGCTGATTGGTTACGGCATAGGCTGTTCGCGACCGTATCCAAGCATCGGTGAAGAACCTTCCGATAATCAGGTACACGCCAGCCAAGACAAAAGGGATTCCCCACAACGGAAAAATACGTCCGATCGGATCCGCGCTGGTGGGCACCTTGGTCAGCACTGCCCATTCCCAGAAAAAGGCGAATCCGCCCCACAACAGACTGAAAGGAATCAGCAATAAATCGGCAGCCCTTAGAATTAATCCCTGCACAGGCTGGTCCGACCACAATAGTTTTTCGTCGGACGACAATTGCCCCCGAATCACGGATGCGGCGTCCATTTCGATCCCCCTTTGCAACTACAGGTTCTGGTAATTCGGGCCCGAACCGCCTTCCGGCGGTACCCAGTCGATGATTTCGTAGGGATCCTTGATGTCGCAGGTCTTGCAGTGCACGCAGTTGGCCGCATTGATCTGCAGGCGTTTGCCGTTGGCATCCTCGACGATCTCGTACACCGCGGCTGGGCAGAAGCGCGTGCAGGGATTGTCGTATTCGCGCACGCAACGGTCGATGCAGATATTGATGTCGCGCACGTGCAGGTGCACGGGTTGATCTTCGTCGTGCGTGGTGGCGGCGAAATACACGCCGGCCAGGCGGTCGCGCGGCGGCAGCTCGCGCTGCGAGTAGTCGCGCTTGGGTTCCTCGTGTTCTCCCACCTTGTCCAGCGAACACCAGTCCGGCTTGTTCTTCAGCGTCCACGGCGACAGGCCGGCGGTGACGGTTTCCCACGCGGCATTGGCGAGTCCGAACCACAGGCCCTTCTTGAAACCCGGCTTGATGTTGCGCACGCGCTTCAGTTCTGCCATCACTTCGGACGCACGCAGCTTGGCATCGAATCCTTCGGCCTTGAAACCGTTCGCGACGAGATGCTCGGCTGCGAGCATGCCGCTGCGGATCGCCTGGTGCGTGCCTTTGATCTTGGGCACGTTGAGCAGGCCCGCGGTGTCGCCGATCAGGATCGCGCCAGGCATCTCGACTTTCGGCAGCGATTGATAGCCGCCCGTGACGATCGCGCGCGCGCCGGCGGACAGAATTTGTCCGCCCTCGAGCAACGGCTTCACCGTCGAATGGTTTTTCCATTGCTGAAAGGCTTCCCACGGCTTGTATTCCGGATCGCGGTAGTCCAGTCCGCTGACGTAACCCAGCGCGATGCGATCCTGATCGAGGTGATAGAGAAAACTGCCGCCGTAGGTACTGGTGTCCGCCGGCCAGCCGATCGAGTGCACGATCTTGCCGGGCGATACGCGCCCGGCCGGCACCTGCCACAGTTCCTTGATGCCGATCGAGTAGCCCTGCGGGTCGCAATCCTTCGCCAGATCGAAACGCTTGATCAACTGCTTGGTCAGGCTGCCGCGCGCGCCTTCGGCGAGCACGGTGACCCTCGCGTGGATGTCCACGCCCGGCGTGTAACCCGGTTTGTGCGAACCGTCCTTCGCCACACCCATGTCGCCGGTGCGCACGCCGATCACCGCGCCGCGTTCGTCGAACAGCGTGTCCGCAGCGGCGAAACCCGGGAACACTTCCACGCCCAGCGCCTCGGCTTGCGGTGCCAGCCACGCGCACATCGCGCCCAATGAAACGATGAAGTTGCCGTGGTTCTTCATGCCCGGCGGCAGCGGCAATTTGCGGCCACCGGTTTTCGAGAGCAGCCAGAATTCGTCTTCTTTCGCCGGTACGCAGATCGGCGGCGGATTTTTTCGCCACTCCGGCAGCAGCGCGTCCAGCGGTGCGGGTTCGATCACCGCACCGGAGAGGATCTGTCCGCCGATGGTGGACGCCTTTTCCAGCACGCACACGCGCGCATTCGCGTCGAGCTGTTTCAGGCGGATCGCGAAGGCGAGGCCTGCCGGGCCCGCGCCGACCACGACCACGTCGTATTCCATGATTTCGTGTTCGCTCATCGGCATTCTCGAGGTGTAAGAGCGCGCCCTGCGCGCGACGCGAGGCTGTCGCTGGAAAGAAAGACGGCACTGCGTGCCGACCGGCTCCTACCTTAGCAACGTCGCAGCTTTCTCGCGATGCCTGCATAATCGCGGCAAACTCCGGGAAGAACGAATGGACGCCACGGTTGCAATTTCGGCGAAGGATGTACGCGGCGCGGGCTTGTGCCGCACGCTGCACTGGCTGGCTACCGGCCAGCTCGATCCGCGCGAGTTGTGCGAGGTCCATCTGGATGCGATTGCGCGCATCGATGCGCAATTGCATGCGTTTCTCGATGTGCGTCCTGCGCTGGTGCGCGAACAGGCGCAAGCCGCAGAGCACCGTCGCCGCGAAGGCCCGATCGGGCGGCTGGACGGCGTGCCGATCGCGGTCAAGGACAATCTCGACATCGCAGGTTTACCCACCACCGCAGGACTCGCGTCGCGCAAGGGCAACATTGCCCAGCAGGACTCGCACGCGGTCGCAAAATTGCGCGCGGCGGGCGCGGTGCTGATCGGCAAGACCAATCTCGACGAAGGCGCGCTCGGCGCGGTCACCGACAATCCGCATTTCGGCGCGACGCACAATCCGTTGCGCCGCGGTTATACGGCCGGTGGATCGTCCGGCGGTTCCGCGGCCGCGGTGGCGGCGGGCTTGGCGACCGCGGCGATCGGCTCCGACACGCTGGGTTCGATCCGCATTCCGGCGAGCTATTGCGGCGTGTGCGCGTTGAAACCGACGCATGGGGAAATCTCCGCGCGAGGTTTGACTCCCGCGGCGCGGCGTCTGGATGCGGTGGGGTTGATCGCGCGGGAAGTCGGCGACCTCGCCGTGCTGCTGCACGTGCTGGCCGGTTACGACGCCGACGATCCGCGTTCGCGCCG
>DAIOUL010000147.1:0-4417 GCA_036759545.1 Rhodanobacteraceae bacterium
AAGGTGGTGATGAACTTGGCGAAGATCTTGCCGTCGCCGTCCACGCTCCAGATCTTCTTGGAAAGATCCTTGAAATTCTTGGCGCGCTCCTCGTCGGTCTTGCCTTTCGGCAGCAGGCGGCCGAAACCGGTGCCCGGCGCATCGACGAAGACCAGATCGCTGACGTCCAGCAGGCTGTAGTCGTTGTTGACCAGTTGGTACGGTGCGGCGGGCGTGTGCGTGTCGTCATTGGTGCTGATGCGCTTGGGCCCGAACGCGCCCATGTGCAGCCAGATGGTGGAGGAACCGGGGCCGCCGTTGTAGATGAACATGATCGGCCGCTTGGACGGATCCGCACCGCGCTTGAAATACGCGACGTAGGACATGCTGGCTTCCGGCGTGTGCTCGTCCTGGCCGTCGCCGTTCAATACCAGCGTGCCGGCGACCGCGTCGTAGGCGACGCTGTTGCCTTCCACGTTGACGCTGCCCTGCGTCGTGGATGATTGCGATTTGCGCATCGCCGCGATCGCGGTGTCGTCGCCCTGGTCCTGGCTGCTCGCGGCGGATTTGTCGGGATTGTCAGGCTTGTCCTGGGCGACCGCGAAAGCGGGCAGGCTGCACAGCAGCAGCACGCCGAAGACGGTGCGAAGGCGGAAAGATTTCATGGGCGTCGAGCCTTTGCGAGGGAAAACCCGACGAGTATGCCGCGCGCGCGCCGGACGTCCATAAGTCACAAGTCATGGGGCTTGCTCCGGCAGATCGCGACGGAAGTCGGCGAGCGCTTGACGCGACCCTTAGTGAGCGGAAGATGGAACAGGATGGTTGTCGTCTATTACCCGTAACATCCGGAAGCCGACGTTGGTATAGCCGACATCCGAGGCCGCGGTGCCGCGGCGTTTCAGCGCGCTCTGCTGGCTGCCGTCACGCCAGGACAGTCCGCGGAACGCGCGGTCTTTCGCGCTGCCGCCGGCCAGCCATTCGCTGACGTTGCCGTACATGTCGTAGGCGCCGGCCGAGCTGGGTGCGTAGCGGCCCACCGGCGCGGTTTCCGCGGCGCCGTCGTTGCATTTCAGGCGGTCGTTGTCGAACGCGCTCTTGCGGCTGACGTCATCCACATTGCCGCGCGCGCAGGGCGTGCCGTCGCCGCCGCCGGCTGCGGCGCGCAGCCATTCGGAGTCATCGGGCAGACGGTACTCCTGCCCGGTGCGGTGCGACAGCCATGCGGCGTATGCGTTCGCATCGTTCCAGCTCACGCACACCACTGGATGATCGCCGTTTTGCGCAAAACCCGGGTTGCTCCACTTCCAGCCGTGCATGCCGGAAAACGGATTGTTGGGTTCCACACAATGCGCCGGCGCGCGTCCGGTGGCGTGCACGAACTGTTCGTATTCGGCGCGCGTGACTTCGGTACGGCCGATGGCGAATGCCGGCGCGTTGCCGCCGGCCGGCGGCACGTAAACGAGTTGCGGACCGCCATCGTCTCGCAATAGCGAACCGGCGTGCAGTGGAGGCGGTGGCGGCGGCGCGTCCAGCAATTTCGGATCGAAGCCGGGCGGATATATCGCCGGCAGTGCTTCCGCGAGTTCGCGCAGATCGTTGATGCGATCCTGCTTGTGCGCGTGCACAGCGTCCGCCGCAGCGTTGCCCACATCGGATGCGAGTTGCGCGCGCGCGTCGTGCCAGGTGCGTTGCGAATCCGGGTCGGATGAAGTGGCCAGCGCGTCTGCACGCTTGACCAGCGTGCGTACGCGATCGGCATCCCGCCGTTTCCATGCCGAATCGACGTCCTTCTGTACGCGTGCCAGCACGCGGTCCACGCCTGCGTGCGCGGCAAGGTTGTCCGGTTGCAAGGCGAGCACGGCGAGATAGACGTCCGCAGCGTTGTCGTTCTTGGGCGAAATCAGCTTGTTCTGCGCGAACAGCGCATTGGCGTGGGCCAGCAGCACGGTGATGCGCGCGGCGACCACCGCCGCGCTGTTCTCGGCCTGGATCGCGGAAGCCGCACTGACCGGCGCGGAAGAAGGCGGAACAGGGCTGACAGCGGCAATGGAACGCGCTGGTGCGGGCGCAGTATCGGTCCGCGGGGTCGCCGCGATCTGCTGCGCAGGTGGCTCGGAAATTCGCAGCTTGGGCGCGGAGCGTCCGTGCCACCACAGTGCAGCGACGAGGCCCAACACGACCACAACCGACGCGGGAACACCGTAGCGCAGCAATGTCGACGCGTTGGCGTTTTCGCGCAGTTGCTCGAAAACCCCTGCCGCCGGTGCTGACACGCTGCTCTTGCTGCGGCCGCTGATCGCGTCCAGCGCATCGATCATTTCCTGCGCGTTCTGGAAGCGCTCGGCCGGTGCTTTCGCCAGCGCCTTGTCGAGGAACGATTGCCACGCGCGCTTCAGCGGTGGCAGCCGCGGCACCGGTTGTTCGATGTGCGCGATCGCGGTGGACAGCGCGTCGGTGCCGTGGAAGGGGAGATCGCCGGTCAGCAGTTCGTAGGCGACCACGCCGAGGCTGTAGAGGTCGGAGCGGCCGTCGATGTCCAGTCCGCGCGCCTGCTCGGGGCTCATGTAACCGGACGAACCCATGGTCGCGCCTTGGCGCGTGACGCGCAGGTTGTCGCTGGCGCGCGCGATGCCGAAGTCGGTGAGCAGCGCGCGCCGGTGCTGGTCGAACAGCACGTTTTCCGGTTTGACGTCGCGGTGCACGATCCCGTGTTGGTGCGCGTGGCCGAGCGCGCTTGCCAGCGCGCGGATCACCGCGGCAATGCGCGCCGGCGACTCGCGCAGGTCGAGCTTGGAGAGATCGCCGTTGGGCAGGTAAGGCATCGTGTAGTACAACTGCCCGTCGGACGTGCGGCCGACCTCGTAGATCGCGATGATGTGCGGATGCTGCAGGCGGGCGATGGTGCGCGCCTCCTGCTCGAAACGTGTGATCGCCTCGTCAGTCGGCGCCTGCAAGATCTTGACCGCGACAGGCCGGCTCAGAGACGCCTGGATGGCCAGGTACACGGTCGCCATGCCGCCGCGGCCCAGCGGCCGCACCAGACGGTGCCCGGGAATTTCGAAATCGGCGACAGGCGCTGAAGTTGCCATCCAAGAAGCGGTCTGCGGTGTGGGCTGATTCTAGCCAAAACCGTGCCGGAACCACGGAGTTCTTCGCCATGGACGGCGGCTTCGGCCGCCTTTGTGATCCTGTGCTCTAAAACAGCAACGAGGACATCTTCCGCCGGGTGGCGGCCACGAGCGCCTCGTCCTCGACGATGCGAAAGGCGTCCAGCAGGCGCCTGCGTGCCAGGCCTTCGTTCCAGCCGCGGTCGGCCTCGAGGATGGCCAGGAATTGCTCCATCGCACCGGCTGGGTCGCCGCCCAGCAGCAGGCGCACGCCCATCGCATCGCGCGCGGCGAAATCTTGCGGATCATTTTCGATGCGCGCCATCAATTCGCCCGATGCGGCGGTGCCGGCCAGCGCCTGCGCCAGTTCGACATACGCCTGCAGGGCTTTCGCGCGATCATCATTTTCGGATTCGATCGGCAGGTTTTCCAAGGCAGTCTTCGCCGCGCCGATGTCGCCGGCACGCGCCTGCGCCAGCGCGAGATCCAATTTCAGCCCATTGTCATCGGGAGTCGCCGCGAGCGCCTTCTGCAGGCGCGCGATCGCGGCGTGCGGTGTTTCGCGTTGCGCGGGGGCATTTTCATCTGCCACTTCCTGCGCCGGGGTTTCGATCTTCTTCGCCGGCTGGATGTTGTGCTTGCCAAGGAACTCTCGCACCTGCGACTCCGGCAACGCGCCGGCAAAACCGTCGAGGATCTGGCCATCGCGGATCAGCACCACGGTCGGGATGCTGCGCACCCCGAACATTCCGGCGAGCTGCTGCTCCTTGTCGCAATCGATCTTGGCAAGCTTGAACGCGCCGCCGTATTCGGCGGCGAGTTTCTCCAGGATCGGTCCCAGCGTGCGGCACGGCCCGCACCAGGTCGCCCAGAAATCCACCAGCACCGGCGTGGTGAGCGAGGCCTGCAGCACCTCGTTTTCGAAGTTGTTCTGGCCGGCTTCGAAGACGTGCGGCGATTTGGCGGAATCGGCTTTTGCGGATTGCGGCGAGGCGCTCATTGCGGATCAACCATCGAAATCGATCCGCACATGATTGGGGCGGACTGCTTGCGAAGCAAGTTCAGGGCGCGATCGCCACCGGCTTGCCGTCCCGCTTGTACACCGTGCCCGCTTTCATCACGAAATCCATCCGCTTCATCAGCGAGATGTCGTCCAGCGGATTGCCGGGCACGGCGACGAGGTCCGCGTATTTGCCCGCGGTGACGCTGCCCAGCTCTTTTTCGTGTTTCAGCAGTTCGGCCGCGTGCATCGTGGCCGCCTGGATGGTGTACATCGGCGGCATGCCGGCCTGCACCATGTAGACGAATTCCTGCGCGTTGTCGCCGTGCGG
>DAIOUL010000148.1:0-4303 GCA_036759545.1 Rhodanobacteraceae bacterium
GTCAGTTCCAGCTTGATCGTCTCGATCGCGTTCAATACCGACGCCCGCGTGCTGGCGTAGTGCGTGCGCGGATACACCGTGTAGCGCGGAACCTTGCGGATCGTTTCGCCGGTCAGCGGATCGAACAGCGCCAGCGATTCCACTTCACCGTCGAACAGATCGATCCGCAGCGCTTCGGTTTCGTTTTCCGCGGGGAAGACATCGACGCACTCGCCGCGCACGCGATACGTGCCGCGATGCAGTTCCATTTCGTTGCGGGTGTATTGCAACTCGGTGAGATGGCGGATCAGTTCGCGCTGTCCGATGCGCTCGCCGACGGAAAGGATCAACCGCAGCGACAAGTAATCTTCCGGATTGCCGAGACCATAGATCGCCGATACTGTGCCGACGATCAGCGCATCTCGCCGCGACAGCAGCGCCTTGGTCGCCGCCAGCCGCATCTGCTCGATATGCTCGTTGAGCGAGGAATCCTTTTCGATGTAGGTGTCGCTGGAAGGCACGTAGGCTTCCGGCTGGTAGTAGTCGTAATAGCTGACGAAATACTCGACCGCGTTGTTCGGGAAGAAGGACTTGAACTCGCCGTACAACTGCGCGGCAAGCGTCTTGTTGGGCGCCAGCACCAGCGTCGGTTTCTGCACCGCCTGCACCACGTTGGCGATGGTGAAGGTCTTGCCCGAACCGGTCACGCCCAGCAGCGTCTGTGCGGCCAGGCCCGACTCGAAACCTTCGATCAGCTTGGCGATCGCCTGCGGCTGGTCGCCGGCGGGCTGGTAGGGCGCGACGAGCTGGAAGCGTTCCTCGTCACGATGCATGCGGTCGTCCATCGTTGGATTATAAGGGCGCGGTTTGCGCGTCCGGATGACAGGAGATGTAGGCAGGCGCCGACGCGATCAAGCGCTCCGCGCCGCTGCCGGAATAATCACCGATCGAGCACGCTGTCATCTTCGTTCAACGGGGAGAGCGGCGATGCGCTCGCGGCAACGTGGAATCACGCTGATCGAAATGATGCTGGCCGTGGCGGTGGCCTGCATTCTGGTCGCGATGGGAGTCCCGGCATTGGGTTCGATGCTGGCGCGCTCGCACCAGCAATCTGCGGAAGACGCATTGCAGGCGAGCCTGTTGCACGCGCGCGAACTGGCCATCACGCGCGGCGTGCAAACGGTCGTCTGTCCGAGCAACGACGGCAAGCAGTGCAACGATGACGACCTGTGGCAGGGCGGCTGGATGATCGGCGAGGATATGGATCACGACCACGAACCCGATACGGCGCTGGCGAGATTCGATGCGTTGCCGGAGAACATGCGTGTGGTTTCCAGCCAAGGCCGGCCGCGCGTGGTATTCCAGCCCGACGGCAGCGCCGGCGGAAGCAATGCGCAACTGACGATTTGCCACACCAACGACACCGCGGAAGGCCGGGCGGTGATCGTCTCCAATTCCGGGCGCGTGCGGATCGCGCCGGCCGATGCGGCGCACCTGGGCACCTGCCTCGCCAGCGGGGACTGACCGGATCGCCGGCCCGAGTCAAGCCTTGTAACGATTGTTCAAGATCGGCAGACGCCCGCCCGACGCGGCCTGCAGGGCATCGCCCGCGTCCGTGGCACACAACTTGTTTCCCCTTTCCTGCCAACGCAGGGGTTGGCGAGCAAGGGGAAGAGCCATGAAACGCGCACTGATCACAGTGGTGGCCTTGGGCCTCGCCATGGGTTCGTTCGGGGCGTGCCTGGCCGGGATGTTCTGACCGGGGCACAGGCCTGTTCACCGCTTTGGTTCACGCACACACGGCCCGCAGCGGCCGCCGTCCGACAGCCGCAGTACGGTTGCCGCCGGGCTGGTGTGTGCACCAAATACCGCGCCCTCGCGCATGCCGTGCGGCGCGCGGTCGCCTCTGGGTGGATTCGTATAACGCGCGAAGTGGCGCCCGAGCCCCGACTCGAACGGGGGACCCTCTGATTAACAGTCAGATGCTCTAACCGGCTGAGCTACTCGGGCGTTTCTGAAACTCTGCTTCGATCCATCCTTGGAGCGTTCTCCGCTCGGCATCCCTGCCTCGCCCTCGCGTCGCGCGCGGAATGCCATTCAAGGCATTCCGCAAACGCGCGCCGCTCGACCAGCTGAGCCACTCGGGCGTGACCGCAAATTATCGCGGCGCTTTTGCACGCTGTAAAGCAAACCCCATCCGCCACTAGGCCTTCGCCGGTTCCTTCGCCCCTGCGATCCGGTAGCACGGCACGTATTCGCGTCCCGGCAATTTCATGCGGTGCTGGGCCACGAAGCCGCGCAGCAGCGCGTCCAGCGCCTGCATGATCTTCGGATCGCCGTCGATTACGAACGGACCCTTCTTGTCGATCTGGTGCAAGCCTTCTTCCTTGACGTTGCCGGCGACGATGCCGGAAAACGCGCGGCGCAGATCGGCCGCGAGCATGTGCGGATCGCGTTCCTTGTGCAAATTCAGCGCCGCCATCGCTTCGTGCGTCGGCTTGAACGGCAACTGGAACTCGTAAGGGATCTTCAGCGCCCAGTTGAAGAAGAACGCATCGTGCTGCGCGATGCGGTGTTCGCGCACGCGTTCGATGCCGCGCAACATTTCATGCGCCACCTCCACCGGATCGTCGACAACGATGCGGTAGCGCTTGCCTATTTCTTCGCCCAGCGTCAATCGCAGGAACTTGTCGATCTGCTCGAAGTACGGCGCCGCCACTGCCGGCCCTGTGAACACCAGCGGAAACGGCAAGTGCGCGTTGTCCGGATGCAGCAGGATTCCGAGCAGGTAGAGAATTTCCTCGCAGGTGCCGACGCCGCCGGGGAATACGATGAAACCGTGGCCGATGCGCACGAAGGCTTCCAGCCGCTTCTCGATGTCCGGCAGGATCACCAGGTTGTTGACGATCGGGTTGGGCGACTCGGCGGCGATGATCCCGGGCTCGGTCAGGCCGATGTAACGGTTGCGGTAATGCCGCTGCTTGGCGTGCGCGATGGTCGCGCCTTTCATCGGCCCTTTCATCGCGCCCGGGCCACAGCCGGTGCAGATATCCATGCCGCGCAGACCGAGCGCGTAACCAACATCCTTGGTGTAGTCGTACTCCTCGCGCGAGATGGAGTGCCCGCCCCAGCACACCGCGAGGTTCGGATTTTCGCGCGCGCGCAGCACGCGCGCGTTGCGCAGAATGTCGAACACCGCGTGGGTGATGCCGGTGGAATCGTGCAGATCGAACTGGCCTGCATCCAGTTGCGTCGAGACATAGACGATGTCGCGCACCACCGCGAACAGCAGCTCGTTGGTGCCGCGGATGATCCGCCCGTCCACGAACGCCTGCGCCGGCGCGTTCGATAGTTCCAGTTTGACGCCGCGGTCCTGCTGCAGCACCTGGATATCGAAATCCGGATAGCGGTCCAGCATCGAGCGCGCGTCGTCGTGCATCTCGCCGGAAGTCAGCACCGCCAGCGCGCAGGAGCGCAGCAGTCCGTGCAGACCGGACGCGGTGGCGTCGCGCAGGCGCGCGATCTCTCGGCGCGACAGCACGTCCAGCGTGCCCGCCGGCACGATGCGCGCACTGACGGTGGGCGCGCGTATGCTGCGGGTGCGGCTATCGTTCATGCGCTGGAATCACTGCAGGCGCGGGTTTTCGATTCGACCGGCCGGCAAGCATGGGCCGCGACTGCGGCGGGGTCAAGCACGACAAAGCCGACGTCCGTCACGGACGTCGGCTTCAAGTCGAGCACCAGAGATCGCCTTGCATCAGAACGTGTATCGCACCGTCACCAGCATCGACCACACCGACTGCGCGTGGCTGTTTTCGTACGTCAGGCTGCCGGGCTTGTAGTTGCCGTTCGAATCGGTCGGCAGCGAGTAGACGTACTTGCCGGTGGCCGGATCCACGCCGGCGAAATTGGCCAACGTGCGCACGTTGGGGAAATCGACGTCGTACACGTCGCCCCATTTGTTGTTCAGCAGGTTCAGCACGTTGTAGAGGTCGAGCCGGACTTCGCCCTTGTTGCCCTTGAACAGGCCGGGGATCTGCTGGCGGAAACTCAGGTCGATGCGGTTGACCCAGGGCGAACGCACGCCGTTGCGTTGGGCGATCTGGCCCTGGTGCCCGCTCAGGTAGTCGTTGTGCGCGATGTAGTCGAAGAATTGTTGCTGCGCGGCGGCACTGGTGGCGCTGTCGAATTCCACATCGCCCGGACGCGGGATGTACACCAGACCATACTGGCAATTCGAATTACTGCCGTAGCACACGCCGCTGACGTCGTTGCCGAACACCCACGAATACGGCTGGCCGGTGTGGCCGTCGTAGATCGCCGA
>DAIOUL010000149.1:0-4259 GCA_036759545.1 Rhodanobacteraceae bacterium
CTCGATCGGCAAGGTGAATTTCGAAGTCAACGCGCTGAAGGAAAACCTGGACGCGCTGATCGCCGATCTGATGAAAGCCAAGCCGTCTACGGCCAAGGGTCAGTATCTGCAGAAGGTTTCGGTGTCGAGCACGATGGGTCTGGGCGTGGCGGTGGATACGTCCACGCTGGGCGGCACCTCCGCGCACTGACGCTCTTATTGAAAGTGCAGCCATGGATGGCTGCTTTTTGACTTTCGCGATCAGGGACGATCGCACAAATTTGATGGGCGACGTTGCGTGATGTTGCGCAATTCAGCCGTCAAAGACCGCAGGCGACAAGTGGATCGGTTGCTTTTGATCCCGAATCTTAATCGGCGCGTTCGCAAGAACCACCGGCCTGCGCAGAGGGTGTCGCCCGCAAGCGGTTTTCCTGTTCTGGATTTGGGCAGGTTGACGCGAGCGGCCACCAAGGCAGACGTCCCGCAAGGACGTCGGCGGATCGGAATGGAATCCATCGGTCCGCTTTGCGTTTTGGATTTCCGCGCACGAGGCGCGGCAATCTAAGGAGAAAGCAATGGCGCTCAATCTCGCTGCAAAGAAAGAGCTCGTTGCCGAACTCGCGACTGTCGCTGCCAAGGCGCATTCGCTGGTCGCCGCGGAATACGCGGGTCTCACGGTCGGTCAGCTCACCGAGCTGCGCAAGAAGGCGCGCGAATCGGGCGTGTTCGTGAAAGTTGCGAAGAACACGCTGGTGCGGCGCGCAGTGGACGGCACCGAATACGAGTGCACGAAAGAGCAACTCATCGGTCCTCTGCTGTATGCCTTCTCGACCGAGGATCCGGGTGCAGCCGGGCGGCTGGTCAAGGAATACGCCAAGGCCAACGACCAGTTGAAGCCGAAGCTGGTGGCGATCGGCGGTAAGGCGTATCCCGCCTCGCACGTCGACGTGCTGGCTTCGCTGCCGACGCGCGAACAGGCGTTGTCGATGCTGCTCAGCGTGATGGTGCAGCCCGCCACCATGCTGGTGCGCGTGCTGGCCGAGCCCGCGTCGCAGATCGCCCGCGTGATCAACGCGGCCGGTCAGCAGAAACAGGCGGCGTAAGACATCGAGTTCGGACAACCGTCAACCATCCAATCGTTCCAGGAGTAATGAGTCATGTCACTGAGCAATGAGCAGATCATCGACGCGATCGCCTCCAAGTCCCTCGTCGAGGTGATGGAGCTGGTCAAGGCGATGGAAGAGAAGTTCGGCGTTTCCGCGGCCGCCCCCGTGGCCGTGGCTGCAGCGCCGGCCGCCGGCGGCGGTGCCGCCGCGGCCGCCGAGGAGAAGACCGAGTTCACCGTGGTGTTGTCCGCCATCGGCGAGAAGAAGGTCGAGGTGATCAAGGCCGTGCGCGCGATCACCGGCCTGGGCCTGAAGGAAGCCAAGGATCTGGTGGAAGGCGCCCCGCAGACCGTGAAGGAAGGCGTGAGCAAGGACGAGGCGGACAAGTTCAAGAAAGAACTGGAAGCCGCCGGCGCGAAAGTCGAGCTCAAATAAGCAGCGCCTTGCGCTGCGCGCTCGATGCAGTGAACCAGCCTGGGGGCCCAGCCCCCGGGCTTTCGCCGTTGTTGAAAGAGAGGCAAGACGAGCTGCTAGTTGGAAGTTGCGGGAGATGGCCTAGCTGGTGCCGGCAGTACCAGCCACTTCCAAGTGACAGTTTCACGTTTTTTCCGCGGCCGTGGACGCACGGCCCGCAAGAGAATCGAGGCAACCGCCCAATGACCACTTATTCGTTCACCGAGAAAAAGCGCATCCGCAAGGATTTCGGCAAGCGTCCGCCCGTGCTGGACGTCCCCAACCTGCTGACCATCCAGACCGACTCCTATCGTGATTTTCTGCAGGCCGACGTCGCGCCTGCGAAACGCGAGGACAAGGGCCTGCAAGCCGCGCTGAAGTCGGTGTTCCCGATCGCGAGCTACAGCGGCAATGCCGCGCTGGAGTTCGTGGACTATCGCTTCGGCGAGCCGGCGTTCGACGAGCGCGAGTGCCGCATGCGCGGCATGAGCTACGGCGCGCCGCTGCGCGTGACCGTGCGCCTGGTGATCTACGACAAGGACAGCCCGGCTTCCAAGAAGGCCGTGAAGCTGGTGAAGGAGCAGGAGGTGTACATGGGCGAGATTCCGCTCATGACTGAAACCGGCACCTTCATCGTCAATGGCACCGAGCGCGTGATCGTGTCGCAGTTGCACCGTTCGCCCGGCGTGTTCTTCGACCACGACAAGGGCAAGACGCATTCGTCCGGCAAGCTGCTGTACTCCGCGCGCATCATCCCTTACCGCGGCTCGTGGCTGGATTTCGAATTCGATCCGAAGGACGCGCTGTTCACCCGCATCGACCGCCGCCGCAAGCTGCCGGTGACCGTACTGCTGCGCGCGCTCGGTTACACGAACGAGGAAATCCTCGACATCTTCTTCGAGCACAACGTGTTCCATCTGGGCGAGGGCGGGAATGTCCAGCTCGATCTCGTGCCGGAACGCCTGCGCGGCGAAACGCTGAACTTCGACCTGGTCGCGGACGGCAAGGTGCTGGTGGAGGCCGGCAAGCGCATCACCGCGCGCCACGTCCGCGACCTGAAGAACGCAAAGATCAAGACGCTGGAAGTGCCCGACGAATATCTCGCCGGCCGCCTGCTGGCGCGCGATATCGTCGACACGAACACCGGCGAGCTGCTCGCTGCCGCAAATTCGGAGCTGACGCCGGATGACATCGCGAAATTCCGCAAGGCCGGCATCGACACGGTCGAGACGTTGTATGTCAACGATCTGGATCGCGGCCCGTACATTTCCAACACACTGCGCATCGACAACACGCGCACGCAACTGGAGGCGCTGGTCGAGATCTACCGCATGATGCGACCCGGCGAGCCGCCGACCAAGGAAGCCGCGCAGAACCTGTTCTACAACCTGTTCTTCACCTTCGAACGCTACGACCTTTCGGCCGTGGGCCGCATGAAGTTCAATCGCCGCGTCGGCCGCAAGGACATCACCGGCCCGGGCGTGCTGTACGACTGGAAGTATTTCGGCGAGCGCAAGGACGAGAACGCGGAGCGGCTGGTCAAGGAACTCGGCCAGACTTCCGACATTCTGGAAGTGCTGAAGGTGTTGATCGCAATCCGCAACGGCCAAGGCACGGTCGACGACATCGACCACCTCGGCAACCGCCGCGTGCGCAGTGTCGGCGAGATGGCGGAGAACACTTTCCGCATCGGCCTGGTGCGTGTGGAGCGCGCGGTCAAGGAGCGCCTGTCGCTGGCGGAAGCCGACAATCTCGGTCCGCAGGATTTGATCAACGCGAAACCCGTTGCAGCGGCGGTGAAGGAATTCTTCGGCTCCTCGCAGTTGTCGCAGTTCATGGACCAGAACAATCCGTTGAGCGAAGTCACGCACAAGCGCCGCGTATCCGCGCTGGGCCCGGGCGGCCTGACGCGCGAGCGCGCGGGCTTCGAAGTGCGCGACGTGCATCCGACCCACTACGGCCGCGTCTGCACCATCGAGACGCCGGAAGGCCCGAATATCGGCCTGATCAATTCGCTGGCCGTGTATGCGCGCACCAATCAGTACGGTTTTCTGGAAACGCCGTACCGCAAAGTGGTGAACGGCAAGGTCACCAACGACGTCGAGTACCTGTCCGCGATCGAGGAAGGCGATTACGTGATCGCGCAGGCGAACTCGCCGCTGACGAAAGACGGCAAGTTCGAGGAAGACTTCGTGTCCTGCCGCTTCCGCGGCGAGTCGGAACTGCGTCCGGCATCCGACATCAATTTCATGGACGTGTCGCCGATGCAGACCGTGTCGGTGGCGGCGGCGCTGGTGCCGTTCCTGGAGCACGACGACGCCAACCGCGCGCTGATGGGCGCCAACATGCAACGCCAGGCCGTGCCGACGCTGCGCGCCGAGAAGCCGCTGGTCGGCACCGGCATCGAGCGCGCGGTAGCGCGCGACTCTGGCGTCACTATCGCCGCGCGCCGCGGCGGCGTGATCGAACAGGTCGACGCCGCGCGCATCGTGGTGCGCGTCAACGAAAAGGAAGTCGGCGAGAACGATCCGGGCGTGGACATCTACACGCTCACCAAGTACACGCGTTCCAACCAGAACACCAACTTGAACCAGCGTCCGCTGGTGAACGTGGGTGATGTGGTGGCGAAAGGCGACACGCTGGCGGATGGTTCGTCCACCGATCTCGGCGAGCTGGCGCTCGGCCAGAACATGCTGGTCGCGTTCATGCCGTGGAACGGCT
>DAIOUL010000150.1:0-4214 GCA_036759545.1 Rhodanobacteraceae bacterium
GGCATGACCGGCGGCAATTTCACCGTCAGCGTGCTCAGCGAAGGCGTGCATTCCGGCGATGCCTCCGGCGTGGTCCCCGACAGTTTCCGGATCCTGCGCGATCTGCTTTCGCGGCTGGAAGATTCCGCGACCGGCGCCATCGTGCCGCGCGAGTTGTACGCGGAGGTCCCGGCGCAGCGTGTCGAGCAGGCGCGCAAATCGGCGCAGGTGCTGGGCGATGCGGTGTACGACAAGTTTCCGTTTCTGCCGGGAATGAAACCGGTCGCGGACGATCTCACCGAGCTGGTGTTGAACCGCACCTGGCGGCCGCAGCTCGCGGTCACGGGCGCGGATGGTCTGCCGCCGTTGTCGAGCGCGGGCAACGTGCTGCGGCCGTGCACCGCGGTGAAGCTGTCGCTGCGTCTGCCGCCGACCCTGGATGGCGTGCGCGCGGGCGAATTCGTCAAGCAACTGCTGGAACGCGATCCGCCGTATGGTTGCCAGGTGGAATTGAAACTGGAGAAGGCTTCCAGCGGCTGGAACGCTCCACAGCTTTCGCCCTGGCTGGAGAAGGCCGTCGCGGAGGCTGCGCAGATCGCCTTCGGCGCGCCGCCCGCCTATATGGGCGAAGGCGGCAGCATTCCGTTCATGGGCATGCTGGGCGAGAAATTCCCGCAGGCGCAGTTCCTGATCACCGGCGTGCTGGGGCCGCACTCCAATGCGCACGGGCCGAACGAGTTCCTGCACATTCCTACGGGCAAGCGCGTCTCGATGGTCGTCGCCAAGGTCGTCGCCGAGCATTGCAGACAGACGTGACCACCTCGCTCCACATCCGCGCCGCGGCCCCGGCCGATGCCGAATCGCTGGCGCGCTTGTCGGAACAACTCGGTTATCCCGCCGATGCGGCGACGATCGCTTCCCGCCTTCGCGACATCGAACAGCACCATGCCGGTGCGGTGCTGGTCGCGCAGATCGATGGCGCGATCGTCGGCTGGGCGCATGTGTTGCCGCAACGGCGGCTGGAACACGACGCCAATGCGGAACTTGCCGGGCTGGTGGTGGACGAACGCATGCGTGGCGCCGGCGTCGGCGCGGCGTTGTTGCACGCGGCGGAAGCCTGGGCGCGCGAACACGGTTATCCGGAGTTGATCGTGCGTTCCAACGTGATCCGCGAGCGCGCGCACCGGTTTTATCTGCGCGAAGGCTATGCGGAGAAGAAGCGGCAGGCGGTATTCGTCAAGAAACTGAACTGACTCGCATGCGCTTCGACCTGCCACCCGTCACGCTGGCCTTGTTGATCGCGAACATCGCGGCATTCCTGTTGATGCAGACCGGCTTCGGTGACTGGCTGATCCTGCATTGCGCGCTGTGGCCGTTCGGACCGGATCGGTTGGCGGGCTATACGGCAACCGGCGCACCATTGACCGTCGGCTTCCGCTGGTGGCAATTGCTTTCTTACGCCTTCCTGCACGGCGGCTGGGCGCACATCGGCTTCAACATGCTGGCGCTGTACATGTTCGGCGGCCCGATCGAGCACCTGTTCGGCGCTCGGCATTATCTTTTCTATTACCTGTTTTGCGCGGTGATCGCGGCGGTCGCGCACCTGTGCGTCGTGCATTTCTTCACCGGCGGGTACTATCCGACGCTCGGCGCGTCCGGCGCGATCTTCGGCCTGCTGCTGGCTTTCGGCATGATGTATCCGCAGGCGAAGATCATCGCGCTGATCCTGCCGATTCCGTTGCCCGCGTGGATCGCCGTGATCGGCTACATGCTGCTGGAACTTTTTCTTGGCATCACCGGCACGCAGGCGGGCGTCGCGCACTTCGCGCACCTCGGCGGCGCGGTTGGTGGATTTTTCCTGATCCAGTATTGGCGCGGAAAATTTCCGATCAGGCCAAAGCGCGTTTTGATGCGCTGATTTTTCGCGAGCACGCTTGCTTCTACAGGCGACTGCATCAAACCTTCAGCAACTCCGGCGTCAGCGCCGGTGCGATCGTTTCGATCATCTGCGCGACGATGTGGTGGTTTCCGGCGAGGATGTTGCCGGAAGCGGGAAGGCCATCGCGGCCGGCGAAATCGCAGTAGCGGCCACCAGCCTCGCGCACCAGCAGGCAACCGGCCGCCATGTCCCACGGCTTCAGGCCGGGTTCGAAATAACCGTCCAGACGCCCGTTCGCAGTCCAGGCCAGATCCAGCGCGGCGGAGCCGGCGCGGCGAAGGTCTTCCGCTTTTCCGAGCAGTGCGCGCGTCATCGCCAGTTGTGCATCCAGGTGTATGCGCTGCCGATAGGGAAAACCGGTGGCGAGCAGCGAACCGTCCAGCGTCTCGCGTTTGCTCACGCGGATGCGGCGGTCGTTGAGGAACGCGCCGTCGCCCTTGCTGGCGGTGAACAGTTCGTCGCGCAGCGGATCGAAGATCACGCCGTGCATCGGTTCGCCGCGGTCCAGTTGTGCGATCGACACCGCGAACTGCGGGATGCCGCGCAGATAATTGTGCGTGCCGTCCAGCGGATCGATCACCCAGGTGAAGCGTGCGTTGTGCTTGCCGGAAGCGCCGGATTCCTCACCGAGCACCGCGTGATCTGGATACGCACGCTTCAGCTCACGCACGATTTCCGCTTCTGCAAGACGATCGACCTCGGAAGCGAAATCCAGATGCTGCTTCTCCACCACGGCGAGGTTGCCGACCCGGTTCATGTAACGCAGGATGACGGCGCCCGCGGCGCGCGCGGCGCGCACCGCGACGGTGACGGCGGGTCGGGCCATGACTTCAGTTCCGAGGTGATGAAAAAGAACGCGCCGCCCGAGGCGGCGAAGGGCAATTATAGCGGGACTCGGGACTCGGGATTCGGGATTTGGAAGGAAACACTCTCGTCATTCCGGGTTCCGTTCGCTGCGCGAACGGCCCCGGAATGACGACGTTGTTATGCTTTTCCCGCTCACCGCTCACCGCTACCGGATGTCTTCCACTTCCACCCTCCGTTTCGTCCTCTCCCGCACTTCGCATCCGGGCAACATCGGCGCGAGCGCGCGCGCGATCCGCACGATGAGCTTCGATCGGCTGGTGCTGGTCGCGCCGCATCGCTATCCCGACAGCCAAGTGCAGGCGATGGCCGCCGGCGCGGACGATGTGCTTTCGAATTTGAAGGTGCACGCGGACGTGCGTGAGGCGATCACCGATTGCACCCTGGTGTTCGGGCTGAGTGCGCGCCGGCGCGGCGTCGCGTTGCGGGAGCTGACGCCCCGCGAAGCGGCGAATGAAATCGCGCTGGCATTGCGGCAGCAAGCGGAAGTCGCGCTGCTGTTCGGCAACGAGCAATCCGGCCTCGACAACGATGAGCTGATGCTGTGCCACGCGATGGTGCGCATTCCGAGCGTGGAGGATTTCTCTTCGCTCAATCTGGCGCAGGCGGTGCAGGTGATGGCCTACGAATTGCGTCTTGCGCTGCTTGACGAATCGATCCAACCGCCGGCGCCGCGCGATCCGCCGGCTTCGTCCGCCGAAATGGAAGAATTCTTCCGGCATCTGTTCGCTACGCTGCACGCGATCGATTTTCACAAGGGGCGTTCGGCGCAGACGATCGAACAGCGGCTGCGGCGCCTGTTCCAGCGCGCGCAACCGGATGCGCGCGAACTGCGCGTGCTGCACGGCATCCTTGCGGATGCAGAACGGATGGCGCGGCTGGCGCAGACTGGAAGTCCGCCCTGATTGTGTTCGCTTGATTGGAAATCGAAAATCACACGAAACATTAAGATTTTTTTCTCCTGCCATGCGTAGGATCGGCAGACTGGCCACAGGATTCCGCGCCAGTAAGGTGGCGTCCCGCAGGACGTCGAAGGGGGCTGGGGGCGTCAAACATCAGACTGCTTAGGGAGAACAAGTCATGAAGCGTTCGTTCGCAACCGGCGTCGTTCTGGGCGCCGCAGTGGGTCTGTGTGCGCTGGCGGTACCGAGCACTTCCGCCGCGGGTTCGCAGTCGAGCCGTGGTACCCCGAATGCGAAAGTCGGCATCGTCCTGGACGGCTATTGCGATACTTTCACGGTGAACGTGCCCTCGGTCGGAAGCGGTTTGCCTCACACCGAGGACGGCACCCACAATCTCATAAATACGTGCGGATTTACCGAAGACTTTTACGACATCGGTTACGCGACCGGCGTCGGCGGCATGAACATCACCGAAATCGAGGACGGGATTCTCGTCCTGTACGTTTTCAAGTTTGACGGCACCTGGGCCA
>DAIOUL010000151.1:0-4206 GCA_036759545.1 Rhodanobacteraceae bacterium
TGTGCGAGGCGGTGTGCCCGGCGCTGGCGATCACCATCGATTCCGCGCCGCGCGCCGACGGCACGCGACGCACCACGCGCTACGACATCGACCTGTTCAAGTGCATCTACTGCGGCTTCTGCGAAGAGAGCTGCCCGGTGGATTCGATCGTGGAAACCAACATCCATGAATACCATTTCGAGCAGCGCGGGCAGAACGTGATCACCAAACCGCAACTGCTGGCGATCGGCGACCGCTTCGAGCCGCAGATCGCCGCTGCGCGCGCGCAGGATGCGGCTTACCGATGAACGCCCACGATACATTCCAGTTCGTCTGCTTCTGGGCTTTCGCGATCGTCGCGGTCGGCTCCGCGCTGCTGGTGATCACGTTGCGCAATTCCGTGCACGCGGTGCTGGCGCTGGTGCTGACGTTTTTCTCCACGGCATGCGTGTGGATGCTGCTGCAGGCCGAGTTCCTGGCGATCGCGCTGGTGGTCGTGTACGTGGGCGCGGTGATGGTGTTGTTTCTGTTCGTGGTGATGATGCTGGACATCAAGATGGAGCCGCTGCGCGAGCGCTTCGTGAAGTATGCGCCGCTCGGGATCGCGGTCGCGGCGATCATGTTGATCGAGATGCTCGGCATCATCGGCGTGCGCACGATGGCTGTGCAGCCGGGGCCGAACCCGGCCGGCGTCTCCAATACCGCGTGGCTCGGGCAGGCGCTGTTCACGCGTTTTCTGCTGCCGTTCGAGATCGCCGCGTTGATATTGACTGTCGGCTTGGTAGCTGCGGTGGTGCTGGCCGCGCGCGAGCGCACCGACAAGAAAACTCAAAAACCGTCGCAGCAGGTCGCGGTGACGGCCTCGCAACGCGTGCGGCTGGTGAAGATGCGCGCCGAAGCCGGCGCCGAAACGCCGCTGCCGAGGAACCCGCAACCATGATTCCTCTGTCGTACTACATCGTGTTCGGCACGGTGCTGTTCTGCATCGCCATCGCCGGCATGTTCTTGAACCGCAAGAACGTGATCGTGCTGCTGATGGCGATCGAACTGATGCTGCTGGCGGTGAACACCAATTTCGTGGCGTTCTCGCGCTTCATCGGCGATCCGGCCGGACAGGTGTTCGTGTTTTTCATCCTGACCGTGGCGGCGGCGGAATCGGCGATCGGCCTGGCGATCCTGGTGCTGCTGTTCCGCAACCGCGGCACGGTGAATGTGGCGGAAATCGATTCTCTCAAGGATTAGGAAAGTTTCATCGTCATCCCGGCCAGGGATTGGCCGGGATCCAGTTCCAGGGATGGAAGAGCTGGATTCCCGCTTGCGCGGGAATGACGAAGCTGGATTCCGGCTTTCGCCGGAATGACGAATGATGGAAGGAAATGGCAACGTGATCAGCGAAACCCTCCTGCTCGCAATCGTGCTCTCGCCGCTGGCGGGCGCGCTGCTTGCTGGCCTGTTGCGCAACCAGATCGGCCGCGCGGGGGCTGCGGCCGTCACGATCCTCGGCGTGGCGGTTTCCTGCGCGCTGTCGTGCTGGGTGTTGTACCAACTGGTCTGGGGCGGCGCGCCGAACTTCAACGCCGACGTGTACACGTGGTTCACCGTCGGCAAGCTGTCGCTGCACGTCGGTTTCCTCGTCGATCGCCTGACCGCGATGATGCTGGTGGTCGTCACGTTCGTGTCGCTGATGGTGCACATCTACACCATCGGCTACATGGCGGAAGATCCCGGTTTCCAGCGGTTCTTTTCCTACATCGCGCTGTTCACGTTTTCGATGCTGATGCTGGTGATGGCCAACAACTTCCTGCAGTTGTTCTTCGGCTGGGAAGCCGTGGGCCTGGTGTCGTACCTGCTGATCGGTTTCTGGTTCGAGCGTCCGACCGCCACGTTCGCCGCGTTGAAAGCATTCCTGGTCAACCGCGTCGGCGATTTCGGTTTCGTGCTGGGCATCGCGGCTGTACTGTACGGTTTCGGCACGCTGGATTACGGCACGGTGTTCGCACAGGCCGGCACGCTGGATGGCAAGACCATCGAGGTGATCGGCGGACATCCGTGTTCGCTGGCGACCGTGATCTGCGTGCTGCTGTTCATCGGTGCGATGGGCAAGTCCGCGCAGGTGCCTCTGCACGTGTGGCTGCCGGATTCGATGGAAGGTCCGACGCCGATCTCCGCACTGATCCACGCGGCGACGATGGTCACGGCCGGCATTTTCATGGTCGCGCGCATGTCGCCGCTGTTCGAGCACTCCGAGACCGCGCTGTCGCTGGTGCTGATCGTCGGCGCCACCACCGCGTTCTTCACCGGCCTGCTCGGTATCGTGCAGAACGACATCAAGCGCGTGATCGCGTATTCGACACTGTCGCAACTCGGCTACATGTGCGCCGCGCTGGGCGCGTCGGCCTATGCCGCCGGCGTGTACCACCTGATGACACACGCCTTCTTCAAGGCGCTGCTGTTCCTGGGCGCGGGTTCGGTGATCGTGGCGATGCACCACGAACAGGACATGCGCCGCATGGGGAACTTGCGCAAATACATGCCGATCACCTACATCACGATGTGGATCGGATCGCTGGCGCTGGCGGGTTGTCCGGGTTTCGCGGGCTTCTTTTCAAAAGATGCGATCATCGAGGCGATCGGCGAATCGCACCGCACGGGACATTTGTACGCATATATATGCGTGCTGGCGGGCGTGTTCGTCACCGCGCTCTACAGTTTCCGGCTGCTGTACATGACGTTCCATGGCAAGGAACGTTTCACGGTCGATCCGCACGATCACGCGCACAGCCGCGAAGGTCACACCTCTCATCCGGGCGTGCTGCAACACGCGCCGCACGAGTCGCCGTGGGTGATCACGGTGCCGTTGATCCTGCTGGCGATTCCGTCGGTGATCGTGGGCTGGCCGACGATCCAGCCGATGCTGTACGGGGGCTGGTTCGGTTCTTCGATCCAGGTGCTGCCGGCGAATGATGTGCTGGGTGAACTCGCGCGCGAATTCCCCGGCGTGGCCGGCATGTTCGCGCAGGGTTTCCTCAGCCCGCCGTTCTGGCTGGCGCTGGCGGGCTTCGCTGTGGCGACTTACGTGTACCTGTTCAACCCGAAGGTCGCCGATGCGTGCGAACGCATGTTCCTGCCGGTGTATCGCGCGCTGGTGCGCAAGTACTGGTTCGACGAGCTGTACTACAACCTGTTCGCGCGCGGTGGCGTGAAACTCGGCCGCGCGTTCTGGCGAGGCGGCGACGGCGCGCTGCTGGACGGTGTGATGGTGGACGGCTCGGCCGCGTTCGTCGCGCGCAGCGCGCAGATCGTGCGCAAGCTGCAAACGGGTTATCTCTACACCTACGCGTTCGCGATGATCGTGGGATTGATCCTGCTGCTCGGCGGGTTCTGGTACTGGGGATTGCACTGATGCGAATCAAAAAAACGGGAACAGGGGACAGGGAACAGGGAACAGCGAGCGGCAACGCGGCCCTGTTCCGTTCCCCGTTCGCCCTTCCCCATTCCCGCTGTTTCGATTGCGGGAATACGCCATGACCAACTGGCCCTTGTTGAGCCTGCTGATCTGGATTCCGGTCGCCGGCGCGATCCTGGTGCTCTTTTGCGGCAACGCGCGGCCCAATGCCGCACGCTGGCTGTCGCTGCTGGTGTCGCTGGTCGTGCTGGCGGTCAGCGCGCTGCTGCTGCCGGATTTCGATTTCGCCAGCGGCGCGATGCAGTTTCCCGAAGCGCACGCATGGCTGCCCGGCATCCATTCCAGTTACAAGCTGGGCGCGGACGGCATTTCGGTCGCGCTGATCCTGCTGACCACGTTCACCACCGTGCTGGTGATCGCCGGCGCGTGGGAAGTGATCAAGGACAAGGTGCACCAGTTCATGGCCGCGATGCTGGTGCTGGAAGGCCTGATGATCGGCGTGTTCTGCGCGATGGACGCACTGCTGTTCTACGTGTTCTTCGAGGCCATGCTGATACCGATGTTCATCATCATCGGCATCTGGGGCGGGCCGCGGCGCATCTACGCCACGCTGAAGTTCTTCATCTTCACCTTCTTCGGCGCGATCTTCATGCTGGTCGCGCTGATTTACCTCTACCTGAAGGCCGGCACCTTCGATCTCGCGACCTTGTGGGCGTTGCCGCTGTCGATGACGGAACAGATCTGGCTGTTCCTGGCCTTCCTGATCGCCTTCGCGGTGAAGGTGCCGATGGTGCCGGTGCACACCTGGTTGCCGGATGCGC
>DAIOUL010000152.1:0-4154 GCA_036759545.1 Rhodanobacteraceae bacterium
TGGAAGCAGCAGCAGAACGACATCTACGGCAGCGTGGTGCTGGCCGCCACGCAGATGTTCTGCGACCGCAGACTGGTCGCGCCCGGCGACGAAAGCGCGTTCAAGCGCCTGGAGCGCTGCGGCGAGACCGCCTACAAATTGTTCGACCAGCCCGATGCGGGTTTATGGGAATTGCGCGGGCGCAAATCCGTGCACACCTATTCGGCCGTGATGTGCTGGGTCGCCTGCGACCGCCTGGCGCGCATCGCCGGCTGGCTGAAACTGGAGGAGCGTGCGCGCTTCTGGCACCGGCGCGCCGACCGCATCCGCGGCATCGTGTTGAAGCACGCGGTGCACAAGGACGGTTATTTCGTCGAGTCCTTCGGCAGCGAGGATCTCGATGCCAGCCTGCTGCTGCTGGAAGGTCTGCGCTTCGTCGCGGCGGACGATCCGCGCTTCGTCAAGACCGTCGAAATGGTCGGCGAAAAACTGATGCGGGACGGTTTCCTGTTGCGCTACGCCAAACCCGACGATTTCGGCGCGCCGAAGACCAGTTTCCTCGTCTGCAACTTCTGGTACGTCGAGGCGTTGATCGCGATCGGCCGCACGGACGAAGCGCGCAAGCTGTTCGAGAAGCTGCTGTCGATGCGCAATCCGTTGGGGCTGTTGTCCGAGGATCTCGATCCGGAGACCGGCGAGCTGTGGGGCAATTTCCCGCAGACCTATTCGATGGTCGGACTGATCAACGCCGCGCGTTCGCTCTCGACGAAATGGAGCGACATCCTGTGAGCCCTGCCTCCAAAAGGCGACTCGTCGTCGTCTCCAACCGCGTCGCGTTGCCGAAGGAATCGCGCGCGGGAGGGCTCGCTGCGGCGATGCAATCGGCGCTGTCGGAAACCGGCGGGCTGTGGTTCGGCTGGAGCGGCCGCATCGTCACGCCCGGCTCGCGCGAACTGCGCCAGCAGCGCGAGGGCAACATCGAATACGCGCTGCTGGATCTCACCCGAGCCGAATACGATTCGTATTACCTCGGCTTCGCCAACCGCACGCTGTGGCCGCTGCTGCACTTCCAGCCCAACCTGGTGGATTACAGCCGCGAGCAGCACGCGGGCTATCTGGAAGTCAACAAGCTGTTCGCGCAGAGGCTGGCACCGCTGCTGAAGAAAAACGATCGCGTCTGGGTGCACGACTATCACCTCATCCCGCTCGGCGCCGAATTGCGCAAGCTGGGCGTGGACGCGCCGATCGGTTTCTTCCTGCACGTGCCGCTGCCCCCGGCGCAATTGTTGAACACCCTGCCCGGGCACGAGGAATTGTTCTCGGGTTTCGGCGACTACGACCTCGTCGGCCTGCAGACCAAGGACGACCTGCGCGCGCTGCACGACTATTTGCGCGAGGAATGCGGCGCGAAAGTCGAGCGCGACGGCCGCGTCCGCATGCGCGGCGGCAGGAGTTTTCGCAGCGCGGCGTTTCCGATCAGCATCGACACCGAACGTGTGGCCAGGCAGGCCGCCAACGCGGTGCGCAGTGCGGCCAGCGAACGCCTGCGCGGCAGCCTGGAAGGCCGCGAACTGGCTATCGGCATCGACCGGCTGGACTATTCGAAGGGCCTTCCGAAACGCTTCGAAGCCTTCGGACGGTTCCTCGGCGTGCATCCGAACTGGCGCGCCAAGGTTTCATTCCTGCAGATCGCGCCGCCATCACGGCAGGACGTTCCGGAATACCGCGAACTGCGCACGCGATTGGAGCGGCTGGCCGGCGCGATCAATGGCCGCTACGCGGAACCGGACTGGGTGCCGATCCGCTACGTCAACCGCAGTTTCCAGCACACCACGCTCGCCGGTTTCTGCCGCATGTCGAAACTGGCACTGGTGACGCCGCTGCGCGACGGCATGAACCTGGTCGCCAAGGAATACGTCGCTGCACAGGCGCCGCATGATCCCGGCGTGCTGGTGCTCTCGCATTTCGCAGGCGCCGCACGCGAGCTGGACGGCGCGCTGCTGATCAATCCCTACGACGCCGACGAACTGGTCGGTGCGATCGAACAGGGTCTCACCATGCCGCAACCGGAACGCCGCGACCGCTGGCAGGCGATGTTCGACTACCTGAAACGGCACGACATCACGGCGTGGCGGCGGAGTTTTCTTGCGGCACTGGCGCAGGCGGGGCGCTGAAGCTCACATCCTGATCGGCCCGAGGACCTGACATTTGTCGCGCGCGGCGCGGGCGTTCAGCACGGCCTGCGCGTCGCCTTTCAGTTGTTCGATCTCCAGCACGGTCTGCCAATTCTTCGCGCACAGGCCGCCGACTTTCGGCCCCAGCGAATACGAACGGCGCGCGTCGTTTTCCGCCGTGGCGTAATCCTTGGCGCGCACGGCCAGTTCCGCGCGGTATTGCAGGATGTCAGGCGCGGCCGGCGCGAGGTTCAACGCGGCATCGGCCTTGGAAATCGCCAGCGGAATATCGCCGGCGCGCTCCGCCGCGCGCGCGGCGTCGAGAAATCCATCTATGGCCGGATCGCGCAGCGGCGCGATCTGCACCACCGAACTGTCGCTGCTGCCGGCGGCGCGGATCGCGGCGACGATGTCGTGATCGGGCGCCCGCATGGATTGCGAGCCGGGGCCGGGTGGTTGCGAACAGGCCGCGAGTACCGCAGCCGCGACCGGAAAGATTGCAGATCGGAAAATTCGTTGCACGCGCATGCTGCTCACGGTCTCTCGTCAATGTTGTATCGCGCTCGCATTCTCAGGCGCAGCTTGCGGCGCATTGTCGCTGCCCGCGCCGACGCCGAAGAAATTCTTCAGTTGCTGGAAGAAGCAGTGATCCTGCACGGCCGGCGCGTAGCCGGCGATGAACGGATATTGCCGCGCACCGGGGCATTCGGCCTGCGTGCCTTGCCCGCTTTGCGGATCGATCCAGGCGAAGTCGATGCCATCGCCCAACGAAGGCGACAGCGGTTGTGTCGGCAATTTTTCGAAGATGGATTTCCACACGCGCAGCGCGCCGGTCGCGCCCCACAGACCGGTCGGCTTGTTGTCGTCGCGGCCGACCCACACCACAGCGAGGTGCTGCCCCGTGAAGCCCGCGAACCAGGAATCTCTCTGGCTGTCGGACGTTCCCGTCTTGCCGGCGACATGCAGATAGCCGAGCGCCGAATCGCCGAGCGAAGCGGCGGTTCCGTACTCGACGACCTGCTGCATCGCCCAGCGTGTCAATCTTGCCGCCGGCTGGTATTCGCCTTCGCCCGGCTGCACGGTGTAGCGCTTGATCGCCGTGCCCTGCGCGTCGGTCACGCCGCGCAAGGTGGACAGCGGCAGCGCGTGCGCATCCGCCGCGAAATACTGATAGAGCTGCGTCACCTGGAACGGCGAGAGATCGACGGCGCCGAGCAACAGCGAAGGATTGGCGGGCACGTTGTCCAGACCGAACGAGCGCAGGAATTTCGCCACGCGATCGACGCCGAGCTGCATGCCGAGATGCACACTCGCGAGGTTGTACGACTTCGCCAGCGCCTCGACCATCGGCACCTGTCCGTGCGCGATGTGGTCATCGTTGCTGGGCGACCAGACCGTTCCGTTCGGCTGGCGCAGCGAGATCGGTGTGTCGTCCAGAGTGGACGCCAGATTCCAGCGCGCCGGCTGCGCCAGCGCCATCAGGTAGTAGAACGGCTTGATCGCTGAACCGATCGGCCGGCGCGCATCCAGCGCGCGGTTGAATCCGCGCAAATCGGAACGCCGCCCGCCGACCATCGCCAGCACACTGCCGGTGTTCGCGTCGGTGATCACCACCGCGCCTTCCAGGTTGCGGCCGCGCTTGCCCAGCGACTCGAGCGTGTCGTCCAGCGCGTTCTCGGCGTCGATCTGGGCGCCCGGATCGAGCGTGGTGAATACGTTCAAGCCGCCGCCACGCAACTGCGCATCGGAAAAATCCTGGTGCAGTTGCGCGCGCACCGCTTCCATGAAGGCAGGAAAGCGATCCGCCACCAGTTGCGGCGTGGCGGTGACGCCGAGCGGCGAGGCTTTCGCCGTCTGCCACTGCGCGTCGTCCAGCAAACCCGTCGCATGGAACATGTCCAGTGCGACATTGCGGCGCGCGAGCGCGCGATCGGGATAGCGGCGCGGATCGTAGATGCTCGGCCCCTGGATCATGCCGACCAGCAGCGCGTCTTCCTGCGG
>DAIOUL010000153.1:0-4150 GCA_036759545.1 Rhodanobacteraceae bacterium
TGATCTCCGAGGCGATGGACAAGGTCGGCAAGGAAGGCGTGATCACGGTCGAGGACGGGTCGGGTCTCGAGAACGAACTGGACGTCGTGGAGGGCATGCAGTTCGATCGCGGCTACTTGTCGCCGTACTTCATCAACAACCAGCAGTCGATGCAGTGCGAACTGGAAGATCCCTACGTGCTGCTGCACGACAAGAAGATTTCCAACGTCCGCGATCTGCTGCCGGTGCTGGAAGGCGTGGCCAAGTCGGGCAAGCCGCTGCTGATCGTCGCGGAAGAAGTCGAAGGCGAGGCACTGGCGACGCTGGTGGTCAACACCATCCGCGGCATCGTCAAGGTGTGCGCGGTGAAGGCGCCGGGCTTCGGCGACCGCCGCAAGGCGATGCTGGAAGACATGGCGATCCTGACCGCCGGCACCGTGATTTCCGAAGAAGTCGGTCTCTCGCTCGAGAAGGCGTCCATCAAGGATCTGGGCCGCGCCAAGAAGATCGTGGTCAGCAAGGAGAACACCACCATCATCGACGGCGCCGGCGATGCCAAGGGCATCGAGGGCCGCATCAAGCAGATCAAGGCGCAGATCGAGGAGACCACCTCCGATTACGACCGCGAGAAGCTGCAGGAGCGCGTGGCCAAACTCGCCGGCGGCGTGGCGGTGATCAAGGTCGGCGCCGCGACCGAAGTCGAGATGAAGGAGAAGAAGGCGCGCGTGGAAGACGCGCTGCACGCCACGCGTGCGGCGGTCGAGGAAGGCGTGGTACCCGGCGGCGGTGTCGCGTTGGTGCGTTCGCTCGCTGCCATCAAGGGCCTGAAGGGCGCCAACGAGGACCAGAACTTCGGCATCCAGATCGCTCTGCGCGCGATGGAAGCGCCGCTGCGCGAGATCGTCACCAACTCCGGCGAGGAACCGTCGGTGGTGCTGAACAAGGTCGCCGAGGGCAAGAGCAACTTCGGTTACAACGCGCAGACCAACGAGTACGGCGACATGGTCGAAATGGGCATCCTCGATCCGACCAAGGTCACCCGCACCGCGCTGCAGAACGCGGCTTCGATCGCCGGCCTGATGATCACCACCGAAGCGATGGTGGGCGAGGCGCCGAAGAAGGAAGAGCACAACCACGGCGCGGGTGCCGGTGCCGGAATGGGCGGCATGGGTGGAATGGATTTTTAGTCTAGCGATCGTCCCTGATCGCGAAAATCAAAAAGCAGCCATCCATGGCTGCACTTCTCAACAAAGCCCCGCTTCGGCGGGGCTCTTTTTTTTCGGGTACGACAGCACATCCCTGTGCTGCCGTAGAAGCCCAGGGCAAAAAACAAAAGCCCCGCGAGAAATCGCGGGGCTTTTTTCTTGAATCCCTCTCCCGGCTGCGGAGAGAGGCGGGCGCGGAGAATCTTGCGGAAAGTTTTACTGCGAAGCGCCGTTCGGCGTTGCCAGCATCGGTTGCGCTTGCGGGTGCGGCATGCGCGCGGCGAGTTCGGCCTGCGTGTCGCCGTCGGGCATCAGTTGCTGCAGTTTGCCCTTCAGCCGTAGCTGCGCGACGTTGGTCATGCCCTGATCCAGCACACGCTGTTGCGCGTCTTCCGGCACCGGCGGCGCGTTCGGTGCGCGCGTCAGCGCTGAGAGCTGAGGCGCCATCACGTCGGTGAGCGCGAACCATGCATCATCGCGGATACCCGCTCGTTCCAGCAATTGACCCGGCAAGGCCCAGGCCGCAAGCGCTTCGGGCTGGGTCTCTTGCGGGTGCGCCGGATCGATCAGCAGCCACGAACCGGTTTGCGCGAGCTGATCCTGCCCATCCTTGAAACCGTTCACCTCGAATGCCTGTCCGAGCGCCGGCAGGTGGTCGCCGTAGAACATCAACAGCGTAGGTCGCGCGCGATGCGACACCGCGTCGGCGAGCCGCCCGAGCTGTTCGTCGGCGTGTCGCACGTGATAGAGATAATTCTGCAACATCGTCTTGGCGACACCCGTGACACCTTGCGGAACGGGAATCGCATCGCGCTCGGCCACGTTGATCGGGCCCGGATCGCCGTCGTACGGCCCGTGCGCCTCCATGCTGATCGCGAAGATCAGTTGCGGCGGGCCGGAATCGCGCAACTGTTTCAGTATTTCATCCGTGAGCGCGCTGTCTGCGATGTAGTGACCGTCGTGCGGCGCATTCGCGGGGAAACCGTCTATCGCGATGAAGCGGTCGAAACCCAGCCGTTGCAGCGCGCTGGCGCGATTCCAGAAACCGCGGTAGTTGTCGTGGATCGCAAGCGTGGTGTAGCCGTTGGAGCGCAGCGTGCGTGCCAGACCCGGAATCACCTTGGCGCTGAACTGCAAATACGGGAACTGCACCTGCGGGAAATAGCGCAGCGGCAAACCAGTCAGCACTTCGAATTCGGTGCGGATGGTGCCGCCGCCGAAGGTGGGTACGTGCAGCGGGCCGGATTCGCCCTGCTGCGCAAGACGTTCGAAGTTGGGGATGAATTGATAAGGCTCGTAGCCGCGCATGCGTCCCGGATCGAAAAACGATTCGCTCTGCACGATGACGATGTCCGGCCGCAGACCATCGTTGCCCGCGGCCATGCGCGCACGGACCGCATCTTCGGTGCTGCCCAGCAGCGCGCGTGCCGCTTGCGTATCCACCTTCGTGTGCGATCCGGCGTAATCCAGCCGGTACAGAGTCAGCATCGTGATCAGGCCGCCGGTCTTGGCCGATTCGCTCGCCGACCAAGGCTGGAACGCGAGCGCGCCCTGGTTGTAGAGCGCGTGCCATGCGGACCAGCCGGCGCACAACGACAGCAGCGCCGCGGCCGCGCACGCACCCACACCCGCGCGCGGTGCAGCACGTCGCGGCAACAGCGGTGGCTCGTAGCGCCACAGCGCGATCAGGAACAACACGGCGGCGACCACCGCCAGCAACCACCACGCGCTTAGGTGCGCGTAACCTTCCAGCAGATGCGCGCCGCCTTGGCGCAATTGGCCCAGCATGTGGAAATCCGCGGGCACCAAAGGCGAGGCGAGGTTCGCCACCTTCTGCGCATTGATCCAGTACAGCAGCACCTGCGCGCTGAACGCCAGCATCGCCGAGAGCACTACGCGGCGGGTCAGCGCCAGCAGCACGGCTGCCAGCAGTAGGCCCGGCAGGGCGTTCGCGAATAGCGCGCGCGGGGCCACGAACAACTTCAAGGGCGAGACGCCGGGATCCCCATCGAGCAGCCCGGTGGCGAGCACGAACAGCAACGCCAGCAGCACGGCGAATGCCGCGCGCAGCAGCAGGGGATGGCGTTGGTAGAAATGGGTACTCGACACGCGGCTGTCCCGGTTCCGAAACATCAATGTAACGGGGCCGACATGAACCGGTCGTTGGCGCCGGACGGGCATGTCAGCCGGCATAATCCGGCGGTGAGCGACACAACGTTTTCACCACCGCATGCGTTGACCGCGTTGGCCGATGCGCGCTACGCCGAGCTGACCGCGGTCTGCCGCGGCGCGGGCATCCGCCTGCACGACGATGCCGGGGTGGCCGAGCGGCTGCGCCGTCTGCTGCTGGCCAGCGATTTCGCTTACCAGACCCTGCGGCGCGAGCCGCAGCTGCTGGACGCACACGGCCTGGAACGGCTGCGCGATCCGGCCCCGGCTCCCGCCCGTGCCGCAGATCTTTTCGCAAGCGGCGACGATCTCCCTTCCCGCTTGCGCCGCTTCCGTCGCGCGGAAGCGTTGCGGCTGGTGTTCCGTGATGTGAACGGCCTGGATGATCTGGCCGACACGCTTTCCGGCACCACCGCGCTTTACGAAACGTTGATCAGCGCGGCTCTGCATGGCACTGAGGCGCGGTTGCGCGCGCGTTACGGAATGCCGCGCAGCGCTTCGGGCGAAGCGCAATCGCTGGTCGTGATGGGCCTAGGCAAGCTCGGCGGTGGCGAGTTGAACTTCTCTTCCGACGTCGATCTGATCCTCGCGTTTCCGGAAGGCGGCGAAACCGACGGCCCGCGACCCCTGGACAACGCCGAGTTCTTCGTCCGCGTGGCGCGCGAATTCGTGCGCAGCTTGAGCGAAACCGGCACGCAGGGCATCGCCGCACGCGTGGACCTGCGTCTGCGCCCGTTCGGCGAAGCGGGGCCGGTGGCGGTTTCGTTCGCCGCGATGGAGCAGTACTACCAGCGCGA
>DAIOUL010000154.1:0-4088 GCA_036759545.1 Rhodanobacteraceae bacterium
GCCCCACTCGTTCCGGAAAATCAGCGCAGGACGCTCGTCGTTGAAGCGCAGCAGGTTCTGCGCGAAGTTCAGGCGCACGTTCGGGAACCAGTGCGCGCCGGGCATGCGCTCGCCATCGATCAGCACGGGCTCGTGCTCGCCGCTGGCGCGGATGCCGCAGAACTCCCATACCAGCGGCCAGAATTTCTCCGGATGCCTGATCGAGAATTCGTACAGCGGCGCGTACCGCCGGATGTCCTCGTTGCCGGTTTGTTCGGCCACGAAGCGCGTGAAGCGGCTCATGTTGGCGCGCTCGATGCGCTCGGGGCCGGCTCGCCAGAGCGGGGTGTCTGCGGTCGTGGAAGCGGAACTCATAAAGTGCGCGAATTGTAGCGGAATGGACCTTCGCACCGCCTATCGCGCAGGGATCGTGAACCTAGTCACGCGCTTCCGGCAAGACGATGTTATAAAGAAAGGACATCTCTTTGTCTCAGGGTGGGTTCTCATGTTGCAACGACTGCTTGCCGCCCCGTTGTTTCTGCTCGCGGCTTTTGCTGCATCCGCTTCGGTTTCCGCAGCACCCCCGAGCGCTCCCGGTTCCGATGCCCCGGCACCTTTCACGATCGAGGGCGGTCCTCGTAGTCTCGGCGGCGGGGTCCAGCAGACGTGGCGCGTGAAGGTCGATGAAGACCGCGCGGTGCAGGCGATTTTCAAGGGTGGCATGTGGCTGCCCAACGGCACAGGCGGCCGCGAGTACGCGCGCTATGCCAGCCATATCCTGCATCCGGACGGCTCCTGGACGTGGATCGGCAAAGTTGCCACGGCGCATGGCGAGCAGTCGGTGGTAATTACCTTCGGCAAGGACGCGGTGTTCGGGCGCATTCCGCAATCGAATGACTACCCGCTGCGCCTGGAGACGGAGCATGGCGTGATCTCACTGGTGCGGACTTCCGGCGCCGCGCTCAGCCGTTCTGCCACTGCGATTTCGATGCAGGCGAAGACGGACACGCGCACGCTGCCGCGCCGCCGCAGTGGCGTGATGACCGGCAGCTCGGTGCCGGCGGTTGCCGGCGCGCAGGTTCTGCCGACGGGAGCCGCATCCACCAACGCCATTGTCACGATCGACGTAATGGTCGCCTATACCCCCGGGATCGTCCAGGAGTACGGCAGCAAGTCGGCAGCGCTGACGCGCATCAACAACCTGGTTGCGATCGCAAATCAGGCCTATTCCGATAGCAAGGTCAATCAACGGATTCGTCTGGTAGATACCGGCGAGGTGAACTATCCCGATAACACCTCGAATGACAGCGCGCTGGATGACATCACCGGCTACGACAGCAATGGCAATCAGGTGCCCATCCCGCCTTCGCTCGCCAATATCCGCGCCATACGCGCGAAATACGGCGCGGATCTTGTCAGCCTATTGCGCAAGTACGACAACGCCACCAACGGTGGATGCGGCCTGGCTTGGATCATCGGCGGAAACGAGACGCCCATCGTCCCCACCGAGGACAACGCTTACGGCTATTCGGTGGTCGGGGACGGCGGCGACGCCGGCTACTACTGTCTTGATACCAGTTTCGCCCACGAACTGGGCCACAACATGGGCGACGCGCACGATCGCGCAAACGCCGACAACCCGGGTGCGTATCCCTATTCATATGGTTACAAGAGCAGCTCGTCCACCGGTTTTGCCACGATCATGGCCTATGGCAGCCCGAATCAGACTCCGCTGGCCGTTTTCTCCAATCCCAACATTTCGATCTGCCAAGGGCAGCCGTGTGGCGTGGCGGACAGCTCTTCCAGCTCCGCCGACAACGCACACAGCATGAACAACACGGCGGCGCTGATCGCGCAATTCGAACCCGTCGAGAGCGTCGCTCCGAACGACGTGGACGGTGATGGGAAGTCGGATTTGCTGTGGAGTTTGCCGTCGGCCTCGCAGTTCGCATACTGGATCATGAACGGGATCAGCGTGACGCGTGCGCAAGCATTCAACGCGATGAGTGGCTATCACGTGGCCGCGACCGGAGACTTCAACACCGACGGGATCCTGGATCTAATGTGGACCAATGGCTCGGCGGTTTATGAGTGGGTAGGCAACGGGACGGGGTACACCTCGCAACTGGTGGGTTATTACGACTCTCGATGGCAGCCCGTGGGGGCGGCCGACATCGATGGCGACGGCAAGCCCGATCTGTTGTGGCATTCGCCGCAGTTGAGCAGTTTTGCATTCTGGATCATGGATGGGGTGAAGGTGGTGCGGCAGGCGAGTTACCCCATCGCCAACATCTACCGGTTTGCCGGTTCCGGCGATTTCAATGGGGACGGCAAGGCGGACATCGTCTGGACGGACGGCTACTCGGTTTACGCCTGGCTGGGGAACGGCAGTCAATTCACATCGAAGCTGGTGGGCGCTTACGGGACCGGCTGGAAACTGGTCGGAGTGGGCGACATCGATGGCGACGGGCAATCGGACCTGCTGTTCAGCAACCGGGGGGCGTCATCGTTTGCGTATTGGCTGCTGAAGAATGCCTATCCCGTAAAGTCTGCCTCGTTCCCGGTGGGATCCCAGTACTGGGTGGGCGCGATCGGAGACTTCGACGGGAACGGATTCACGGATGTGATGTGGACCGACGGTGCGGCGCTGTACGAATGGCGCGGCAATGGCTCGGGATTCGTGTCGAACTACATTGCCAATTACGGTGCCGGCTGGTCGCTGGTACAGACCGGCGAGACGCCTTAGCCGAGGAGCTCAAAGCGCCTGCTGCAGTTCCGGCACGACCTTGAACAGGTCGCCGACCAGACCGTAGTCGGCGATCTCGAAGATCGGTGCGTCGGGGTCCCTGTTGATCGCGACGATGGTGCCGGCGTCCTTGATACCGGTGAGGTGCTGGATTGCGCCGGAAATGCCGATGGCCATGTAGAGCTCCGGCGCGATGATCTTGCCGGTCTGTCCGACCTGCAGATCGTTGGGTACGTAGCCCGCGTCCACCGCGGCGCGCGAGGCGCCGACCGCCGCGTGCAGCTTGTCGGCCAGTTTGTAGATGATCTCGAAGTTCTCTTTCGAGCCGACGCCGCGGCCGCCCGACACCACGCGCTGCGCGCTCTGCAGGTCGGGGCGATCGCTGCTCGCCTGTTGCAGTCCCACGAATCGCGTGTGGGTCGGCAGTTCGATATCGAGATTCAGCGCTTCGCTCGGCGCTGCATTCGGCGATTCACCCACCGCCGGCCAAGATGCGGTGCGCACCGTGCCGACCACGATTGCATCTTTCGGCACTTCCACATCCACGATCGCATTGCCGGCGTAGATCGGCCGCTTGAACGTGTGTGCGCCAGTCACGGCCATGATGTCGCTGACCTGGCCAACGCCGAGCAGCGCCGCCGCGCGCGGCGCGAGGTCCTTGCCGAAGGTGGTGGATGGCAGCAACAGGTGCGTGTAACCGTTCTTCGCCACCGCCGAGATCTGCGGCGCCAGCACCGCGGCCAGAGGATGCGCGTTCTCCGCGCGCGCCGCGGTCAGCACTTTGGAAACACCTTCCAGTTTCGCGGCTTGCGCGGCGACTGCATCCGGCGAATCCGACAGAACCAGCACGTCGATCGTTTCGGCCTTCAGCTCTCGCGCGCAGGTGACGCAGCGCGCGGTCGCGGCATTGAGTTGGCCGTTGAGATGTTCGGCGACGACCAGGACTTTGCCCATTACACCAATCCTTTCTGCTTCAGCGCGCTTACCAGTTCGGCGACGTCCTTCACCATTACGCCGCGCGAGCGTTTGGGCGGTGGCGTGTAATGGGTGGTCTTGATCTCGCCGCCGTGCTCGATGTTCAACGCCGACAATTCGATCGTCTCGATCGGCTTGCTCTTGGCCTTCATGATGTCGGGCAGCTTGATGAAACGCGGTTCGTTGAGACGCAAATCGGTCGTGACGACTGCCGGCAGATCGACTTCAATGGTTTCCAAGCCGGCATCGACCTCGCGCGTGACGCGCGCGCTGTTGCCGTTGACTTCGAGCTTTGACGCGAACGTCGCCTGCGGGCGGTCCCACAGCGCGGCCAGCATCTGGCCGGTCTGGTTGCAGTCGTCGTCGATCGCCTGCTTGCCGAGGATCA
>DAIOUL010000155.1:0-3941 GCA_036759545.1 Rhodanobacteraceae bacterium
TGATCTCGCGCTTGGGCGGGACCACCTTGGACACGCCGATCATGGTGTAGATGTACTGCATCGCGGTATGGCCTGCGTCTGAATCGAACCGCGCATTATCGCCGGCCTCGCGCAACGATGCCAGTTCGTGCCCCGAAATCGTCACACCCACGAAAGATCGCCGCCTTGCATTGCCGCCAGATTCGCTGCAGGTGAGGAGCTTGCATGAACACCTCGGCGCAGCTTCGGATCGCCACATCGCGGCGACGAACATGGCGGCACTGGGACCGTTGGCTCGGCCGCCACGCTTCGCGCCGCGGACGCATCGCCGTATTCATGCACGAGCTGCTGTGGTTCGGGATCAAGCAGGCCTGGGCCTGCCTGTTCGGCGCGCTGATGCTGGCACTGCTGATCGCGACCTGGATGTTGTGGCCGGAACGCGCGCCGCTGACGCGCTACGACTTCGTCACGCTGGGTGCGATCGCGATCCAGATCGCGCTGCTCAGCATGCACCTGGAAACAAAACGCGAAGCCGCGGTGATCGTGCTGTTCCACGCCACCGGAACCGCGATGGAAATCTTCAAGACCGCGACAGGTTCGTGGGTGTATCCCGGCCCTTCACTGTTGCACATTGCCGGCGTGCCGCTGTTCACCGGCTTCATGTACGCCTCGGTCGGCAGCTACATCGCGCGTGCGTGGCGGCTGTTCGAGTTCCGCTTCACGCGGCATCCGCCGTGGCGCACCACCGCATTGCTCGCGGCGATGATCTATCTCAACTTCTTTGCGGATCATTACGGCTACGACTTCCGCATCCCGATCTTTCTCGCGGTCGCTTGGGTGTTTGGTCCGACCTGGATCCACTACCGCGTACGGTTCAAGTATCGCCGCATGCCGCTGCTGCTCGGCTTTGCACTGGTCGCGACCTTCATCTGGTTCGCGGAGAACCTCGGCACCTTCACCAAAGCCTGGCATTACCCGTCGCAGCGGCACGTCTGGCATCCGGTGCCGCCGGGCAAGATCGGTTCCTGGCTGCTGCTGATGATCATCAGCTACGTGATGGTGTCGGCGTTGTATCGGCGTGGGTTCGGCGCCGCGGGCCACTCGCGCCATAGTCCTGATAATTCCGGTCCAGCGAGTCGATCAGTGCGCTCAGGAAAATCAGGCGCATCTTGAACATGCCCAGGCGCTGGGTGATTTCCTCGATTTCGGCTGCAGAGGGCTTCTCGCCCTTCGGCTTGGTGATCAACAGGGCGGCCGCCGCCAGCGCGTCGTTCACCGCATCGCGTTGCGCGCGATAGACCTCGTCCTGCATGTAGTAGATGCCTGAAAAGGTTTCGACTTCCGCATACGGCATGTAGGCGAAGGCGCCCGTCGCCTGCGCCGTCTTCCAGGCGGTGTCGTCGAAAGCCTCCATCTTGAACTCGAGCGACATCGTCTTGTCCGGTGAGGCCTCTGCGTCAGGCTGATCACGGAACTGCCGCAGGATCACGAGATCATGGTCGATCTTGGCGCGCTCGTCGCGTATCTGGGTCCGGATCTGCGCGAGCGTTCCGCGATTGCCGCCGATCTCGGTACGCAGGCTCGACTCGGCCGCACGCACGAGCGAACGATGCTGCTGCCACTCGACGAAATCGTTCAGGGCCAGCGCGATGAACAGCCCGACGGTGATCGTGAAAATCTCGAACAGAAAAATCCGCACACCGCGGCTTTTTTTATGCGGTGTTTCGAGCGGCTCCATGACTCCCCCCTGCTGAAGTTTCAGCCACGCTCGCTGTCCAGCGAAGCCATGCCCTGCGCACTATAGCGCTCGCCCGCAGCGGCATCGGGCGGCACCGCGCGTTCGATCGCGGCGAGTTCGTCGCCGTTCAAGGTGATTTCCAGTGCGCCCAGCGCTTCCTGCAAGCGCGTGCGGGTGCGTGCGCCGACCAGCGGCACGATATCCTCGCCGCGCGAGAGCACCCAGGCGATCGCCAACTGCGCCACGCTGATGCCGCGCGCTTCGGCGATGGCGCGCAATTGCTCCACCAGGGCCAGATTGTGTTCGAGATTTTCGCCCTGGAACCGCGGCGCATGGCTGCGGAAATCGCGCGCGTCGGTGCCGCGCTGCTTCGACCAGTGCCCGCTGATCAACCCGCGCGACAACACGCCGTAGGCGGTGATGCCGATGCCCAGCTCCCGGCAGGCCGGCCGGATTGCGGACTCGATGCCGCGCGAGATCAGCGAGTATTCGATCTGCAGATCGCACACCGGCAGCACCGCGTTGGCACGGCGGATGGTTTCCACGCCCATTTCCGACAAACCGAGACGGCGCACGTAGCCGGCCTTGACCAGATCGGCGATCGCACCGACGGTGTCCTCGATCGGCACGTTCGGATCCAGCCGCGCCGGACGGTAGATGTCGATGTAGTCGGTGCGCAGCCGCTTCAGCGAATACGCCAGCGCGGTCTTCACTGCGGCCGGGCGTGTGTCGTAGCCCAGCCATGCACCGTCGGGCCCGCGCTGCGCGCCGAACTTCACGCTCAGCAGATAACCATCGCGCGGCCTACCCGCCAATGCCTCGCCCAGCAACATCTCATTGTGGCCCATGCCGTAGAAGTCGCCGGTGTCGAGCAGGATGATGCCGGCGTCCAGCGCTGCGTGGATCGTGGCGATGCTCTCGGCGCGATCGCTCGCGCCATACATGTCCGACATCCCCATGCAGCCGAGGCCCAGTGCGGAAACCTTCGGACCACTGCGGCCCAGTGTGCGAAATTTCATCGAAGCACTCCTTGCGGGATCGGTATGACTGACCACCTTCGTTTGGCCTGTCGTTGCACGATTCAAGTGTGCCACCGGTCTGCGCGCGGCGCTTCCCGGCGGAACCGGCTAAGATTTCCGCTTGCACCGATCAGCGCGAGGCCACCGATGTTTCCACATGACATGCGTATCGCCGGCTACGACGACGAACTGGCCCGCGCGATCATGGAAGAGAAGCAGCGGCAGGAGGATCACGTCGAGCTGATTGCCTCCGAGAACTACGCCAGCCCGCGCGTGCTGGAAGCTCAGGGTTCCGTGCTGACCAACAAGTATGCGGAAGGCTATCCGGGCAAGCGCTACTACGGCGGTTGCGAGTACGTGGATGTCGCGGAGAAACTCGCGATCGAGCGGCTGAAAAAACTGTTCGATTGCGACTACGCCAACGTGCAGCCGCATTCGGGTTCTCAGGCCAACCAGGCCGTGTATTTCGCGCTGCTGAATCCGGGCGACACCATCCTCGGCATGGCGCTGGCGCACGGCGGCCATCTGACGCACGGCGCGAAAGTGAATTTGTCGGGCAAGATTTACAACGCGGTGCAATACGGCGTGAACGATCATGGCCTGGTCGATTACGACGCGATCGAAAAGCTCGCGGTCGAACACAAGCCGAAGATGATCGTCGCCGGCTTCAGTGCGTACAGCCAAGTGATGGACTGGGCGCGCTTCCGCGCGATCGCCGACACCGTCGGCGCATATCTTTTCGTGGACATGGCGCACGTCGCCGGGCTGATCGCCGCGGGCGTGTATCCCTCGCCGCTGCCGCACGCGCACGTGGTCACCTCCACCACGCACAAGACCCTGCGCGGCCCACGCGGCGGCTTGATCGTTGCCAGGAAATCCGCGATGGGCGAACACGCGGATGAAATCGAAAAGAAATTGCAGTCGATCGTGTTCCCCGGCATCCAGGGCGGCCCGCTGATGCATGTGATCGCGGCCAAAGCCGTGGCGTTCAAGGAAGCGCTGGAGCCGGAGTTCAAGGAATATCAGGCACAAGTCGTGAAGAACGCCAAGGCGATGGCGAAAACACTGAGCGAGCGCGGCTACAAGATCGTGTCCGGCGGCACCGAGAATCATCTGTTCCTGGTCGATCTGATCGGCAAGCCGATCACCGGCAAGGATGCCGAAGCCGCGCTCGGCCGCGCGCACATCACCGTCAACAAGAACGC
>DAIOUL010000156.1:0-3877 GCA_036759545.1 Rhodanobacteraceae bacterium
GCTTCGAGGATGGACGCGAGCGAGGCCGACGCGATGCCCTTGCCCAGGGAAGACACCACGCCGCCGGTGACGAAAATCAGGGGAGTCATGGAAATGCGCTTTCCGGAAAGCCGCATTTTACATGGAGCGGTTGCGGGTTGTAGGTTGCCGGAATGAGCACTCCCATTCCAGACCGTCTTGCAGCTCTGCGCAAGCTCATGCGCGAGCGCGCCGTCACCTACTGCATCGTGCCGACCGCCGATCCGCACCTGTCCGAATACCTGCCGGAACATTGGCGCGCGCGAGAGTGGCTCTGCGGCTTCACCGGTTCGGCCGGAACGCTGGTGGTCGGCGTGGATTTCGCCGGGCTCTGGACCGACTCGCGCTACTTTGAACAGGCCCAGCGGCAACTCGCCGGGAGCGGCATCGAGCTGATGAAGCTCGACGTGCCGCACACACCCGAGCACATCGGTTGGCTGTGCGAACGCGTGAAAGCCGGCGGGCGCGTCGCCTGCGCGGCGGACATGCTGTCCCTGACCTCGGAACGTGGGCTGCGCGACCAATTGGCCATATGCGGCGCCCAATTGGTCGAAGAAGATCTGCCGGCGATGGTCTGGAACGATCGGCCGCCGCTGCCGCGGGCGGCGGTGTTCGAACATCCGCTCGAATATGCAATCCGTTCGCGCGCGGAAAAACTCGCGATCGTTCGCGCATCGATGCGCGAACGCGGCGCAACGCATCACCTCGTTTCCGCGCTGGACGAAATCGCCTGGGTGCTGAACCTGCGCGGCAGCGACGTCGAATACAACCCGGTGTTCCTCGCGCACCTGCTGATCGATGGATCGAGCGCCACGCTGTTCATCGCCGCATCCAGGCTGGATACAGGTTTGCAGAAACGTTTGCAGACGGAAGGTATTCGGTTGTCACGTTACGATTCCATCCGTTCCGAACTTTCCGCGCTGGGCTCCGACGCAAGATTGCTGGTCGCCTCGACGCAGATCTCCGCCGCGGTGGCGCATGCAATCCCTGCACACGTGGAGTTGATCGAAGCGCCTGGCCCGATCGGTGCCGCCAAGGCCCGCAAGAGCGAGGCCGAACTGGCGCACGTGCGCGAAGCGATGCGCCGAGATGGCGTGGCACTGGTGCGCGGCGCGCGCTGGATAGAGGAGACACTCGCGCGCGGCGAGCAGATCACCGAGCTGGACGTGGATGCGAAGCTGCGTGAACTGCGCGCACAGCAGCCCGGCTTCATCAGCGAGAGCTTCGCCACGATCGCGGGTTATGAGGCCGACGCGGCCCTGCCACACTATCGCGCCACGCCCGAATCGCATGCCGAATTGAAGTCACACGGCATGCTGCTGATCGATTCCGGCGCGCAGTACCTCGGCGGCACTACCGACGTCACGCGCGTGTGGGCACTCGGCAAGACGACCGAAGAGCAGCGGCGTGACGTGACCTTGGTCTTGAAAGGCGTGATGGCTTTGTCGCGCGCGAAATTTCCGCGCGGTGCATCGGGTCAGCAACTCGACGCGCTGGCGCGCGCGCCGATCTGGTCGGCCGGCGTGGACTACGGTCACGGCACCGGCCATGGCGTTGGCTATTGCCTCAATGTGCACGAAGGCCCGCAGTCGATCCGTCCGCCGCGTTCGCATTCGCAGCTGGAAGCGATGGACATCGGCATGATCACCTCGATCGAGCCGGGCATCTACAAACCCGGCCGCCATGGCGTGCGCATCGAGAATCTCGTGGCAACGATTCCTGCTGAACACACCGAGTTCGGCGAATTCCTCGCGTTCGAAACGCTGACGCTTTGTCCGGTCGATACGAGGCTGCTGGAGCTGTCGCTGCTCGAGAAATCGGAAATGGTCTGGCTGGATGCTTACCACGCGCGCGTGCGTCAGCAACTGGAGCCGCTGCTTGATGATCCGGCGGATCGCGCGTGGTTGGCCGAACGTTGCGCGCCACTGATTTCCTCACAATAAAAAAACGCCCCGGTTTTCCCGGGGCGCCGATTGCTCACCTCACAGCGCTGCTTCTCACCCACCGCTGGACGATGATGTCGGCTGCGAAGTCGTGGTTGTCGTCGTGGTGGAGCTGTTCGCGTTGTTCGCCGCCGGCTCGGTGGAAATGGAAGTGCTGGTGCTGGTGCCGTTCGCACCGGCGGTGGTGCTGGTGGTCGTCTGCGCGTGATGATGGTGGTGGTGCTTCGTCACCGTCTTGGTCGATTCGGTCGTCGTGGCACCGGTCACCGGGTTGGTGGACGTGCTGGTGCTCTCCTGCACCTGCGTATCGGTTTGCGGGGGCGGCGCCGCAGCTTGGGCACCCGTCGAAGTATCGGTGCGTGTGGTCACCGCACCAGTCACCGGATCGGTCGTGCTGGTGGTCGTTGAGCTTTGCTGCTTGACATCGCTGGACACCACCGGCGCGGCGGCCTGCTCGGTGGTGGTCGTGGTGCTCTGGGTCTGCGCGTCCTGGGCGAGCGCCGGCACCGCGAACGCGGCGGCGATCAGCGCGGGAAGAATGAGCTTGCGCATGATGGAACTCCTTTGTGGCGAATGGGCGCGGTGCAGCTCGGCGATCCGCGCGACCATCGTGGTCGACGCGGGACAAACCCTGCCTGAATTTCACGGCCGCTTTCATCTTTCATACAGTTCACGCTTCCGCGAGGCGCAAAAAAAACGCCCCGGCGATCCCGGGGCGTTCAGATCCGCAGCGAATCTGGTGGAAACTCAGTGACCGCTGGTGGAGGCCGACATCGGAGCCGCGCTGCTGGAAGAACTTGCAGCCGACTTCTTGTGATGATGATGCTTGTGATGTTTGGTGCTCTTGGTGCTCTGCGACATGCTGGAGGACGACATCGCGTTGCTGGCCGTGGAAGCCGAGGCCGGCGCGCTGGTGTCCTGCGCGAAAGCAGGCAGTGAGAACGCCGCGGCGATCAACGCCGTGAGAACGAGCTTGCGCATGATTGCTACTCCTGGAGTGTTTTGATTGGCGCGCCCCCTCGTTGGCGCGTGCGCATCATCTGCGCACGTGGCAAACCGGAAGCTGAACCGATTTTCAAGCCGGTGGAAGGCGCCTCCGCATTGACCGCCCCGTTGCGCTTCGCCATGCTGCACGGCTGATCCAGCGATCGTTCCCGCATGCCCGCCAATACCCGCTACAACGCCGCAGACATCGAAGTGCTGACCGGGCTGGAGCCGGTGCGCCGCCGGCCCGGCATGTACACCGACACCACCCGTCCCAACCATCTGGTGCAGGAGGTGGTGGACAATTCGGTGGACGAGGCGTTGGCCGGGTTCGCACGCACGGTGGAAGTCATCGTGCACGGCGACGGCTCGGTGGAAGTGACAGACGACGGCCGTGGCATGCCGGTGGACATCCACCCGGAGGAAGGCGTCAGCGGCGTGGAACTGATCCTCACGCGCCTGCATGCGGGCGGAAAATTCAACGAACGCAATTACAGCTTCGCCGGCGGCCTGCACGGCGTGGGCGTGTCGGTGGTGAACGCGCTGTCATCGCACCTCGAGGTAACCATCCGCCGCGACGGCCGCGAATACCGCATGCGTTTCGCACACGGCGAACCCCTGGGCAAGCTGGAAATGCTGCGCGAAGTACCGAAGCGCGCGACCGGCACGACACTGCGTTTTCTGCCCGATCCGAAATATTTCGATTCGCCCAAGATCTCGCTGCCGAAGCTGAAACACCTGCTGCGTGCCAAGGCCGTGCTCTGCGCGGGTCTGACCGTGCGCCTGTTCGACGAAGCCAGCGGTGAACGCGACGAATGGCATTACGAAGACGGCCTGGCCGCGTATCTGAAATCCGAATTGCAGGGCGCGCCCTGCCTGCCGGAAGAATTGTTCGTGCAGCACCTGCAACGCGACGGCGGCGGCGGCATCGA
>DAIOUL010000157.1:0-3778 GCA_036759545.1 Rhodanobacteraceae bacterium
GCCCGTTGGACGGCGGATACACGTTCCAGGGCGGCCGGCGCGTCTGCCACAGCGACGCGTAGATCGTGTTCGCGTCACCGGGTTTGAAGATCAGATCGATCGCGCCGGTATCGTCGCTCGGCCCGAGCACTTTCTTCCAGCTCTTGCCGCCGTCCAGCGAGCGGAACACGCCGCGCTGCGCGTTCGGTCCATACGGATGACCGAGCGCCGCGACGAACACGCGGTTGGGATCGCGCGGATCGACGCGGATCATGCCGATCTGCTGCGTGTCGGCGAGGCCGATCTTCGACCAGCTCTTGCCACCATCGAGCGACTTGTACATGCCATCGCCCTGCGCGATATCCGAGCGCATGTCGGCTTCGCCGCTGCCGATGTAGATCACGTTCGGATCGGCAGGCGCCACTGCGATCGCGCCGATCGAACCGACATCCTGGGAATCGAAAATCGGATTCCAGGTGCGGCCGGTGTCATTGGTTTCCCACACGCCGCCGTTGACCGAACCGAAATAGAAATGCTTCGGCTGGCCCGGCACCCCGGTCACCGCCAGCGTGCGGCCGGCGCGGAACGGTCCGATCAGACGCCAGTGCAAGTCGCCGAAGACCGAGGCCTGCTGCGCGTTTGCCGTCGCCGTTTGCACGATCGCAGGTTGCGCGGGCATCGCTGCCGGCGCGACGAGCACGGTCATGACGAAAGCGGGCAACAAGGCGGAAAGCTTCATGATGATTCCCGAAAGCGGCGCGCGAATCGCGCATAATAACGCTGCGTGTCAACGCATCAGCATCGCGCAGCCGCGCGCACTGCGAATGTGCCGTGCGTCATGCCCGCTTGTCGGCATCGATGTTGGCGTCGGCTTCGCGATCGGCACGCTGCTGCCGATCGACCGATTCGGCCACATCCGGGAATACGAAACGCAAGGGACTGCCTTCGCGGAACAACCCGTGATGCCAGCGCCACTCGTGCCGCAGGTGCAGCGCCTTCTTGATCAGCCAGCGCGACGCCCACGGCAGCAACGCCAGCAGGGCCAGCGACACGATCAGCGGGACCGAAATCAATCCCTGCAAGGTCTTCGCGCTGGCGATGCGCGTGCCCGCATTCACGTACACGATCGTGCCCGCCAGCATGCCGAGCTGCGTCACCCAGTAATAAGTGCGCACACGGATGTGCGTCAGCCCCATCAGCAGGTTGACGATGAAGAACGGAAAGATCGGCACCAGCCGGATGCTGAGCAGATAGAAGGCGCCGTCGCGTTCGATGCCGGCGTCCACGCGCTGCAGGCGGTGCGCAAAACGCCTGCGCACCGCATCCTTGAAGACGAAGCGCGCGGCCAGCATCGCCAGCGTCGCGCCGAGCGCCGAACCGAACGACACGATCACGCTGCCGACGACCACGCCGAAGATCGCGCCCGCGGCCAGCGTCATCAGCGTCATCGCCGGCAGCGACAGCGCGACCACCACCACGAATACCGCGAAATATCCCAAGCCCAGCCGCCACGGATACGTCGTCCACCATGTATCCAGCATCTGGCGATCGTGCTGCAGTGTTTGCAGATTGAACTGCTGCGGCGCGCCGGACATGAAGAAGGCCACCACGGCGCCGACCAGGATCAGCACCAAAGCGACGCGGATCGTCCATGTCACGGCGTTGCCCATCGAACCAGCATGCGCGCGGCGCCCTGAACTTGGGCCGTGCACGTAACCCCAATGCGCAATCCATGGCACGCATGCGATGATCACGTCATCTCCAGGAAGGAACGATGGTTTGTCCGCATCCGCGCTCGCCCTGCACCGGCTGAAACACGATCATCTGCTGCAGGCGCTGCTGTTGTTGACGGTCATCCTGGCGATTTTCGATCCGCGTCCGGCGCGCGAATACCTGCGCTGGCTGGACGTACCGACGCTCGCGGGTTTGACCGGCTTGTTGATCCTGACGCAGGCCGTTCGGATCAGCGGCCTGATCCAGCGCTGGGCGCTGGCGCTGGTGGCGCGCTTGCGCGACGTGCGCGCGCTGGCGCTGGTGCTGGTTTTACTGTCCGCGCTTCTGGCTTCCGTTTTGACCAACGATGTAGCGCTGTTCCTGATCGTGCCGCTGACGCTGGCGATCGATGCGATCGCGCGTGTGCCGCGCACGCGGCTGGTGATCTTCGAGGCGCTGGCGGTGAACGCGGGCTCCACTTTGAGTCCCATTGGCAATCCGCAGAACCTGTTGCTGTGGCAGCACTCGGGATGGGCGTTTCCACAATTCACGCTGGCGCTGCTGCCGGCCGGCGCGATCATGCTGGCGTCGCTGCTGTGCCTGACCTGCGCGGCGTTTTCATCCGCGCCGCTGCAACTGCAGCGCGATGCGATGCAGCCGCCGGCGTTGAGCGTGCGCCTGGGAATCGGCGCGATCGTGCTGCTGGGCGGCATGGTGGCCGCATTGCAATTTCATCAAGCCGTGCCGGCAGCGTTGATCGTGCTCGCCACCGGCATCGTGTTCTTCCGGCGCGTGCTGGCGGGCGTGGACTGGATGCTGCTGGTGACGTTCGCCGCGATGTTCGTGGGCCTCGGACACTTATCCGCACTGCCGTGGGTGTATGCGCACGTCGGGATGCTCGAGTGGCGCGATCCGCGCGTGCTGTACGGCGGCGGCATCGTGTTGTCTCAATTCATCAGCAATGTGCCCGCGGCCGTGCTGCTGGAGAACTACACCGGCAATCTCACCCTGCTCGCGATCGCGGTGAACGTCGGCGGTTCGGGCATCATGATCGGCTCGCTCGCCAACCTGATCGCGCTGAGGCTGGACGGCTCGCCGCGCATCGCGTGGAAATTTCACGCGTGGTCGATTCCGTATCTATTGGCGAGCGCGTTGTTGGTGGGGTTGTGGACGCTGCGGTGAATCAGGCGAGCAGATCCTGATACTCCCTGTGCCTGCGCATGAACGCTTCGGCATACGCACACGCCGGCACCACTTTCCAGTGGTTGGCGCGCGCGGTCTCCAGCGCCACGCGTGTCAGTTCCGCCGCCACGCCGCGGCCGCCGATCGCATCCGGAACGCCCGTGTGGACGATGGTCATCACGCCGCCGCGCAAACGGTATTGCAGTTCCGCGCGATGGCCTTCGAGTTCCGTGCTGAATTCCTGCGCATCGGGCTGATGAGTTACGTCCATATAAATGCTCTTGTGAAAAGTGCGGCCATGGATGGCCGCTTTCACGCGCAGGGATAGCGCACTAAACGATCGGGATCTTCCGAATATTCGTCGCCGGATCCAGCCAAAACGAATCCTTGACGAAGCGGTTGAACAGATCCGGCGGCAGCACGCTCTCGCGTTTGGTCGCGGTCACCTTCGGATGCACCTTGTGCAGGCCGGGCAACCCGAGTCGCGCGTCGAATTCCGGCTCGTCGTACTGGATGTTCTCGAAGTCGTGCTTGAACAATGGTTCGCCGATGAACTGGTACACCGCCTCGATCGCGCGCTGCGGATTGCTGGTGAGCGTCTCATACGTCATCAGCATCAAACGGCCCGGCGCGTACTCGCCATAATAGGCGTCTTTGGTCGCCTGATACGAAAAGCCGACCATGCCGGCCACGTCGATCAGGCTTTCGGTGCGTGAATACACCGTGCCGTTGGGATTGAAGTGGAAGATCTTGCTGGCCGACAGCGGATGCTTTCGCACCATGCGCTCCACGCTGTCCAGCACCCACGGCATCTCACGCACGCAGGCGATCACCTTGGCATTGGGGAACAGGCTCGCGAGCATCGGCATCTTGCTGCACCAGATGCGGCCGGTGTCGATCGCCA
>DAIOUL010000158.1:0-3757 GCA_036759545.1 Rhodanobacteraceae bacterium
CTGCACGTTGATCAGCACCTGGTTGCCGGCCTTCTGCACGCTGCCTTCCAGGATCGTCGCCACACCGAGTTGCTGCGCGATGGCTTTCAGGTTGTCCGGGTGGCTCTGGTATTTCGCGGTCGATGTGCGAGAGATGACTTTCAAATCGCCGATGTCGGCGAGCTTGGTGAGAATCAAATCCTGCATGCCGTCGGCGAAATAGCCGTTGCCCTTTTCCTCGCTGAGGTTTTCGAACGGCAGCACGGCGATGGATTTGGCCGGAATGGCTTGCAACGACTCCGATCCCGGATTGCGCTGCGCTGCATCCGGGCTACTCGTGGATGGCAGCATCCGCTCGTAACGCCATAGCAGCCCGCCGCCGATTGCCAGCAGCAACGCGAGGATCACGATCTCGGTGCCGCTGACTTTCTGTGCGCCGCGCTCGCCGTGGTACCACGCCAGCACGAGCACGACGACAAAACCGATCGCGAGTGCCAGGATCAGCAGCTTCTCGATTTGATCCGGCCACGCAAATCGTTGCGCCACGATGTCCACGCCCTGCAGCAGCGCGAACGCGAACGCGATGTACGCCAGCGCCCACTGCACCAGCTTGCGCTGCTTGAGGCGCGCGATGAATTCCGTCACGGCGAAGCTCCGCTCGTTGCCGCCATCGGCTGCGCGCCGGAATATTTCTTCACCAGCGCCTGGAAGCGCGGATCCTTGCGTAACGGATCCCACACGGGATCGAGTTCGAGGCGCTTGATGCTCACCGTTTCACCGGCGGGAATCGACAGGAGCTTTAGCAGCAAGTCGATCGCCTGCTCCGGCTGGCCGGCGCGCGCCTCGATTTCGGCCAGCCCCTCCAACTGGAATGCACCGAAATAGGCATCTTTCGCGAGCGGAAGCACTTCGCTGGCGTGGCGTGCCGCGGCGATCGCTTGCGCATTGCGTTCCAGGCACAACTCGACCCAGCTGGATCGCTGCAACGGACCCAGCGCATCGGGATCCTTGGCCAAATCAGCATCCAGCAGCGGTTTGAGCTTTTCGCATTCCGGCCGGATGGCGGCCTGTCGGCCGGCGACCATCCCGATGACCACGCGCGCCGCGCGGCTGATCAAGTGCTCCTCGTCCGTCGCCGTCGGCACCGCATCCCAATCGCGCAAGGCGGCGTCGAATTTCCGGTCGAAGAAATCCGGGTAAGCGCGCGGGCCGATGAGGTTGTAGGAATCCCCGGCAATGGTGTAGGTCAGGCGCCAATTGTTCGTCCCGGCAGACGCGGTGCGAGCTTTCGCCACGTCGCCGAATCCGAACAACATCGCGCGCACCAGGAAATCGCGCGCGTCCTCGTAATCCGGATCCATCGCAAGCGCCCGGTTCAGTTGTTCAAGCGCTTCGGGATAACGACGCACGATTTCGTAGGTGATGCCGTATTCTCCCCAGTTCTCGCGGTTTCCCGGCGCCAACGCCAGAACGCGCTGGAATTGGATCAGCGCCTGATCGAACTGGCCGCGGCGCCGCAGGATGTAAGCCAGCCCCTGCGCAGCCCGCTCGTTGTTCGGGGCCAGTTGCAAGGTGCGCCGAAACTCCGCCGTTGCGTCGTCGTAGCGACGGAAGCCCCAGTAGTAGTAGTACGCCAGCGCCAGATGAGCATCGGGCAGTTCTGGAGCCAGCGCCAGCGCGCGATCGACCGTGGCCTTGATATCGTCCAGTTGTTCGGGGGCCAGGTGTTTGGCATACCAATGACCAGCAATCCGGTTGTAGGCCAGGTGGGCATAGGCCAGCGCAAAGTCGGGATCGAGCGCAATCGCCTTGCGGTAAGCGGCGTCGGCAGCCAGGAAGTCGTCTTCCCGATAGGAGTCGATGGCCTTGTACGCCAGCGATTCGGCTTTCAGGAACACGTCGTATGCGGCCGCATTCTGGGTCGGCACCGCGGCGACGTTCTGCTGTTCGGTGCGGGTCAGCTTTGCCTTCAACGCATCGGCCACCTTCTGCGCGACTTCGCCTTCCACGCCGAAGATGTTGTCCAGCGTGCGCTGGTAACTTTCGGCCCACAGATGGCTGTCGGAGCGCGCGTCGATCAACTGCACGTTGATCAGCACCTGGTTGCCGGCCTTCTGCACGCTGCCTTCTAGGATTGTCGCCACGCCGAGTTGCTGCGCGATGTCTTTCAGGTTGTCCGGATGGCTCTGGTATTTCGCGGTCGAGGTGCGAGAGATGACCTTCAGATCGCCGATGTCGGCGAGCTTGGTGAGGATCAGATCCTGCATGCCGTCGGCGAAATAGCCGTTGCCCTTTTCCTCGCTGAGGTTTTCGAACGGCAGCACGGCGATGGATTTGGCGGGGATATTCGCAAGCACACCAGCGGTGATTGCGGAGGGCCGCAACCCGGTCCCTTTGCGCCACACGAACGTGTTGGCGAGCAGCAGCACCACCGCGACCGCCAGTACCACGATGATCGCGCGATCGAGCTTGCGGCCGGTCGAACGCGCGATCGATGCATCCGCCGCGAGTTCGCTCTCGCGCTTCAAACCCTGCGGCGTGAACTCGTAGAACCAGGCGAACGCGATCCAGAACGGAAAGCCGATAATCGCCGCGATCACGAACCAGCGCGCGATCCAGCCGTAGTCGCCGAACAGCGGCAGCAATTGCGCCAAGCCCTGCGCCAGCGCCCACACCGCGCCGGCATACAGCACCGCTGCGCGCAACACGTTGCGGCGCTGGAGCTCGGCGACCAGGCTCATGTCGCCGCCTTGATTTCGACGGCGATGATGCGCAGTTCGCGCGTGCCGACGTTGCGCACCGTGTGCAGCACGCGATCGTGATCCGGTGCGGCGATCATCACGTCGAGCGGGTTCGTCGTAGCGCCCATGACCGGAACCCCACCATCGCCCCATTCGCGCGGAGTGTAGCCGCGGCGGAGCTTGCGTGGAGTACGCTCGAGCCGACCCAACGCGCGCACGCGTCGACACTCCGGAATCTCCAAAAAAACAACCCGCCGGGCGGCGGGTTGTTGTTCAGTGCTGGCTGGCCGGTTGCCCGACCTTGGCCGGATCGCGTGCCGAGGCAGGCTTGCCGCCGCTGTCGGGCGGATTGCCGGACGGCATGCGCCAGTCGCGCGGCGGGCCGGGCTCGCGGCCGTCCATGATCGCGGCGATCTGTTCCTTGTCGATCGTCTCGTACTGCAACAGCGCGCGCGCCATCGCGTGCAACTTTTCGATGTCGTCGGTGAGGATCTGCTTCGCGCGGGTGTAGGCGCCGTCGATCACGCCGCGCACAGCCACGTCGATCTTGCGCGCGGTTTCGTCGGAGACGTTCTTGTGCTGCGTCACCGAACGGCCGAGGAACACCTCATCCTCCTCGTCGCTGTAGGTCATCGGCCCGAGATCGTCCGATAGCCCGTACTTGGTGACCATGTCGCGCGCCAGTTGTGTGGCGCGCTGGATGTCGTTGGACGCGCCGGTGGTGACCTTGTCCTCGCCGAAGATCAGTTCTTCCGCGACGCGGCCGCCGTACAAGCTGGCCAGACGCGAATGCAGCGACATCTTGCTGTGGCTGTAGCGATCCTGTTCCGGCAGGAACATGGTGACGCCCAGCGCGCGGCCACGCGGAATGATCGTGACCTTGTGCACCGGATCGTGCTCGGGCACCGAGAGGCCCACGATCGCGTGGCCCGCCTCGTGGTAAGCGGTGAGTTTCTTCTCGTCCTCGCTCATGATCATCGAACGCCGCTCGGCGCCCATCATGATCTTGTCCTTGGCGCGCTCGAAATCGGCCATGT
>DAIOUL010000159.1:0-3567 GCA_036759545.1 Rhodanobacteraceae bacterium
CTGTTCCACTACAACTTCCCGCCGTATTCGGTGGGCGAGTGCGGCCGCATGGCCGGCCCGAAGCGCCGCGAAATCGGCCACGGCCGTCTGGCGCGCCGCGGCGTACAGGCGGTGAAGCCGAGCATCGAGCAATTCCCGTACGTGGTGCGTGTGGTTTCGGAAATCACGGAATCCAACGGTTCGTCTTCGATGGCCAGCGTGTGCGGTTCGTCGCTCGCGATGATGGATGCCGGCGTGCCGCTGACCGCGCCGGTCGCCGGCATCGCGATGGGTCTGGTGAAGGAAGGCGGCAACTTCGTCGTGCTGTCCGACATCCTCGGCGACGAAGATCATCTGGGCGACATGGATTTCAAGGTAGCCGGCACCGAGAACGGCGTTTCCGCCTTGCAGATGGACATCAAGATCGACGGCATCACCGAGGAGATCATGCGCACGGCGCTGGATCAGGCCAAGCGCGGACGGCTGCACATCCTCGGCGAAATGGCCAAGGCGCTTAGCGCGCCGCGCGGCGAGATGAGCGAATACGCCCCGCGCCTGCTCACCATCAAGATCCATCCGGACAAGATTCGCGAAGTGATCGGCAAGGGCGGCGCGACCATCCGCTCCATCACCGAAGAAACTGGCACGACCATCGACATCAGCGACGACGGCACCGTGGTCATCGCATCGGTGAATCGCGAAGCGGCCGATGCTGCAAAGAAGCGCATCGAACAGATCGTCTCCGATGTCGAGCCCGGCCGTATCTACGAGGGCAAGGTCGTCAAGCTGATGGACTTCGGTGCGTTCGTCACCATCCTGCCCGGCAAGGACGGCCTGGTGCACGTGTCGCAGATTTCCAACGAGCGCGTCGAGAAGGTTTCCGACAAGCTGAAGGAAGGCGACATCGTCAAGGTCAAGGTGCTGGAAGTGGACAAGCAGGGCCGCATCCGCCTGTCCATGAAGGCCGTGACCGAGGACGAGGCGAAAGCGGTGGGCGGGGCGGCGGCGTAGAACGATGCCGTCATCCCGGCGGAAGCCGGGATCCATCTTGCTGTTGAAAAATCAAAATGGATTCCGGAGTGCGCCGGAATGACGAAGCTGCGGTCCGGGTGTTCAAGCGAAACACTTTCGTTTGCGAACAAAACGGCTAGACTCGACCTGCCGCCGGCAGCAGACCGGGCGGGAGGATGCGATGCAGCCGACCGATATCCGCAATCCCGACTACTTCCACAAAGTGGTCGATTGCCAGTGGGCGTGTCCGGCGCACACGCCGGTGCCGGAATACATCCGCCTGATCGCGGCCGGCCGCTACGACGACGCCTTCCTGATCAACTGGGATTCGAATGTCTTTCCCGGCATCCTCGGCCGCACCTGCGACCGCCCGTGCGAGCCAGCCTGCCGGCGCGGGCGCGTCGAGGAAAGCAATGGCGAGAAGCCCGAACCGGTCGCGATCTGCCGCCTGAAACGTGTCTGTGCGGACAACAAGAGCGCGGACATCGGCGAACGTCTGCGCGCGCGGTTGCCTGAGCGCATTCCGGGCGCGGATCGCTTCCGCATCGCCTGCGTCGGCGCAGGCCCGGCATCACTCACCGTCGCGCGCGACCTCGCGCCGCTCGGCTACAAGATCACGATTTTCGAAGCCGACGCCAAAGGCGGCGGTTTCATGCGCACGCAGGTTCCGCGGTTTCGTCTACCGGAATCGGTGATCGACGAGGAAGTCGGTTACATTCTCGATCTCGGCGTGCAATTCGTCGGCAACCGACGCATCGATTCGCTGCGCCCCCTGCTGGAAGACTACGACGCGGTGTTCGTCGGCTGCGGCGCGCCGCGCGGGCGGGATCTCGACATTCCCGGCCGCAGCGAAGCGGCGGACAAGATCCACATCGGCATCGACTGGTTGGCGTCGGTGTATTTCGGGCATGTCAACAAAGTCGGCAAGCGCACGATCGTGCTGGGCGGCGGCAACACCGCGATGGATTGCTGCCGCAGCTCGCGCCGGCTGGGCGGCGATGACGTCAAGGTGATCGTGCGCTCCGGCTACGAGGAAATGAAGGCGAGTCCGTGGGAAAAGGAAGATGCCGAGCACGAAGGCGTCAAGATTCTCAACTGGCTCAATCCCAAGGCCTTTCTGCACGACAACGGACGGCTCACCGGCATGGTGTTCGAAAAGACGCGCGCGGAAACCGATGCGCGCGGCAAAAGAAAACTGGTTTCGACCGGCGAACCGGATGTCACCTTCGAATGCGACGAAGTGCTGATCGCCGTCGGGCAGGAGAACGCATTTCCATGGATAGAACGCGATATCGGCATCGAGTTCGACGAGTGGGACATGCCGAAACTGGACAAGGTCACCATGCAATCCACGCTGCCGAAAGTGTTCTTCGGCGGCGACGCGGCGTTCGGACCCAAGAACATCATCTGGGCGGTCGAACACGGCCATCAGGCGGCGATTTCGATCCATCGCATGCTGCAGGGCGAGGACGTGCACGAGCGTCCGCCGCCCCTGGCGAATCTCGTTTCGCAGAAGATGGGCATCCACGAATGGAGTTACGACAACGCGATCAGCAACGACGAGCGATATGTCGTGCCTTGGGCACCGAAAGAGAAAACACTGGTCAACATCAAGCAGGAAGTGGAACTGGGGTTCGACGCTGAAACCGCGTGGAAGGAAACCCAGCGTTGTTTGAATTGCGACGTGCAGACGGTGTTCACCGAGAACGTCTGCATCGAGTGCGACGCCTGCGTGGACATTTGCCCGATGGATTGCATCAGCTTTACCGCGAATGGCGAAGAGCCTGAGTTGCGCACGCGGTTGACTGCGCCGGCATTGAACACGCAACAGGACTTGTATGTCTCCGGCGCGCTGAAAACCGGCCGCGTGATGGTGAAAGACGAAGACGTCTGTCTGCACTGCGGCCTGTGCGCGGAACGCTGTCCCACCGGCGCCTGGGACATGCGCAAGTTCCTGCTGCTGGAAACGCACGCCGGGGAGCGCGAGCGCGATGCGGAAAGGGTGGCAGCGTGATTCTGATCTTCGTTCGGCATTGTTTTTCTCCCTCCCCTTCAAGGGGAGGAACGGGGAGGGGATGGTGTTCGTCGCTCGTTAGCACCATCCCCACCCAAACCCTCCCCCTGAGGGAGAGGGCTTCAAAGCGAGGGCCGACATGAGATCGATCGAAGCCACCAACGACTTCGTCGTCAAGTTCGCCAATGTCAACGGTTCGGGCTCGGCCTCGGCGAACGAGCTGTTCGCCAAGTCGATCTTGCGGATGGGCGTGCCGGTCAGCCCGCGCAACATCTTTCCGTCCAACATCCAGGGCCTGCCGACCTGGTACGAAGTGCGCGTGTCGGAAGCGGGCTGGCTCGGCCGGCGCGGCGGCGTGGATCTGATGGTCGCCATGAATCCGCAGACGTGGGACGAAGACCTCGCCGAGATCGAATCGGGCGGTTATCTGTTCTACGACAACACCAGGCCGCTGCCGAAATCCAAATTCCGCGACGACGTCACCGCGATCGGCGTGCCGTTGACGGAAATCTGCAACGCGACCTACACGGATCCGCGCCAGCGCCAGTTGTTCAAGAACATCA
>DAIOUL010000160.1:0-3441 GCA_036759545.1 Rhodanobacteraceae bacterium
TTTCGGCGATCAGTGCGGCGATCGGTGCGTTGCGCGCGGCCAGCGTGCGGTTGATCGTCCAGGCGGTTTCGGTGGACCCGGTAAAGCACACGCCTGCGACTTCCGGACGCGTCAGCAGCGTTTTGCCCAGCATCGAACCTTTGCAGGGCACGAATTGCAGCACCATTTCCGGCACGCCGGCTTCGTGCAGCAGTTTCACCATCGCACAACCGACCAGCGTGGTTTGATCGGCGGGCTTGGCAATCACTGAATTGCCGGCCGCCAAGCCGGCGGCGACCTGGCCGCTGAAAATCGCCAGCGGGAAATTCCAGGGGCTGATGCACACGAACACGCCGCGCCCGCGCAGGAACAATTGATTGGATTCGCCGGTCGGGCCCGGCAGGTCTTCCGGCTGGCCGAAAAGCTTGCGCGCCATCGCCGCGTAGTAGCGGCACATATCGGCGGCTTCGCGCACTTCCGAAATCGCCGCGGGAATGGTCTTGCCCGCTTCGCGCACGCACAGCGCGATGAATTCGCCGCGGCGCTGTTCCAGCAAATCCGCCGCGCGTTCGAGGATCACGGCGCGACTGGCGGTCGGCAGCGTGTCCCAGCCTTCCTGCGCGGCGACCGCATTGGCGAGTGCGCGCTCGATGGTCGCGGCATCGGCGTTGCGGCTTTTCCCTACCACTACGCGGCGGTCGGCCGGATTGGTGACATCGCGCTCGGGTTCGCTGGAATTGGCGCCGGGCACCAGCGGCTGCGCGGTCCACGGCGCGTGCGGCGCGTTGATGCTGGCCGCAAGCGATTTCAGTTCGTCGTCGTTGGCGAGATTCGCGCCCATGGAATTCTTCCGCAGTGAACCGTAGAGATCGATCGGCAAGGGGATGCGCGGATGCTCGTAGCGCCCGCCGTGCGCGGCGCCGAATTCGCGCACGGATTCGACCGGATCGGCCACCAGATCGCGCACCGGAATCTTTTCGTCGCTGATGCGATTGACGAACGAGGTGTTGGCGCCGTTTTCCAGCAGGCGGCGCACCAGATAAGGCAACAGGTCTTCGTGACTGCCGACCGGTGCGTACACGCGGCAGGGTACGTTCCAGTGCTCGCTGCCGATCACTTCCGAATACAAATCCGCGCCCATTCCGTGCAGGCGCTGGAATTCGAACGGACGTCCGCTTGCGATGTGATGGATCGACGCGATGGTGTGCGCGTTGTGGGTGGCGAATTGCGGATAGATCCACTCCGCACCGGCGTCCAGCAGCTTCTTCGCGCAGGCGAGATACGAGACATCGGTGTTCGGTTTGCGCGTGAACACCGGATAGCCGATCAGGCCCAGCTCCTGCGCGCGTTTGATTTCCGAATCCCAGTACGCGCCTTTCACCAGCCGCACGCACCAGCGGCGGTTGGCCTGCTTCGCGGTCTGAGCCAGCCAGTCGATCACGAACGGCGCACGCTTCTGGTACGCCTGCACCGCCAGGCCAAAACCGTTCCAGCCGGCCAGCGATTCGTGCGCGAACACCGCTCCGATTACGTCCAGCGACAATTCGAGACGGTCGGCTTCCTCGGCATCGATGGTCATCGCGATGCCGTTCTGTTTCGTCAGTTGCGCGAGCTGCAGCACCAATGGCGTCAGTTCGGCGTGCACGCGTTCGCGTTTGATCGCTTCGTAGCGCGGGTGCAGCGCCGACAGTTTCACCGAAATGGAGGGCGCATCGACCACATCACGCCATGGTCCGCGCTGGCCCAATGCGGTTATCGCATCGGCGTAGGCTTTGAAATAACGCCGCGCATCCGGCGCGGTTAGCGCCGCTTCGCCCAGCATGTCATAGGAATAGCGGTAGCGCACGTTGTCGCCCTTGGCGGAACGATCGAGCGCTTCTTCGATACTGCGGCCCATCACGAACTGGTGGCCCATGATACGCATCGCGCGCCGCACGGCGAGGCGAATCACGGGTTCTCCCGCGCGCGCGATCAGTCGCTTGAACGCCCCGGCCGCATCGCGTCGCGTGCTCTCGGCGAGATTCACAAGATGCCCCGTCAGCATCAGACCCCAAGTCGAGGCGTTGACGAATAACGAATCGCTCTCGCCGAGATGCTTGCGCCAATCCGCTTCGCCCAGCTTGTCGCGGATCAGCTTGTCAGTGGTGTGCCGGTCGGGGATGCGCAGCAATGCTTCGGCCACGCACATCAGCAGCACGCCTTCCTCGGAGGAAAGGTCGTACTGGCGCATGAAGGATTCGACCGCGCTCTGATTCGCAGCCTTGGCGCGCACGCGCGCCACGAGTTCGGCAGCCTGCGCCAGCACCAGCTCGCGTTGCGCGGACGGCAACTCTGCCTGCGCCAACAGGGCGGTCACCGCCCGCGTTTCGTCCTCGCTCCACGCGGCGGTGATGCCCGCGCGCAGCGGATCGGCCGAATGCGGCAGTTCGGGGGAGAGGATTTCGGCCATGCGCACCGACGCCGATGCAAAGCTGGATATTGTAGAGCGCGTGCCGCATGCGGCCAAGCCGAAACGCGCGCGGCGAAGGCTTTCCTTGCCCGCACCGGCGGCGCGGCCTTATCATTGTGCGGTTTGAAGGCGCTGCGGAACGGAACTCTTCAGCCATGATCAGGCGCGTGCCGGCGGCTGTCGATGCCGGGCAGATCACGCTGCTGCTCGCCCCCAACCGGGCGCTCAGCCGCGAAGAACTGCGCAAGGCGATCGGCGTGCTGGCGGCGGCGGCCATGCTGACGGCGTTGCTTGCGGCGTGGCAGGGCAATGTGTTCGCGCCGCTGTTTGCGCTGCTGGAAGTGCCATGCGTGGCGGTCGCGTTCGTGTTGGCGTGGCGCGCGGGTGACCGCGGCGAACGGATCACGCTGGATGCGCGCAGCGTGCGGGTGGAATCGCTGCCGCCGCGCGCGGCGGCGGTGGCTTTCCCAAGCGCGTGGGTGCAGGTGCACCTGCGCGACTGGGGCGGGCACCGGCACGTGCTGCTCGCCGCCTCCGGGCGCGAGCGTGAAGTGGGCGCCTTCCTCGGCGACGAGGAGCGCCTGGAATTATCGGAAGAATTGCGGACGGCGTTGGCCGGCGTACAACGGGGTAGCTGATGAGAATTCCCAAGTTCCTGCGGCAGACGAGCGCTGCGATCCTCGCGCTGGCGTCGGCATCGGCGTTGGCCAATCCGGTGCCGTGGCAGTTGAATCTCACCCCCGGCGTCACTTCCGAATCGCGCGAAATCTACGCGCTGCACATGGCCGCGTTTTGGGTGTGCGTCGGCATCGGGGTGGTGGTGTTCAGCGCGATGATCATCGCGATGTTCCGCTTCCGTAAATCGCGTGGCGCGGTGCCGGCGAACTGGAGCCACAACACCAAGCTGGAATTCCTCTGGACGCTGGTGCCGGTGCTGATCCTGATCGGGCTGGCCACACCCGCCACGCGCATCCTGATGGACGAATACGACACCACCGGTTCGGACATGACCA
>DAIOUL010000161.1:0-3402 GCA_036759545.1 Rhodanobacteraceae bacterium
AGTAATGGAAGCGGCGGTTGGTGCGCTCGGGCGTGCCCTCGCCCGCGAACATGCGCGTGGGATCCTCGCCGCTGCGCCGGTACGGATACACGCCGCCGGTGTACGGATACGCGCCCGGCAGGTTCTCCATCATCAGGAACTTCAGCAGGTCGCCCCAGTCGCGCGTGGTCGGCGGCGCGATCTTGGGAATCTTCTGGTGCGAAAGCGATTCGCGGTAATTCTGCACGGCGATTTTTTTGCCGCGCACTTCGTATTCGTTGACCTCCGCGGTGACCGACTCCTTGCGCGCCGGCCATTCGCGCAGCAAGCGGATCGCTTCGGCGCTGAGTTCCTTCACCGCTTCGTTGTAGCGTTGACGCAGGAGGACCATGCTGCGATCGACGCCGCCGCCCTGCTCCCAGAAAGACGCTTCGTTGTCGGTGTCGATCACCATCTGCGCGCCGGCGGAATTTTCCAGGTCGGACGCCTCGTACAGATCCAGCGGCTTGGGCAGGTTCGGATCCTTCAGTTCCGTCAACGCTTCGAAATAGTGCTGCGCTTTCGATGCGGCTTCGGCCATGCGCGCGATGTCGGCATTAATGTCCCTGCCCTGCTCCGCGATCTCGGCGAGATAGCGCACGCGCGAGCCCGGAATCAGCACCGTCGCGCGCGGTTCCTTGATGGAGACATCGACTTGCGGGTTGAAGTCGCAATGCGATCGCGCCTGACCAGGCTGCCGGGACAACTCCTCCCCCTTCAAGGGGGAGGTCGGGAGGGGGATGGTTTTCTTCGAAGCAATATCGCGCTCAACACCATCCCCACCCTGCCCTCCCCTTGAAGGGGAGGGTTCAAGATGCAGCTTCTCCCGTAACAACCGGCACAGATTCACGAACATCCAGGTCACGCCCGGATCATTGAACTGGCTCGCGATGGTCGGATAGACCGGGATGTCCTCGTCCTTGGTCTGAAACGCGGTGCGGTTGCGCTTCCATTGTTTGCGCACGTCGCGCAGCGCGTCTTCCGCGCCGCGCTTGTCGTACTTGTTGAGCACGACGAGTTCGGCGAAATCCAGCATGTCGATCTTTTCGAGCTGGCTGGCCGCGCCGTAATCCGATGTCATCACGTAGACCGGGAAATCCACCAGGTCGACTATTTCGGAATCGCTTTGGCCGATGCCGGCGGTTTCCACGATCAGCAGATCGAACGGCAGCGATTTCAGGAATGCGATGCAATCCTGCAGCACGGCGCTTGTGGCCGCGTGCTGGCGGCGCGTGGCCATCGAGCGCATGAACACGCGATGCGAGCGCAATGAATTCACGCGGATGCGGTCGCCCAGCAGCGCGCCGCCGGAACGCCGGCGCGTCGGATCCACCGCCAGCACCGCAATGCGCATCTGCGGGAAGGCGTGCAGAAAGCGCAGGATCAATTCGTCGGTGACGGAAGATTTGCCCGCGCCGCCGGTGCCGGTGATGCCGATGACAGGAATGGAGCGGGAACGGGGAACGGGGAACGGGGAACCCGCAGGGTTCGCCCATTGCTTCCGCAACTTCTCCAGTTCGGTTTCGGTGAATTCACCATCTTCGATTGCACTCAACATGCGCCCGATGCTGATTTCGTTATCGATATCGGGCAGCGTCCAAACCTGTTCCCTGTTCCCTGTTCCCCGTTCCCTCGCCGCGCCTGCGCGGCGCAGAACATCCTCGATCATCGCGGTGAGGCCGAGGTGCATGCCGTCGTTGGGGTGGTAGATGCGCTCGACGCCGTAATCCTCCAGCTCGCGGATTTCCTCTGGCGTGATCGTGCCGCCGCCGCCGCCGAACACCTTGACGTGCGGCGCGCCGCGCTCGCGCAGCATGTCCACCATGTACTTGAAATATTCCATGTGGCCGCCCTGGTAGGACGACACCGCGATCGCGTCGGCGTCTTCCTGCAACGCGGCGCGCACCACGTCCTCGACCGAGCGGTTGTGGCCGAGGTGGATCACCTCCGCGCCTTGCGCCTGGATGATGCGGCGCATGATGTTGATCGCGGCATCGTGGCCGTCGAACAGGCTGGCCGCGGTGACGAAGCGCAGCGGCGCCGTATCCGTGCGTGGTTCGGCGGCGGGCAGGTTCGGCGCGGCTGTGCTCATGATCGGCCCGGTTCTCGGCTGCAAACACCCGGATTGTAACGCGCAGCGGCGCTTACCCGAACTTCAGGTAAACGCGCCCGCACCGCAAGTGAACTTCGAGGCAGCATCACCGACGCGCCGCTGAATGACGCGCACGCGCACTGTCAACTGCACGCACGAAAATGCGTTTTCGCGAGAAAGGCTCCCGGCGAGCCGTCATCGCGGAGGTGCAGTCATGCGTCGTGAGATTCTGGGTGTAGTGTTGTCGACGGCTTTGATGGCATGCGGTAGCGTCGCGGCGCCACCCGCTTCGGCCGCGCACGTCAGCGTGGGCGTTGGCGTGAATTTCGGTCCGCCCGCGCCTATCTACGAAGCCGTGCCCGCGCCGCGCCCCGGCTGGGTATGGGTGAATGGCTACTGGAAATGGAACGGCCATCGTTACGTGTGGCGATCGGGCTATTGGGTGCGCGCGCGCCCCGGATATCGCTATTACCCCGGCCGCTGGGTGCATGAAGGGCCGGTGTGGCGGTTCCACGTCGGCTATTGGGGACGTTGAGTCCCATCGCCCAAAAAACGGAGCGCCGCGGCGCTCCGTTCTTTTTGGGCGACCGGCCGCCGCATCCGGTCTCGGATGCAACCCACGGGCGCTCAAGTTAAACTAACCGGCTGTCGCGCCGCCTCCGCGGCCGGAACCACCCTTTCCAACCCGGCGGATTCTCGATCGGATTCCGCCCGTCGTCTCGCGCCGCATCGGGCGCATCGGGAGTCAGTGCTGATGATCTTCGAAACCATTTCCACCTCCGGGCACGAACAGATCGTGTTCTGCCAGAGCCGGGACGCGGGCCTGAAAGCCATCATCGCGATCCACAACACCGTGCTCGGCCCCGCGCTGGGCGGCTTGCGCATGTGGCCGTACAAGAACGAGGCGGAGGCACTGAACGACGTGCTGCGCCTGTCGCGCGGCATGACCTTCAAGAACGCGGTGGCCGGCTTGAATCTCGGCGGCGGCAAGGCGGTGATCATCGGAGACCCGGCAAAAGACAAATCCGAAGCGCTGTTCCGCGCCTTCGGACGTTTCGTCAATTCGCTCAACGGCCGCTATATCACCGCGGAAGACGTCGGCATCGACGTCAACGACATGGAATACGTGTTTCGCGAAACCGAGTTCGTCACCGGCGTGCACCAGGTGCACGGCGGTTCCGGCGACCCTTCTCCGTTCACGGCCTACGGCACGCTGCAGGGCCTGATGGCCGCGCTGAGCCGCAAGTTCGGCAACGAGGACGTGGGCAAGTACACCTACGCCGTGCAGGGCG
>DAIOUL010000162.1:0-3380 GCA_036759545.1 Rhodanobacteraceae bacterium
TGCCTTGAATGGCAACTCGCGCATGGCCGAACGCACGGCCACGGAGCTCTTGGCCATGGACGGCGGCTTTGGCCGGGCCGGCGCCACTCACCATGGACGGTTGCTTGCATGAAATGCCTTAAACCGTCTCCAACGCCGCTCCCCGCGTGGCGATCACCTTCGAATAGAACTTCGCGCTCGTTTTTGGCGTGCGCTTCTGCGTCGCGAAATCCACATGCACGAGGCCGAAGCGCTTGGAATAGCCGTGCGCCCATTCGAAGTTGTCCAGCAGCGACCACGCGAAATAGCCGCGCAGGTCCACGCCACCTTCGAGCGCCACATGCGCGGCGCGCAGGTGTTCGCGCAGATAGGCCACGCGCAGCGGATCTTCGACGCCGCCTTCCGGCGCGACCGGCGGATCATAAAACGCCGCGCCGTTTTCGGTGATGTAGATCGGCGGATTGCCGTAGCGCCGGGCCACCCATTCCAGTACGTCTGTCAGACCTTGCGGGTAAACCTCCCAATTCGTTTCTGTGTGCGTGGCGCGCGGTTGCTGCACGCGGGACGCACGCACCGGCCACGCGTGCGCATCGTTTTTCATCACGCCGCGCGTGTAGTAATTCACGCCGACGAAATCGATGCGCTGAGTGATGCTTTCGAAATCTTCCTTTGGCCCATGCGGCCAGGCTTCGCCGAATATTTCCGCCAGCTCGTCCGGATAGCGGCCCAGAAAAACCGGATCGAGGAATTGCCGGTTCATGTAGGCATCGGCACGCGTGGTCGCGGCGCGGTCTTCTTCGCTGTCCGAAGTCGGGTACTTGGGCTCCAGATTCACCACGATGCCGATTTCGTGCTTGCCTTCGGCGCGATAGGCCCGCACCGCGGCGCCATGCGCACGCAGCAGGTTGTGCGTGACGATCGGCGGCTCGAACAAGCTGCGATGTCCGGGTGCTAGCACGCCGTGCAGATACCCCGCATCGGCCACCACCCACGGTTCGTTGAGCGTCGCCCACAGCCGCACGCGATCGTCCAGCTTGTGGAACAGCACTTGCGCGTAATCGGCGAACCAGTGCGCGATATCGGGATTGAGCCAGCCGCCGCGGTCGTCCAGCGCGGCCGGCAGGTCCCAGTGATACAACGTGATCAGCGGGGCGATGCCGTGCTCCAGCAGCGCATCGACCAGGCGATCGTAGAAGGCGAGGCCTTGATGATTGATTGTGCCGCAGCCTTGCGGCAGCACGCGGCTCCAGGAAATCGAAAATCGGTACGCGTTCATGCGCAGATGGCGCATCAGCGCGACGTCTTCCGGCCAGCGCCGATAGTGATCGCAGGCCACGTCGCCGGTATCGCTGTCGCGCACGCGGCCGGGTGTGTGCGCGAACCGATGCCAGTTGCTGATGCCGGCGCCGTCGGCCAGCGGCGATCCTTCGATCTGGTAGGCCGAAGTCGCGCTGCCCCACAGAAATGACTCGGGAAACACGAAACGCGATGGTTTCGCGGAGTCGGCCATGTCTTGCTGCTCCGTGTAAACGTTTACATCGGCATGATAACGTGCGCACGGCCCGCGGGCGAGCCGCGCATCGGATCTGCGAAACAAGAATGGCCACGGTTCGTCTTGACAACGTGCGCAAGGTGTACGACCACGGCAAAGTCGCCGTGGCCGGCGCGACGTTCGAGGCCGCCGATGGCGAGCTGCTGGTGCTGGTCGGACCGTCCGGCTGCGGCAAGACCACGCTGCTGCGCATGATCGCGGGGTTGGAGACGGCGAGTGCCGGCACGATCGCGATCGACGGACGCGTGGTCAACGACGTGCCGCCGCGCGAGCGCGACATCGCGATGGTGTTCCAGAATTACGCGCTGTATCCGCACATGAGCGTGGCGGAAAATCTGGCGTTCGGTTTGAAACTGCGCGGCGAACCGCGCCCGGAGATCGAGCGCCGGGTACAGGCTGCCGCGGAGATGCTGGGCTTGCACGAAATGCTGCAACGCCGGCCGCGCCAGTTGTCGGGCGGTCAGCGGCAGCGCGTGGCATTGGGGCGCGCGCTGGTGCGCGAGCCGAGGGTGTTCCTGCTGGACGAACCGCTTTCAAATCTCGACGCCAAACTGCGGCTGTCGATGCGCGTGGAGATCGCGCGGCTGCATCGGCGTCTGGGAGCCACGATGATCTACGTTACGCACGACCAGATCGAGGCGATGACGCTGGGCCAGCGCATCGTCGTTTTGAACGACGGCGAGATCCAGCAGATCGACACGCCGATGCGTCTGTACGAACAACCGGTCAATGTCTTCGTAGCGGGATTCCTCGGCAGTCCGGCGATGAATTTCATGCGCGGGACTTTGCAGACGGACGGTGAGCGAACGCAACTCGACCTGGACTGCGGCACGGTTTTGCCATTGCACGGTTTGCCGCGCGTCCGGCCGGAGCTTTGGAATTACGCCGGCCGGGAAGTCGTGCTCGGCCTGCGCCCCGAGCATCTGCATCTGGTCAATCCGGAGAGCGGCGACGGACCGGTGCTGCGCGCGCAGCTGGAAGTCGTGGAGCCGGTCGGCAACGAAGTGTTCCTCAATCTTCGATTTGGTTCGAACCCGATCGTCGCGCGCGTGCCGCCGCAAACGTTGCCCACGCACGGCGTGCAAGTCGCGTTGTCTTTCGCGCCACAAAACCTGCACGCGTTCGATTCACAAACCGGATTGCGCATTTCATCGGAAACGTGAATCGCCGCTGATCGCAAAGCGCGTTGCGAAACTTCATGAATGCGATGAACTGCGCCTGAGTTCGGCGCTTACAAAAACGCAACAATTGCTTTTAACGGTTGTCTTACTTCTGCGCGCAACAAGCAGCGCGTGCGTTCACGAATGAAGATGTTCGTGCACGCAACACGCACAACACGCAGGAGAAAGATAATGCGCAAGACACTCACCGCCCTTGGTATCGCCGCGGCTTTCGCGGCCGCGCCTGCCTTTGCGCAGGACAACGGCAACGTCAACACCGGCACCGGCCAGTTCTTCATCGACGGCAACGTCGGACATAGCAACGTGATCAACGGCCCCAACAGCGGCAGCGATACAGGCTATGCCATCGATGGCGGCTACCGCTGGTCGCTCTCGCCCAACTTCGCGCTGGGTGCGGAGGTCGGTTACAACGACCTGGGCAACGTGCAGATCAAGAACGTGTTCAACAGCCAGCCGGTGGTATCGGAGAACAAGGCCTCACTGCACGGTTGGACCGCCGGCGTGAACGGCCGCTACAACCTGAATCCGAACTGGTACGTCTCCGGCCGCGGCGGTTTGTACGCGTGGAAGGGCGAAGGCCTCTCCAACGATCCGTTTCCGATCGACGAGCACCACAGCGACAACGGCTACTACGCGGGCGTGGGTTTCGGCTACGACTTCAACCGCAA
>DAIOUL010000163.1:0-3367 GCA_036759545.1 Rhodanobacteraceae bacterium
GACGTGATCTATTCCGGCACCGTTTCCGCCGCGATGGAAGGGCGCTTTCTGGGCCTGCCGGCGATCGCGATTTCGCTGGCGGCGGACGAGCGCCGCGGCATGCATTACGAATCGGCCGCGCGTGCAGTGTTGCTGCTGACGAAGCGATTGCTGGTCGATCCGCTGCCGGCCGACACCATATTGAATGTCAACGTGCCGGACCGCGATTGGCACGAGATCCGCGGCTTCGAAGTGACGCGCCTCGGCCGCCGACATCGCGCCGCGCCGTGCATCCCGCAGCAGGATCCGCGCGGAAGATTGGTGTACTGGATCGGTCCGGCGGGCGATGCCGAAGACGACGGCCCCGGCACCGATTTCCACGCAGTGCGCAGCGGCTACGTTTCGGTCACGCCGATCCACGTCGATCTCACGCGCTATCAGGCGCTCGACAAAGTTTCGAAATGGGTCGGCGGATTGACGAACGCACTCGCGCGGGAGCAGGCAGCATGAGCGCGCTGTTCGGCGCCGCGCCCAACCACGGCAGCGGCATGACCTCGCAGCGCGCGCGCGATCGTCTGGTCGCCCGTTTGCGCGAAGAGGGAATAAAGGATCCACGCGTGCTGGATCTGATCCGCACCACGCCGCGGCATCTATTCATCGATGAAGCGCTCAGCAGCCGCGCGTACGAAGACGTCGCGCTGCCGATCGGCCTGGGCCAGACCATTTCGCAGCCGTGGGTGGTCGCGCGCATGACCGAACTGCTGATCGAGCGCGGCTTCCCCAAGCGCGTGCTGGAAATCGGCACGGGTTCCGGTTATCAGGCCGCCGTGTTGTCGAAGCTCGTCGAAACCGTTTACACCGTCGAGCGCATCGAGGAGTTGCTGCGCGCGGCACGCCGCCGTTTCCGCAACCTGAAACTCGAGAATATCCGCACGCGCCACGACGACGGCAATATCGGCTGGCCGAGCGAAGCGCCATTCGATGCGATCGTGCTGACCGCCGCGGGAGAGTCGGTGCCGCAGAAATTGTTGGATCAATTGTCGCCGCAGGGCGTGCTGGTCGCGCCGCTCGGTCCGCCCGGCAAGCAGAAGCTGACGCGGATGCGCAGGCAGGGCGACGAGTGGATCAGCGACGAACTGGAAGAAGTGTCGTTCGTGCCGCTGCTCGGTGGCGTGACGTGAGCGCGCGTTTCCGCGCATGAAAATCTTCCGTCCGCTGTACGAACGCGCGCTGGCGTGGGCGGGAAATCCCCGTGCGGAAATATGGCTGTTCGTGCTGAGCTTCTTCGAGGCTTTCATTTTTCCGGTCGCTCCGGAAATCATGCTGGCCCCGATGACGCTCGCGCGGCCGAGGAAATGGTGGCTGTTCGCGGCGATCAGCCTGGCTGGTTCGCTGTGCGGATCGTTCATCGGTTACGCGCTGGGACATTACGCTTTCGGCGCGGTGAAGCCGCTGCTCGCGCAGATCGGCTGGCTGCCGCACCTCGATGCGCTGGTGAAGCAACTCGGCGCCGATGCGCACGCGCATCCCTGGAAGGCGTTCTGGTTGCTGGTCGCCGCGGGCTTCGTGCCGATTCCGCTGAAGGTTTCCACCTGGGCCTGCGGCATAGTCGGCATGCCGATCATTCCGTTCATCGCCGGCATGGCGATCGGCCGCGGCAAGCGCGTGTTCCTGGTCGCCGGCGTGATCCGACTCGGCGGCGAACGCGCCGAACGCGCGCTGCACAAGCACATCGAAACCGCGGGCTGGGTGATCGTCGCGCTGATCGTCGCGCTGGTGATCTGGTTCTGGCTGCGGTAGCCACTCGTCATTCCCGCGAAGGCGGGGCAAATTCGTCCGGAATGAATTTGAACAATCGAAGGTGGCCCGAAGGCAAAGTCCATGGACGGACTTTGCAATTCAATTTGTTGCTTTTCTCAAGATTTCCTTGGTTCCGCTCGCTGCCGCGAGCGGGCTACTTTTGTTTCGGCAAAAGTAGCCAAAACCATTGCACCGGCATGACGGTCGAGCCAACGTCCGGTTGGCTCGACTGCCCTGCGCTTCTCGCCGGGCGCGCGCCGGCGCGAACTCGCACATCCCTGTGCTCAAACAGTCGCGCCTTTCCCGCGCGCCCGGCTGCGATGCTCGGCGTCATGCGACGGCGCATAAAGCTCGCTCATCACGGCCATCCATGGCCTGCGCATGAGCATCCTTGTCGGTTATCCTTGCGGCCACATGCGTGCTCTGATTTCTCCTCGAATCTTTCTCGTGTTGACTCTTGCGAGTTTGCTCGCCGGTTGCGCAACCACGCCTGCTCCGGTGGTGGATCGTTCGCTGGGCGGCGAGACGCCGCCGCCATCCTCAGTCACGCGCGCACAACCGCGCGCGGCCGAGCACGCCAACGGCGAAACGACTTCGCAGGGTTACGTGGTCGCGCGCGGCGACACGCTCTACAGCATCGCCTTCAAGCACGGCATGGACTACCGCGCGCTCGCCGAGCGCAACGGCATCGGCCCGCCGTACACGATTCATCCGGGGCAGGTGTTGCACCTGGGCGAGGGATCAGCGAGTGCGCCGCGCACTGGTGCTCCTCCTTCGACTTCGGTGCACGTCGCAAGCGCACCGGAAAAAACCGCTCCGGTGTTCGAACCGGTGGAGAACAATCCGCCTGCCGCCACGGCAGCGCAAACGAGCGGGAATGAGCAGAGCGGCGCGGTGAACTTGCCGCAGGTCAATCTGCAACCCGGCGCGACCACGCAGGAGCCTGCAACGGTAGCGCGACCCGGCGCGACGCCGCCGCGCACCGGCGAAGTCGTTGCGGTACCCGCACCAGAGTCGAGTGCGGCGAACGCGCCCAACATCGCCAATCCGCAACCCTTGCCGCCCGCGGCCGCCGGCCGCACGCGCACGGTGGATGGGGTGACCTGGCAGTGGCCGTCGGATGGCGCGGTGATCAGCAGCAGCGGATCGGGCCTGGACATCGCGGGCAATGCCGGCGATCCGGTGCGCGCGGCGGCCGACGGCACGGTGGTGTACAGCGGCAACGGCCTGATCGGCTACGGCGAGCTGATCATCATCAAGCATTCGGACAACTATCTTTCCGCCTACGGCCACAACCGCAAGCGGCTGGTGCAGGAGGGCCAACGCGTTCGCGCGGGGCAACAGATCGCCGAGATGGGTTCCAGTGGCGCGCCGCGCGAGGAACTGCACTTCGAAATCCGCAAGGCCGGCAAGCCGGTGGACCCGACGGATTATTTGCCGGGGCGATGAGCGCGGAGCATCTTGGTCACGCGCAGGCGCGCTCCTACGAAAGAATGAAAGCCGCGACGACGTTGCGGTGTTCTCCCGCCAGCACGTTCCAGGTGCGCGCGGCGGCGGCGTTGTCCATCACTTCCACGCCGATGCCGCG
>DAIOUL010000164.1:0-3343 GCA_036759545.1 Rhodanobacteraceae bacterium
GTGCTATGGCGCTGCGCCGCGCGCCTTGTCTGGCAGCCGCTGCGGAAGCAACGCGTCTCGTTTGGGCGAGCGCCAGCAGGTCCTCAACATGATCGTGTACGTGGTCGACCTGGAGGTGGATGCGGGCATTGCGCCGGAATATCTTTCGTGGTTGCGCGAACATGTGCGGGAAATGCTGGCCCTGCCCGGCTTCGTGGACGCGCAGATTTTCGAACCGCTGGAGCCGGCGCCGGCCGGCCAGGCCGCTTACAGCGTGCATTATGAGTTGCGGGATCGAGCCGCATATGAAGCCTACCTGCAGGATCACGCGGGCCGGATGCGGGCTGCCGGCGCCCGTTTCGGACATCGTGTACGCGCTTCCCGCCGGTTGTTGAAGCCGCTGGAATGAAGACAGGGCGCGGGCTGCCACGGTGCGGTTGTGCACAGCGTCAAACAAGTGTGGGGCCGGCTCGGCAAGAGCGGCAACTGCACGGTTGCGCGGCATCTATCGAAACACTATCTGCTTGATCGCGAAGCGCTATTTGCATGTGGTGAAAATTTCGCCAAGGCGTCGCCGCGCTCGCGCGGGCGCCCCTTCCGGAAGCTTGTGCGTACACGCTTCCACAGCGTTATCCACACGGATTGTGGATAAGCGGGAAATTTTTGCACAGGCGCCTACTTGCGCCGTCTTCCTGCCATATGCGCCAACAAGTGCACGCAAGTTGCGCGAGAGAGATCGCGCATGAGCGGCGCGCACGAGATCTTGCGCGTGGCCTTGCCTGTGCCACTGCCTCGCACGTTCGACTATCTGTTGCCGCAGGATCGGACTGTTCCGCTACCGGGCACGCGTGCCGAAGTCCCGTTCGGCCGTTCGCGGCGCATCGGCATCATCGCCGAAATTGCGCAAACGTCCGATTGGCCGCTCGAACAACTGAAGCCGGTGCGGCGCGTACTGGATGCAGCGCCGCTGTTCACGCCCGAACTCTTCAATAACCTGTTGCGCGCGGCCGACTACTGGTGCGGTTCGGTCGGCGAGGTGCTGTTCGGCGCGCTGCCGGGCTGGCTGCGCGAAGACAAATCGTTTCCGCGGGAGAAAGACGAGGCGTGGTCGTTGACGACCGCCGGGCGGAGCGCATTGGATGCGCGCAGCCGGCGCGGCACTTCGCTCGCGTTGCTGGGCGCACTCGCGGAAACGCCGCTGCGCGCGAGCGAACTGGATGCGCTGCTGCCAACTTGGCGTGCAGCGGCACGGCGTCTGAATGCGGCGAACCTGATCCAGACGGTCGAATTACCCCTGAAGACCACGTGGAACGTCAAACCACAGACCTTTTCATTGACAGAAGAGCAGCGCGAAGCGCTGGACGAAATTGTCAAGAATTCCGAAGGCTTCCGGCCTTGGCTGCTGGAAGGTGTGACCGGCAGCGGCAAGACCGAGATCTATCTGAAGCTGATCGAACGCACGCTGCGCGCCGGCAGGCAAAGTCTGGCGCTCGTACCGGAGATCGGGCTGATTCCGCAGATGCTGCGCCGGCTGCGCGCGCGTTTCGATGCGCCGGTGGCGGTGCTGCATTCCAACCTCTCCGAAGGCGATCGTGCTCGCGCATGGTTAGCGGCATCCAGCGGGGAAGCCGCGATCGTGCTGGGCACGCGCTCGGCCGCGTTCGCGCCGTTGCCGAAAGCGGGCCTGATCGTGATCGACGAGGAACACGACACCTCGTACAAACAGCAGGAAGGGGCTTTTCGTTATCACGCCCGCGACTTTGCACTGATGCGCGCGCAAGCCCTGAACATTCCCGTCGTGCTGGGCTCGGCCACGCCTTCACTGGAATCGCTGGCCAATGTCCAGGCCGGCCGTTACGCACACGCGCACCTGCGCGCGCGCGCGCATGCACGGCCGGCCTCTCCGGTGCACGTGCTGGACCTGCGCGGTTTGAAATTGCAGCGCGGCTTGTCGCCGGCGCTGCTGCAAGCGCTGGATGATTGCATCCTGCGCGGCGAGCAGGCGCTGGTTTTCCGGAATCGCCGCGGCTACGCGCCGGTGTTGTTGTGCCATGCCTGCGGCTGGCATGCACGCTGTCCACGTTGCGAACGCCCGCTGACCGTGCATCGCGGGCGCACGCGATTGATCTGCCACCATTGCGGCTTCACACAAGCATGGCCCGATGAGTGCCCACGCTGCCGAACGCGAGCGTTGACACCGCAAGGCTACGGTACGGAACGGCTGGAGGAAGCATTACAGACGCGATATCCGCGGATTCCCGTGTTGCGTGTGGATCGCGAGACGACACGCCGCCGCGATGCCTTCGAGAAGTTGCTGGACAAACTGGCCGACGGCAACCCGGCGATCCTGGTCGGCACGCAGATGCTGGCCAAGGGCCACGATCTGCCGAACCTCACCACCGTCGCGATAGTCGGTGTGGACGAGGGACTGCACAGCGTCGATTTCCACGCGGGCGAAAAGCTGGCGCAACTGATCGTGCAGGTCGCCGGCCGCGCCGGCCGCGCCGACAAGCCCGGCGAAGTCTGGCTGCAGACGCACGAACCGGAACATCCATTGTTGATGACGCTGTTGAGCGGCGGTTATCCCGCGGCCGCGGCGGAACTGCTGGACGAACGCCGTGCCTCGGAATTGCCGCCCTTCTCGCACCTCGCGCTGTTGCGCGCGGAAACGAGGAATCGCGCCGCGCTGGATGCGTTCATGCAAAGGGCCTACTCGGGGTTTCGGCACGAAGCCGTTCGGCTCAACGGTCCGCTGCCTGCACCGATGCCGCTGCGCGCAGGACGCCATCGCGCGCAATTGTGGATCGAATCCGCGCAACGTCCGGCGTTGCGCCAAGCGCTAGCGGAATGGTTGCCCCACTTGCACGAACTGCCGCAACCGCGCGGGTTGCGCTGGTCGCTGGATGTCGATCCGATCGATGTGTATTGAGAGCCGGGATTGGGGATTGGAGATTAGAAAAGGCCAAAGAGCCGCACGTTGGCGCGGTTATCGAATCTCAAATCTCTAATCCCCAATTCAAAAAAGCGAAGAGCCGCGCGGTGGCGGCTCTTCCGAATCACGAATCTCCGATCTCGAATCCCGGCTCTTACGCCTCGAACACCGTGCGCATCTTCTTCATCGCGTTGGATTCGAGCTGACGGATGCGCTCGGCGGAGACGCCGTAGTCGTCGGCCAGTTCCTGCAGCGTGGCCTTGTCCTCGGCCAGCCAGCGACGGCGGATGATGTCGCGGGTGCGTTCGTCCAGCCTGTCCATCGCGCGTTCCAGCGTGCCGAGGTGGTCTGCTTCCTCGTCCGCATCGGCGACGGAAAGATACGGATCGGCGCCGTGGTCTTCGAGATAGGCGACGGGCGCGGGCGGCGCAT
>DAIOUL010000165.1:0-3295 GCA_036759545.1 Rhodanobacteraceae bacterium
TGAACTTGTCGACCAATCTGATGTCTGTAAATGCGGAGTACCGGTTCTAGTCTCCTCCGGTACGACTCCAACGTCGCGGGCGCTCTCGGCAGAGCGCCCGCTTTTTGTCAAAACGTCGTCATGTCGTACGGATCGTTCTGCGGCAGCTCGCTGCCGGTCGCGCCTTCGGCGAGGCGGATCTTCAGCGCCAGGCCGTCGCGCGAGTCGGCTTTCGAGAGCGCTTCTTCCAGCTCGATGATGCCGTCCTTGTAGAGCTTGAACAGCGACTGGTCGAAGGTCTGCATGCCCTCCTGCAGGCTGCGTTCCATCGCTTCCTTGATCTGGTGCACTTCGCCGCGCCGCAGAAGATCGCGGATGTGCGGCGTGTTGATCAGCACTTCCACCGCCGGGCGGCGGCGGCCGTCCTTGCCGACCACCAGACGCTGCGAAATGATCGCCTTCAGGTTCAGGGCGAGATTCATCAGGATGTTCTTGTGCGCGGCCTCGGGGAAGAAATTGAGGATGCGCTCGATGGTCTGGTCGGCGTTGTTGGAATGCAAAGTCGCAAGGCAGATGTGGCCCGTTTCGGAGAAGCTGATCGCCGCATCCATGGTTTCGGTGTCGCGGATCTCGCCGATCAGGATCACGTCCGGCGCCTCGCGCATCGCGTTCTTCAGCGCTTCGTGGAAGCCGTGCGTGTCCATGCCGACTTCGCGCTGGTTCACCAGCGATTTCTTGTGCCGGTGCAGGTATTCGATCGGATCCTCGATGGTGAGGATGTGGCCCGAGGTATTACTGTTGCGGTAGTCGATCATCGATGCCAGAGTGGTCGACTTGCCCGAGCCCGTCGAACCGACGACGAGGATCAGCCCGCGCGGTTCCATGATCAATTGTTTGTAGATCGACGGCAGCAGCAGTTGCTCGATGGTCGGGATCTCGCTCTTGATCGAACGGATCACCAGGCCGACTTCGCCACGCTGCTTGAAGACGTTGACGCGGAAGCGGCCGACGTCCTTCACCGCGATCGCCATATTCAATTCCAAGTCGCGTTCGAACTGCGGTACCTGGCCCTCGTCCATCAGCGAATAGGCGATCTTCTTGGCCATGCCGGAGGGCAGGCCGGTGTTGCCCAGTGGATAGAGCTTGCCCTCGACCTTGATGTGCACCGGCGCGCCGGTGGACAGGAACATGTCCGAGGCGCCCTTGTCCATCATGAGTTTCAGGAAATACCCGATATCCATGGCAGTACCGTCGCGAATGGTGATTCAACGAAAGCAAGAGAAAGGCCAGCCGCGCCTCGCATTGCAATACCGAGACCCGCGGCTGACAATAGCTTCGTACCCCAATGGCGACCTTATGGCACGCTCGCGAATGAAAATCCATCGGCTGGTTCCGCTTTTCGTGATGGCGTTGGCAAGCGGCTGCGCCACCACCCCGCCTCCGACCGGGCTGCTGGACCAAGCCAATGCCAAGATCCGCGCTGCCGACGCAGCGGGGGCAGCCACCCGCGCCCCGGCCGATTTCGCCGAAGCCCAGCGCCGCTTCGCCTTTGCGCAAGCCGCGATGGCCAACGGCGACAACGATCAGGCCGCCGCCAGCGCCGAGGAAGCCGCGGCGGCCGCTGACACCGCCCGCGCCCGCGCCCATGTGGCCGAATTGGAGAACCGCATCCAGAACCAGCGCGAAGATAACTCCAACCTGCAGGCGGATGTGGAGCAGAAGCAGGCCGCAGCCGAAGCAGCGCAGCAAGCGGCTTCGCAACCCGCCAGTGGCGCGTCGTCGGAGGAATTGCCGCCGATCCAATTGGGCGCGCCGGCGCCGGCCGGCTCGAATGCACCGATTCCGGCGGATTCCAGTGCATTTCCGCCGAGCGACTCCAACGGTGTTCCGCCGAGCGATTCCAGCGCACCAATTGAAGATGAATCGCTGCCGCCGCCGCCGAGCAGCAGCGGTTCTTATGATCAGGGGAGCAGACGCTGATGCGCGCGTTGCGAACGATTGCCATCTTGCTGTTGGTGCTGGCACTGCTTTCGCCATCGATGGCGGGCGCGGCGCAATCCGATCCTGATGTGCAAAGCCTGTCGGCGCAACTCGATCAGCTCAGCGCCGACCCGGTGCTGGGCAACCTCGCGCCGGGAGAGCAGGCGCGCGCGCGCGACGCGATCAATGCGCTGCGCGATTCCGGACGCCGCGAGCGTCCGCACTATCTGTTCCTGGCACAACAGCGGGTGGCGCTGGCACGCGCGGCGGCGCAGGCGGAAGCCGATCAGCAACAGCTCGATCAGCTCCAGCGCGAACACGATCACATCATGCTGGAAGCTTCGCAGGCCGAAGCCGCAGCGGCCCGCGCGGAACTCGCGAAACAGCGCCTGCAGTACCAGGCCGCGGTCGAGCAGGCGCAGATGCTGCAGCAGCAAGGCGCGGCGTATTCGCAACAGGCGCAACAGGCACAAGCCGAGGCGGAACAGGCGAAAAAACTCGCTGCCGCGCAGGCACGCGCCGCTGCACTGGCGCGCAAGGAAGCGGACTTGGCCGAACAGGCCACGCGCGCGCTGCGCGGCGACTCCGGCGAAACATCGCAAAGCAGCAGTAGCAGCAGCGGACACATCACCTTGTCGGACAGCGCTTTCAGCGCGGGCGGCAGCGACCTGTCCGCATCGCGTTCGAAGCGGCTCCAAGCTTTCGCGCGGGATCATGCGGGCCAGTCGATCCGGATCGTGCCGCGTGCGGCTTCCGGCCAACGCGTGCTGGCCGGCCGCCGGGCCGTCGCCGTGCGCGACGCGCTGGTCGCGGGCGGTGCGGATGCTTCGCGCATCCACATCCGTTCGGTGGAGAGCGGCGGCAAGGGCGCGAGCGTGGAAGTCAGCGCCGGCGGCTGATTTTTGCTGCCGTTCCTGGCCGCGAGGATCAAAAAAGCAGCGTCCCTGACCGCACTTTTCCGAAAAGCCGGATGCAGCCAAGTTATTGATTATTTTGTGATTCCGAGCAGACGCTCCAGTCTTTGTGCGGCTTTGCGGGCGGTTGCCAAGGCGCCGGGATCGGAGTAGCTTCGACCCCGGAATCGGCCTCACGCCTTTTCTTCACAAACCCGCATGAATCCCGCAGCTTTCAATGATCCCGCGCTCCGCTCCAGCGGCGCGTGGGCGGTGTGATTTTGTGTTCTCCGCGCTCGCCACGCGAGCGCCATGTTGACCCAAAGGAGGTTCTGCAATGTTCGAGTCCATGCAGAAAGATGACGTCGAAGCGCTGATGAAGGCGGACCCCGAGTTCCGCCGCCTCTATCAGCATCATCAGGAACTGGACAGCAAGGTTCGCG
>DAIOUL010000166.1:0-3096 GCA_036759545.1 Rhodanobacteraceae bacterium
GCCTTCGCGGTGAAGGTGCCGATGGTGCCGGTGCACACCTGGTTGCCGGATGCGCACGTGGAGGCGCCGACCGGCGGCTCGGTCATCCTGGCCGCAATCATGCTGAAGGTCGGCACCTACGGTTTCGTGCGCTTCTCGCTGCCGATCGTGCCGGATGCCTCGCAGCAACTGGCGTGGCTGGTGATCGCGCTGTCGCTGGTCGCCATCATCTACATCGGCTACGTCGCGCTGGTGCAGGAAGACATGAAGAAGCTGATCGCCTATTCGTCGATCGCGCACATGGGCTTCGTCACGCTGGGCCTGTTCGTCGTGTTCATGCTGGCGCGCGGATTGAAGGATCCGCAGACCGCGCAACTGGGCGCACAGGGCGCGATGGTGCAGATGATCTCGCACGGCTTCGTTTCCGGCGCACTGTTCACCTGCATCGGCGTGATGTACGACCGCCTGCACACGCGCCTGATCAAGGACTACGGCGGGTTGGCGAAGGTGATGCCGTGGTTCGCCGCCTTCATGGTGCTGTTCGCCATGGCCAACACGGGCTTGCCGGGCACCAGCGGCTTCGTGGGCGAGTTCATGGTGATCCTGGCGAGCTTCAAGGCCAATCCGTGGGTTTCGCTGGCCGCAGCGTTCACGCTGATCATCGGCGCAGGTTACACCTTGTGGCTGATCAAGCGCGTGGTCTTCGGCGCAGTCGAAAGCGACGCGGTGCGCGCCATGCCGGACATCAATCCGCGCGAGGCGGCCGTACTGACCGCGTTCGCCGCGGCGGTGCTGATCATCGGCGTGTGGCCTTGGCCGCTGACGCATTTGATGGATGCGTCGGTGGCGCATCTCGTTTCGCAGGCGCTTGCCACGAAGGTCGGATGATGCATCGATGCGAAGCGATGGTTGACAAGCCCTCCCCTTCAAGGGGAGGGTTGGGTGGGGATGGTATTGATCGAAGTCGAACGCATTCCACTGGCGCTCGCCGCAGCACCATCCCCCTCCCGACCTCCCCCTTGAAGGGGGAGGAGAGGAGCGAAGCTTCTGGTTTGAATTCCGGTTTCTGCAAATGACGACGATAAGTCTCAACGACATCCTGGTGATGCTGCCGGAAATCTACCTGGCCGGTGCCGCGTGCCTGCTGTTACTGATCGACGCCTTCCTGGGCGACGAGCAGCGCGGCGCAACGCACTGGGTGGCCGTGCTGGTGCTGCTGGTCGCGATTTACCTGGTGGTTTCGGGTCAGCCGAACGTGACCGTCTCGGCTTTCGATGGCATGTTCGTGCGCGATTCGATGGCGGAAATCCTGAAGGTATTCCTGCTCGGCGCAACCGCGATCGTGTTCGTGCTGTCGCGGCCGTACCTGCGCGACAGGAATCTCCTGATAGGGGAGTTCTACACGCTCACGATTTTCGCCGTGCTCGGCATGATGCTGCTGGTGTCGGCCGGCAATTTCGTTTCGCTGTATCTGGGCCTCGAGCTTTACAGCCTGTCGGCGTATGCACTGATCGCCTTGAACCGCACCTCGAAATTGGCGTCGGAAGCTGCGATCAAGTATTTCGTGCTGAGCGCGCTGGCATCCGGCCTGCTGCTCTACGGCATGTCGATGATCTATGGCGCCACCGGCACGCTGGCGCTGGATGCGATCCATCGCGCCGCGACGACGACCACGCATCCGAACCTGTTGCGCTTCGGACTGGTGTTCCTGGTCGTCGGCATCGGTTTCAAGTTCGGCGCGGCGCCGTTCCACATGTGGATTCCGGACGTGTACGAAGGCGCGCCCACGCCGGTGGTCGCGTTCATCAGTTCCGCGCCGAAACTCGCGGCGTTCGGCATGGCGTTCCGTCTGCTGCAGTCGGGCATGGGCAGCATGGTCAACGACTGGCAGCTCATGCTGGCGGCGGTGGCGGTGCTGTCGATGGCGATCGGCAACGTCGCCGCGATCGCGCAAAGCAACCTGAAACGAATGCTCGGCTATTCGACCATTTCGCACATGGGGTTCCTGCTGCTGGGCCTGGCCGGCGGATCGCCCGGCGGCTACTCCGCGGCGATGTACTACGCGGTCTGTTACGCGCTGATGTCCACAGCTTCGTTCGGCATCATTTTGTTGTTGGCGCGCGCCGGATTCGAGTGCGAGATGATCGATGATTTGAAAGGCTTGAACCGCCGCTCGCCCTGGTTCGCGGGCATGATGGCGCTGGCGATGTTCTCGCTCGCCGGCGTGCCGCCGTTGTTCGGCTTCTTCGCCAAAGTGCTGGTGCTGAAAGCCGCCATCGACGCGCACATGCTGTGGCTGGCGATCGTCGCGATCGTGTTCTCCATCATCGGCCTGTTCTACTACCTGCGCGTGGTGAAGGTGATGTACTTCGACGCGCCGATGGAAGACGCCCCGCCGCTGCAACCCAAGCCCGACATTTCGCTCCGCTGGATCCTTTCCGCCAACGCACTGGCGCTGCTGGCGCTGGGGCTGGTGTCGGGGCCACTGCTCACTTGGTGCGAACGCGCTTTCGGTTGACGCTGCCGTCAACGTTGCCTCATTCCAGAGGCCGAAACCAATGAGGTAATGAGGCGCAGGCCATGGATGGCCGTGTTGAGCGAGCTTAAGCGCCGTCGCATGACGCCGAGCATCGCAGCCGGGTGCGCGGGAAAGGCGCGACTGTCTGAGCACAAGGACGTGCGAGTTCGCGCCGGCGCGCGCCCGGCGAGAAGCGCAGGGGAGTCGAGCCGACCGGATGTCGGCGAGATCGTCATGCCGGCGCAATGGTTTTGGCTACTTTTGCCGAAACAAAAGTAGCCCGCTCGCCCCGGAGGCGAGCGGAAAAGACAGGGATGTCGAAACCGCCGCCGCGAAAGCGGTGCACTAGGTGCGCGACCCCTCTCCTGCCGCGCTACGCGCGGCGACCGCTCCCATAAGAGAGCAAAGTCACTGGATGCCGGCCTGCGCCGGCATGACGTGCATGGAGGCTCCTGCAAGCGCGCCGCGAGGCGAGTCGAGCGCCCATCGCGCGCAGCGCGACCTTGCAAAATCAGCATCCTGCCGCTATATTTGACCGTCTGATTGATGCGGGGTGGAGCAGTCTGGCAGCTCGTCGGGCTCATAACCCGAAGGTCGCA
>DAIOUL010000167.1:0-3036 GCA_036759545.1 Rhodanobacteraceae bacterium
AAGAAGTGCTGACCTTGTTGCAGCGGTTGAACCGCGAGCACGGCAAGACCATCGTAATGGTGACGCACGATCCGAAAGCCGCCGAATACGCCTCGCACACGCTCCACCTGGACAAGGGCACCCTCGTCGAACAGCAGCGCGTCTCGTAAGCGGAGCGCATCATGAAATATTTTCACCTGATCTGGGCCGCGCTGATGCGGCGCAAAACCCGCACGATCTTCACCATGTTGTCGGTGCTGGCGGCGTTCCTGCTGTTCGGTCTGCTGAATTCGGTGCGCGTGGCGTTCAACTCCGGCAGCAAGAGCGTCGCCGGTGTGGACCGCCTGGTCGTGACCTCGCGCTATTCGATCATCCAGGGCCTGCCGCAAGGCCTGCAGCAGCAGATCGCCGCCATCCCGGGCGTGAAGCTGGTCGATCACGCCAACTGGTTCGGCGGCATCTACCAGGATCCGAAAAACTTCGTGCTGAGCTTCGCGGTCGGCCCGCACTACATCGACCTTTTTCCCGAAATCGAATTGCCGCCCGAGCAGCGCCAGGCCTGGGATGCGGACCGCACCGGCGCAGTGGTGGGCGAGGCGCTGGCCGCGCGTTACCACTGGAAGATCGGCGACAAGATCCCGTTGCAATCCACGATCTTTCCGCAGAAGAACGGCGACAAGACCTGGCCGTTCGAAATCGTCGGCATTTTCAAGGAGAACAAGAACGGCGCCAACGGTCTGGACCAGGTGTTCTTCTTCCACTGGAAATATTTCGAGGAAGCCAATGGCTTCGGCGGGCACGATGTCGGCTGGTACGTGCTGAAACTCACCGATCCCAAGCAGGCCGACCGCGTGGCGCACGCGGTGGATGCGCTCTCGGCCAATTCCGATCACGAAACCAAGACGCAAACCGAAAGCGCCTTCAACGCCTCGTTCGCCAAGCAGATCGGAGATATCGGCTTGATCGTCGGCGCGATCATGGCGGCGGTGTTCTTCACGCTGATCCTGCTGACCGGCAACACCATGGCGCAGGCGGTGCGCGAACGCATCCCGGAATTGGCGGTGCTGAAAACCATCGGCTTCACGGGCCGCGGCGTGCTGGCGCTGGTGCTGGGCGAATCGATATTGCTGCTGCTGATCGGCGGCGTGATCGGCATGGCGCTGGCGGCGATCGTCGCACCGGGCGTCAGCAAAGGCAGCGGCGGAATGGTGCAGTTGCCGCCGGTGGGCGCCGGCAACTGGTTGCAGGGCATCATCGTGATGATCGCGATCGGCATCGTGGTCGGCGTGCTGCCCGCGCTGCGCGCGATGCGGTTGAAGATCGTCGATGCACTCGCCGGACGTTGAGGAACACAAATCATGAAAAAATTCCTGTTCGGGCTGGGATTGTTCGCGATCGTGATCGCCTGGCTGATCGTGTGGACGGCGCTGCCGTGGTTCGTGATCCTCGCGCTCGCCGTCGTGCTCGCGTTGTGGCTGGCGTTGACGCGCTCGGGCCGCCGCACGCTTTCGGTGACGCGCGTCGGCTTGAGCACGCTGACGCAGCGGTTCGGTTCTTCATCGGTCATCGTCATCGGCATCGCCGGGGTGGTCGGCGTGCTGGTGGCGATGCTGGCCATGGGCGAAGGTTTCCAGGCCACGCTGCGTCAGACCGGCAGCGCCGATACCGCGATCGTGCTGCGCGGCGGTTCGCAGGCTGAATTGAACTCGGTGTTGTCGCGCGACAACATCGACCTGATCGAGCAGAAGGCCGGCGTTGCGCACGACGCGCAGGGACATCCGATCGCTTCGGCGGAACTGGGCGTGATCGCCAACCTGCCGAAGAAGGACGATCCGACGGTGGAAGCGAACGTGCCGATCCGCGGCATCGGCGAAGAAGCCTGGACGCTGCATCCCAACGTCAAGATCATCGCAGGCCGCAAGTTCAAGCCGGGCTTGCGCGAACTGGATGTGGGGCAGGGTGCGCAGAAGCAATTCGCCGGGCTGGAGATCGGCAAACAATTGCGCCTGTCCGGCCAGGAATGGACCGTGGTCGGCGTGTTCGCATCCAACGACGCGTACGAATCGGAATTGTGGGGCGACGCCGAATCCGTCGCCTCGGCCTACCGCCGCGGCAGCAGCCGGCAATCGGTGACGGTGAAGCTGACGCAGCCCTCCGCCTTCGACCAGTTCAAGGCCGCGCTGATGAGCGATCCCACCCTCAAGGTGGACGTCAGCACCACCCGCGATTATTTCAACAAGCAGTCGGAAGGGCTGACCAAGGTGATCCGCGTGGTTGGCATCACGGTCGGCGTGATCATGGCGATCGGCGCGATCTTCGGCGCGCTCAACACCATGTTCGCGGCGGTGGCCACACGCGCGCGCGAAATCGCGACCCTGCGTGCGCTGGGTTTCCGCGGCTGGCCCGTGGTGGTGTCGGTGATGCTGGAAACGATGCTGCTGGCGCTGGCCGGCGGCGTGCTCGGCGCGGTGATCGTGTGGCTGATCTTTGACAACTACACCGCGTCGACGCTGGGTGCCAATTTCAGCCAGTTGGTATTCCAGTTCCAGGTCACGCCGCAACTGCTGTGGACCGGCATCAAGTGGGCGCTGGCGATCGGCTTCATCGGCGGATTGTTCCCCGCGGTGCGCGCGGCGCGGTTGCCGGTGACGACGGCGCTAAGGGAGTTGTGACGCGCCGATGGCATCAAGGCGTCGCGTCAGGGCGTCAACTTCGACCAGGGCACGAAAATCGCCGCCAGGATCGCGATGAACAGCGTCCACTTGGCGGCGTAGTACAGCTTTCGGTTGCGCGTCTTCAGCGCCTTGCCGACGCGGCGGATCGCGTAGACGTATTTGAAGATGCGGTTGATGCCGCCGGTGCGGTCGCCTTTCATGTTGGGCGCGGAGCCCGCGGCGAGGAAATGCCGCGCGACGAAGCGGTTCAACGCCTGTGCCCAACGAAATTTCATCGGGCGCTCGACATCGCAGAACAGGATGATGCGGTTCTGGTCCGTCTCGTTTGCGGCCCAGTGGATGTAGGTCTCGTCGAACAGCACGCCCTGGCCGTCGCGCCAAC
>DAIOUL010000168.1:0-3025 GCA_036759545.1 Rhodanobacteraceae bacterium
CCGTAGAACGACAGCAGGATCACCACCAGGCCGGTGAGGCACGCCACGGCCACACCATAGTGCACGCTGGCGAGTTCGCGGTAGGCGAAACACAGCAGGGTGAACAGCGCGAGCGCTTCCCAGAATTCGTCGAAGCCGAAGTGCAGCAGGCCGGTGGTCAGCAGCAGGCCGCTCAGCGTGCCGATGACACGCAGAAGACCGAAGCGCCAGGTCGCGCCGAAATCCGCGCGCAGCACGATCGCCACCGTCATCGGCATCCAGTAGCCGCGCGACAGCGGCAGCGCGTGCGAGAGCGCCAGCGCGACCGCGAGGCACACGCCGCAGCGCACCGCGTGGCGGAAGGCGACCGAGTGGAAGTTCAGATTGGCGCGCAAAGTCGCCAGCGGGTTGGCCGGGCGCAACGCGCGCGGCAGGCGGAATTCCGCGCGTTGCGCGGTGAGTTCGCCGCGGCTGCCCGCGACTTCTGCGTTGCGCGCGGCGGCGCGCAACTGTCCGCCCAATGCCGCAGCGCGCGCGTTGGCAATCTGCGCCACCCAGTTCTGCGCTTTGTCTGGATCGTTCCACTCTTCCAGCAATTCCGCCGCCGCGGCGTAATGCGACAGTGCGTCTGCCGTTTGTGGCGACGCGGCCTGTTCCAGCGCGGCAGCGAGCGCATCCAGCACGCCGGCCGCGGATTGCCGGATTGCCTGCACGGCATCGCACAGCGAAGAGTCTTTGCATCCGGCTTGCAGATCGGCCAGCGCCAGCAGCTCGATGCGCATGCGCTCGGCCAGTTGTGCCAGTACCTGGAACGCTTCCATCGCGCGCCCGCGCGCCCGGCCGCTGCCGTGAAGCAGCGCCTGCAGATCATTGAGCGACGGCGGCAGCGAGACTTCGTCTCCGGGTGCCACCTCGCGGTGAGCGAGCGCGGAGAGCTGGCGCAAGGCGTTTGCCACGGCCAAGCGCTCCGGACGATATCGCTGCAACGGCCACGCGGCGATCGCGAACAGCGTCTGCAACAGGCCCCCGGCGAAAATCAGTACCGCCGCCTGCCATGCCTGTGCGCCGGCGCGCGGTTCCGCGCCCATCACCACCAGCAGGATCATGCTGATCAAACCGGCACGTGTTGCATGCGGACCCAGCGCCACCAGCAGTGCCGCGGCGAATCCCCACAACGCCGCGACGACCAACAGCACGCTCGGCCATTCGCCCAACACGGAGCCTGCGAACGCGGCGACCGCGGCAGCCAGCGCGGTCAACAGCAACCGCCGCATGCGCAACCGGTACGGTCCCGGCTGGTCGGCGAACATCGTGTTGAGCGCGCCGGCGGAAACGCCCAAACCGGCGGCGAGATGATCGGTCGCCGAACCGAGGGCCAGCGGCAGCACGATCGCCGCCGTATTGCGCAGCGCCACGCGCCAGGGCACGTCGTGCCGCTGCATCTGCAGCAAGGTGTGGATCAGAGGGGAATCGCGCAGTCGTGCGGCGAGGCTCATGCGCGCATTGTGCCGGACGCGCGTGCCGCTTTAGCGGTATTTCTCGGGTGGAGTATCCACGTGCCCGCAACGCTTGCAGGTGCGCGCCTCGCGCGAGCGGTAGTAGCGCTCGAACACCGGCGGAAAATCCTTTTCGATACTGTGGAGCACGAAAAATTCTTCGTAGAGTTTGTGATTGCAGTTCTCGCAGAACCAGAGCAAACCATCTTTCTCGTGCGGAAGACGTTTGCGCTCGATCACCAGCCCGATCGAATCCGGCATGCGCTGCGGCGAATGCGGCGTGCGCGGCGGCAGGTAGAAGATCTCGCCGGCGCGGATCGGGATGTCGCGCCGCTCGCCGCCGTCCTGCACACGCAGCACCATCTGGCCTTCGAGCTGATAGAAGAATTCCGGACCTTCGTCCCAGTGGTAGTCGCTGCGCGAATTCGGCCCGCCGACGATCATCACGATGAAGTCGCCGTCGACGATGCACTTGTTGCCGACCGGCGGCTTCAGCAGATGCCGGTGTTCTTCGATCCAGCGTTGCAGGTCGATGGGCGGAGCGAGCGAGGTCATCGGAATTTCCGCTGCGATGATCACGCTACCTTAGCGCCGCGATCCACACAAAAAAAGCCGCCCGGGAACCGGGCGGCCTCGCGATGACGATGGCGCCACGCAAGCGCTTACGGCATCAGCACCTTGTCGATCACGAAGATCACGCCGTTGGATTGCATGACATCGGGAATGGTGATGTGCGCCACATCGCCCTTGTCGTCCTTGACTTCCCAACCGCCCATGCCGTCCTTGCCGACCTTGATCGAGTCTCCTTCGACGGTTTTCAGGCTGACCCAGCCGCCGTTTTTCGCCGCGTCGGCCGCGAGTTCGCGGCTGGTGTAGCGGCCCGGCACCACGTGGTAGGTCAGAATTTTCACGAGTTGCGCCTTGTTCTCCGGCTTCAGCAGATTGTCCACCGTGCCTGGCGGAAGCGCGGCGAACGCCTCGTTGGTCGGAGCGAACACGGTGAACGGACCTTTGCCTTCCAACGTGTCCACCAGGCCCGCGGCTTTCACCGCCGCGACCAGGGTGGTGTGATCTTTCGAATGCATCGCGTTCTGGATGATGTTCTTCGACGGATACATCGGTGCGCCGCCGACCACGACGGTGTGATCGCTGCTTCCCATCTGGGCCAGGGCCGCGGGCGTGGCAGCACAGGCGAGCACCATCGACAGACCGACGGCCAGCGCCCGCGCGGGATACTTCGAATTCATTGTCCGATCTCCTCGTTGTCCGCTTCGCAAACCGGAAGCGGGAAGAGATACGGATGCAAGCGGTAAACGGATGCAGCACGGTTGCCGCATGTTCAGCGGATCAGATGCCGTTGAGCGAGCCCTTGCCGATCACCGGCCCGGTGGGTTGGCCGGTCGGCGAACCGCCCGGAGGTTCGATGGAAACCGCGAGCAACGTCTGCGCGTTGATCCGTGCGAGCAGATCGCGGCGCATACTCATGCTGGTGGCCTTGTCTGGGGTAAACACTCCGACTGCGATCGGTTTGCCGCCGGGTGGGATCAGCC
>DAIOUL010000169.1:0-2990 GCA_036759545.1 Rhodanobacteraceae bacterium
TTGTCTGGGGTAAACACTCCGACTGCGATCGGTTTGCCGCCGGGTGGGATCAGCCACAACTCGGGCACCCGGCCGGCGGGAATCGCGGCAGGCGCGGCCGGCACCAGTACGATGCGAGCGCGCGATGCATCCAGCGTCGCAGTCCAGCCCGTCAGCCCGTTGTCCTGCTGGATGCGTGCCGTGACATACGCGAGCTGCTGTGTAGTCTGCGGAGCCGGCGGCACGCGCGGCACGGCGAGCAGCAGCACGATGCATGCCGCGGCGACCGCACCGGCGCCCAGCGCGAACCAGCGCCAGAAGGCCACGTTTTGCCACAGCGATGTTCGGCGCGGTTCGGTTGCGGTGCGCGATTCAGCCGGCGCAAGACCGAGCACTGTGCGCAACCTTGTCCACATCTCATCGGGTGGCGCGACCGGAGCGACATCTTCCGCCAACGGAAGCAGGTGTTTCTGCCAGCGCGTTACTTCCGCCGCCGCGTGCGGATCGTGTTCGATCTCGCGTTCGACCGCGGCACGCGCGTGCGTGTCCAGCACGCCGAGCACGTACTCGGCATAGCGCAGATCTTCGCGGTCTTCGTCGTCGCGTGGCGTGTTCATCGTTCCAGACAACTGCGCAAACGGATCAGGCTGCGGCGGATCCAGCTTTTCATCGTAGCCAGCGGCACGCCGCAGCCTTGTGCCAGCTCGTTATACGTCCGGCCCGAGAAAAAAGCTGCGCGTACGGCGGATTTCTGCTTTTCCTCCAGTTCGTCGAGACAGCGCTCCAGCCTTTGCCGTTGCTGGCTGCTGTCGGTACTGGCTGCCGGGGAGGGGCGATCATCGATCAATTCGCGCGCGATCCCCTCGTCCAGCGGTGTTTCACTTCGACGGCGCAGCCGGTCGATCGAGCGGTTGCGCGCCAACGTGATCAGCCACGTCATCGCCGAGGCTCGCTCGGGATCGAAAACCCGTGCGCGCCGCCACACAGACGTATAGACATCCTGCAAAACATCTTCGGCTTCGCCGCGTTCTCGCAACATCGCAAGGCAGACGCCGAACAGCTTGGCGGACGTGCGCCGGTAGAGCTCGGCGAACGCGCGTTGGTCGCCGTTCGCGCTGGCGGCGAGCAGTTTTTCCAGGCCGGCAGGTTCACTTGATTGCATCGCTGCCATGCGCACCAGCATCGCAGGATTGCGCGCGGAACCGCAAGCGGCTCAGTCGGTGGGCCGCGGCGATCCCTCAACGTTCCTCAGATGCCGACGCCGTTTTCCATTCTTGCAACGATCTTCCTGTCGATCCGCCAAAAAATCTCTCGCATTCGTGCATCCGAGGATGCGTCGCCTTCGTATGAATACCGTACGACTCTAAATCCGGCCGGCGGCGACATCGGGGACATGGAGCGTACCCACGGATCAGACAAGGAGAGCACCATGAAACCCAAGCAGCGTTTAGTCTCCAGGCTTTTGCTGGGAGCAGCGTTTGCGTCGATGCTGGCGGTCGGCGCAGCCTATGGTCAATCAGTACAACCCAGGGGTACGTATGGCCAGTCGCTGGCCCCCAACCAGACCCAAGGATTTGCCGCCGGCAAGCTCGTCAAGTTCACCTACACGCAAAGCTATGACTGCGTCGACGAGCCCAACGACGATCTGAACTACAACGGCACGCCGGCAAAATCGGACTCAGGCGAATTCCAGACGCCCGTCTGCCAAGCCGGCATCCAGCCGGAGTTGAGCCCAACGGGCATCAAGGCCGAAAACTCCGCGCGCCTGTTTGTGCTGATCCCGATGTTCTCGATCAACAACGACCAGAACCCGGATGACGCCATCGCATGTCCACCAGGGGTTAGATCGAGCACGCTTTGCGGTCACGATCTGGGTACCACGTTGATCGAGCTTTTCGGCGCGGTGCCGGAAGGCTACAAGACCAAACCGCTGGTGTTCACGGATTGTCCCAACCCCGGTTCCCCACCGGGCACCTGCACGATGCACGCTTCCACCGTCGACCTCGGTGCTGTGCTGGTCGCGCTCGGGAAACTGCCTCCTCCGGCGATGAACGTTTTTCTCCCCACCCCCAATCACAGCCATGTCATTTCAGGAGCACGTGCGGATACCAATAGAGCGATCTGGTGGGAAGTGGTACCGGTTCTGGTAACCAATCCAGCGGACTGGCCGCCCGAGAACGGTAGCTCCGGGATAACGTCGCTCGTGAGTTTGCGGAAAGCGGAAGCGGCGGGCGATGCCACCGAAGTGCCGTCCAATTTCTTCCTGTTCTTCAGCTCGCAGAGCATGGCGGGCATGCAGGGCATGCACCGCTAGAAATTCCGGACAACTCATCTGCGCTCATCAGGACGCGCCGAGTCCGGTAGTTGCCGGGCTCGACGCGCGCTCAGCCTCGGCTTCACGCGCGGCGTAGATCACACCTCCAGCGACGCCAGATCGCCTTTCTCTTCCAGCCAGGTGCGGCGATCGGACGCGCGTTTCTTGGCGAGCAGCATGTCCATCAGTTGCGCGGTAGCGGTGTCGTTGTCCACGGTGAGTTGCACCAGCCGGCGCGTATCGGGGTGGATAGTAGATTCGCGCAACTGCGAAGGATTCATTTCGCCCAAGCCCTTGAAGCGTGTCACACTGACCGCGCCCTTGATCTTTTCGCGCTCGATGCGCGCGAGCAGCGCGTCGCGCTCGCCTTCGTCCAGGCAATAAAACACCTGCTTGCCGACGTCGACGCGGAACAGCGGCGGCATCGCCACGAACACGTGTCCCTCTCGCACCAGCGCCGGGAAGTGGCGCAGGAACAATGCCGACAACAGCGTGGCGATGTGCAGGCCGTCGGAATCGGCGTCGGCGAGGATGATCACCTTGCCGTAGCGCAAGCCGCTCAAGTCGTCCTTGCCCGGGTCGCAGCCGATCGCCACGGCGAGGTTGTGCACCTCTTCCGAAGCCAGCACCGAGGTGGATTCCACTTCCCAGGTGTTGAGGATCTTGCCGCGCAGCGGCAGGATCGCCTGGAAATCCT
>DAIOUL010000170.1:0-2888 GCA_036759545.1 Rhodanobacteraceae bacterium
TGCGATGGTCGCGTCGCGTTCCATCCAGCCGCCGGTGCCGTTGGGCACCAGTTCGGCCAGTTCGACATGGTCCTCGGCAATGGCCGTGACGTGACCGTAGTTCTGCCCCATGTAGTTGCCGACATGGACCGGATGAATCACACCCTGCGGATCCTTGATCAAGGCTTCCATGCCGCTCTTGCCGCCGATGGTGCCCACCATCTTCAGGCTGTCGAGCGGATAGGATTCCAGCGGTTCGCGCACACGGTTCTGGTCCGGATGCGGACCCGGCCCATTGAGCGAACTGGCGGCTTCGGTGGGACCCGGACTGAACGGATCGCGCTTGTCCTGATCCTGATAGACGAAGCTTTCGAAGGTCTTGACGACCGGCAGCGGCGGCAGTGGTGCGCCCTTCTTGGCTTTTTCCTGTGCGACCCACTGGTGCAGGTCGTCCTGCCCGCTGCATGCGGCCAAGCCGAGCAGCATGGCGACGAGCGCGCCGACGAAACTGAGGCGGGCGAGTAATGCGCGCATGCTCATTGCCCTCCCGAGGTCGATGCCGAGGTCGGTTGCGCCGGCTTGTTGCTGGTCGCCGCCGCGGTTTCTTCGTCGCCCAGATAACGATACGTCTTGACTGTGCCCTCCATCACCAGTTGTCCCCCTGGTGGCGGAGCGGTGCTGCTCCCAGACTGCTGTTGTGGATGCAGCGAAACATCATGCATGGTGAGAATCACCACACGCGGCAGCGAAGCGACACCGCTGATGAAGGTACCGAACTGGTGATAGGTGCCCTGCATGCGGATCGCGATCGGTTGCTCGGCGTAGAATTCCTTGGGCTGTTCCGGACCGGGCTGAAACAGCTCTGTTTCCAGTCCGGCCGACAACGCCGTCTGCGAGATGTCCACCAGCAACGCCGGCATCTCCGTCTTGCTTGGCAACTGACGCAACATCTGCCGCAGCAGATCGTTCATCTCCGCAAGCTGCGTTTTCAGCGCCTGCAGATTTACCACCTCAGCCTGCTTGGTCGAGAACTCCTGCTTCAGTTGCACTTCCTTCTGTTGCGCCTGGGCAAGGTCGTCCTGCTTCGGGCTGACGAAGAAGTACCAGCCCATGAAAAGGATCACCACGATCACAAGCACCGTAAAGAACATTTTGACTGATCGCGGCCAGCCACCTATGTTGTTGCGGTCCAGGTTGCGCAGATCATCGAGCAGCTTCATTGCGCAGTCCCCCCGTTGCTGGCTGCAGTTGCAGCGGAGGCGGTAGCGCTCGCGCCCGACGTAGGCGAGGTATCGTCACCGGACTTGGGCTTGCCCAAGTGCACCACCAGTTCGAATTCGTAGGGCGTGCGGCTGTCGCCGTGCTTGTTTTCGGTCTTCACCAGATCCGCTGAGCCCAGCCACGGCGAGGCCTCGATTTTTCGCATGTACTCGGCGACCGTCGCGTTGGATTGAGCCACGCCATCCAGGGTGAGAATATTGCCGTTCTGCTTCAACGAAGTCAGGCGCGCACCGTCGGGAATGGTTTTCACCAGTTCGTCGAAGAGGTGCACCATCTGCGCACGGTTTTCCTGCAGTTGTTCGATGATCTGCTTGCGCGCCAGCAATTGCGATTTAGTCTTCTGCAGATCCTTGATTTCGGCGATCTTGGAATCGAGCTGGCTGATTTCACCGCTGAGGTAATCGTTGTCGCCGTTTTGCGACGCGATTCGCGCGTCCATGAACAGCACCGCCAGGATCACCGCGACAATCGCGGCCGCTGCCGCGATGCCGAGCTGCATGAAGAATTCGCGCTTGCGCTGCTCGCGCCGTTCAGCGCGCCAGGGGAGGAGATTGATTCTGGCCATCAGTCGAAACTCCTCAGGGCCAGGCCGCAGGCGATCATCAGCGCGGGTGCATCCTGCGCGAGCGTTTGCGCCTGCAGGCGCGGCGAGAGCGACATGCTGGCCAGTGGATTGGCCACTATGCAGGGCACGCCGATCTGCTCCTCGACCATTTCGCTGATGCCGGTGATCGCGGCGCAGCCGCCGGCCAGCACCAGCTGATCGACCTTGCCGTACTCGCTGCCGGCAAAAAAGAACTGCAGCAAGCGGCTGATCTGCTGCACCATCGCTTCCTTGAACGGCTCCAGCACCTCGATCTCGTAAGATTCCGGCAACCCGCCCTGGCGCTTGGCCATGCCGGCCTCTTCATAGGAGAGTCCGTAGCGGCGCATCACCTCGTCGGTGAGCTGCTTGCCGCCGAAGACCTGCTCGCGCGAATAGATCGTGCGCTGGTTGCGCAGCACGGACAGAGTGGTCATGGTCGCGCCGACGTCGATCAACGCGATCAGCGCGTCGCGCGAGACGGTCAACTGATCGGCGATCAGCCTGAAGGCGTTCTCCATCGCGAACACCTCAACGTCGATCACCTTGGCGGTGAGTCCGCCCAGGTCGAGCGCGGCCACGCGCATGTCCACGTTCTCGGTGCGCGACGCGGCCAACAGCACGTTGACCATTTCGGGGTTGTCCTTGACCGCCCCGAGCTTTTCGAAATCGAGGCTGACTTCCTCGATCGGATACGGGATGTACTGGTTGGCCTCGACCTGGATCTGACCCTCGAGGTCATCTTCGTTCAGATCCGCAGGCATCGGGATCATCTTGGTGATCACGGCGGAACCCGCGACTGCGGCGCAGGCGAACTTGGTGCGCGCGCCGGTGCGCGCGAGCGCGCGGCGGATCGCGTCGCCCACCGCCTCGACTTCGACGATGTTCTTTTCCACGACCGCGTTGGGCGGCAGCGGCTCGACGGCGTAGTGCTCCACGCGGTAGCGAGCGCCGGCTTGTGTCAGTTGCAGCAGCTTGACCGCCGTCGAACTGATGTCCACTCCGATCAGCGGCGGCGCCTTTGGCGTTAGCAAGCCCACGAATT
>DAIOUL010000171.1:0-2814 GCA_036759545.1 Rhodanobacteraceae bacterium
TCGGCATCCTTCGCCTTGAGATAGTTCAGCAGGCGGCGACGCTGGTTCACCATCTTCAAAAGCCCGCGGCGCGAATGATGATCCTTCGCATGGCTGGTGAAATGCTGCGAGAGATGTTCGATGCGCGCGGACAGCAGCGCGATCTGCACTTCCGGTGAGCCGGTGTCGGTCGGCGCGCGACGATAGTCGGCGATGACCTTGCTGGTTTGTTCTGCGTTGAGCGACATTGTTTGCCTCTGAAATTTTGAAAGTGCAGCCATGGATGGCTGCTTTTTGATCTTTGCGATCAGGGATGATCGCAAGACCACTGAAAGTGCGGACATGGATGTCCGCTTTTTGATCTCCGCGATCAAGGACGATCGCAAAACAACCGGCGAGGCTTGTGGAAGGAGTTTGCCAGACGTGAGAGCGCGCACTTTCCAACGCGCATTACAAAACCCTTGCACAAGCCGACGCCGCGGTGGGTAAACGGCCGTGAGAGCCGCGTGGTGAAGCCAGATATTCTAACCGGCACAAGCGCTTGGCAACAAGCTCACCGGCAGGTCAGGCATCGTCCGCCGTTTGCGGTGAGATTTTTGCCGAAAACGGCGGGCAGTACCCGCCCTACGCCGAAAAACCGCGCAGCACGCGAACTTCGCCGCCTTCCGCCTCGACCAGCGCCAAAAGGCGACCGTTTGCGGCATGGACACGATAACGGCCGGGCACGGCTGCACTTGTGATGCGGCGGCCATGGGCCAGAGCGTGCAGATCATTCTCGTCAACAGGAAGGATCGGCCAATCCGCCAAACCCGTTTCGAGCGGAAGCAGGCAAGCGTCCAAGCCAGCGAAATCCGATCCTTCTCGGATCGATTCGAGCTCTTCCAGCGTGAACATCCGCGGTGCCTTGAACGGATCGACCCACAACCGCCGCAGCGCGGTCAGGTGCGCGCCACAGCCCAGCGCCTCGCCCAGATCGCGCACGAGACTTCTGACGTAAGTGCCTGATCCGCACTCCACGTGCAAGCGCAGGCGATCGTTGCCGGGCCGTTCGATCAAGTCGAACCGATGGATCTCTACCTCGCGCGGCGGTGCGGAAACTTCCTCACCACGGCGGACGCGCTTGTACAAGGCGACGCCCTGCTGCTTCAGCGCGGAATACACCGGCGGAACCTGCGTAATGCGGCCGGTGAACTGAGCAAGTTGCAAGCGGATCGAAGCGTCGTCGAGGAGCGGGGCTTCGCGCTCGCGCAGCATCGTGCCTTCGGCGTCGTCTGTGTCGGTGGTACTGCCCAGCCGGCATTCCGCGAGATACGCCTTGTGCGAACCGAGCAGGTAACCGGCGATCTTGGTCGCCTCGCCGAAGCAGACCGGCAATAAGCCTGTCGCCAAAGGATCGAGGCTGCCGGTATGGCCGGCCTTGTCCGCACCGAACAACCGCTTGGCGATTTGCAACGCGCGGTTGGAACTGATTCCTCGCGGCTTGTCCAGCAGCAGGATGCCATCGACTCGCCGCCGCGCGCCGGTCTTCGAAGTGTTCACGTCGCAACCGGAGCTAACTGCGCGCGAGCCATTCTTCGCGCGACTGGCCCCACATATCGGTCGCCAGTTCTTCATAGGGCGGCGGCATGCGGACCGGCCCGAGATTGCGCGAGCCGAGTCGCTGCGCCAGCCGCTGCGAAGACACGTTCGCGGGATCGATGCAGTGGATCACGTTCGTCCAGCCCAGCGCATCGAACGCCCAGTCGATCGCCGCTTCTGCGGCTTCGGTGGCGTAACCGCGACCCCACGCGTCCGGATGGAAGGACCAGCCGATCTCGTTGCCGGGCCACCCTTCCGGTTTCCACGGGCCGAGCTGGCCGAGCCAGCGGCCGTTTGCCTTGTCGATCACCGAAAACATCGCGAAGCCTTGCACCATCCAAGCGCCGGGCATCTGCAGGAAGCGCCGCCACGCAGCCGCGCGCGAAAGCTGGCCACCGATGTAGCGAGCCGCGCGCTCGTCCGCGAGCAACTCCGCATATCGGTCGAAATCTTCCCTGCGCGGAACGCGCAGGATCAGCCGCGCCGTTTCCAACACCGGGCCCACGGTCGGCGGCATGCCGGTTGCGGCGGCCATCTCAGTGCCGTGGCTGATAAGTGCAGGACGATGCTGCTTTGGCGATATCCGGAATGTTCGGGCTGCTGCAGACGAATCCCACCGCATTGCCGCCCTTGGGATCTTTCGCGACTTTCGGCACCAGTTGCACCAGTCCGTTATCGGTGCCGGTGACGGGCGCGAGGTAGATGTTTATCACGCCGCCATTGCCGACCACGATGCTCCTGATCTCGTTGGTGGTCATGGTCTTGGGTGCGCCCAGGTGCGCCTCGGCATTGCTGGATGGCGGTTTGCCGTTCTGGTTCATTGCGTTCACAACCGACATCTTGCTGGTGGCCACCAGCAGCGAGTCCATCGCCAGGCGCACGGCATCCGTATTCGTCGCGGCAGCGACGGCGCCGGCGAACAACATCATTGCAAACGCCACTGTGGTGTGAGTCACACACTTCATCGAAAGAACCTCCAGCAGAAATTCGCGCATCATTTTGCGCGGTACGGCTGAATGTCGGCAATCAGAATGCGTTGATGCCTGTCACTTCGCGGCCCACCACCAGTTGGTGCACGGTTTCCGTGCCTTCGTAGGTGATCACCGATTCCAGATTCAGCGCGTGCCGGATGGGCGCATGCTCGGTGGTGATGCCGGCGCCGCCGAGGATGTCGCGCGCCTCCCGCGCGATGTCCAGCGCCATGCGCACGTTGTTCCACTTGGCCAGCGACACCTGCGTCGGATGCAGCTTGCCGGC
>DAIOUL010000172.1:0-2765 GCA_036759545.1 Rhodanobacteraceae bacterium
GGCAGAACTTGTCGTAGAGGACGGTGTTCCAGGCTTCGACGATGACGCTGTTGTCGGGTTCCATCGCGCACCTCCCGCCGGTTGCGCGGTGACTTTAGTACTGCCTCAGGACTTTGCGAACAAGCCGTTGAGTTCCGCGTACGTGGCGTTGTTCGCGAAACCGTCGAAGCGACCCTCGGCGAGTTCGCGCGCGGCGCGCAGAAATCCGCCCCACGCCGCGCCCGCCAGCGCACTGCCGACGCTGACGCGCCGCACCCCGAGTTTGGCGAGATCGGCCAGCGTGAAGTTTCCTGGCGAGCCGATCAGCACGTTCACCGGCTTGGGCGCGACCGCCTGCACGATCGCGCTGATCTGATCCGGCGTGCGTGCGCCGGGTGCGTACAGGCAATCCGCGCCGGCCGCAGCGTAGGCTTTCAGACGTTTCAAGGATTCGTTCAAGGGATCGGCGTGCCCTGTGAGAAAACACTCGGCGCGCCCGATCAGCATCACGTTCTCGCCGGACGCATCGATCGCCTCGCGCGCTGCGCGGATGCGCGCGACCGCTTCATCGAATTCGTACAGCGGCTGCGAGGCATCGCCGGTCGCATCCTCGATCGACAAACCCGCCACACCGGTTTCGATGCAGCGGCGCACGTTCTTCTTCAGGCCATCCAGATCGCGCGCGTGGCCGTCCTCGAAATCGGCATTCACCGGCAGATCGGCCGCCTCGACGATCTCGCGGCAGTGTGCCAGCACCGCGTCCAAATCCATCGCATTGTCCGGACGGCCGCGCGACCAAGCGAAACCGGAACTGGTGGTCGCCAGCGCCTTGAAGCCCAGGTGTTGCAACAGCCGTGCGGAACCCGTATCCCAGGGATTCGGAATCACGAAACAGCCGCTCTCGTGCAACTTGCGGAAGGCGGCGCGGCGTGCGGCCAGGCTCGACGTGGTCATCGTGCGATTCTGACAGAAACCCGCGGGCGAAGAGCGCTACTGTGAATACACCAAGTCGCGCACCCAGAACGTGCCGTTGTCCCAGTCGATGCGGTTGCCGTCGCGGCTGATGTGGCCGTTGATGATCGTACCGTTCCAGTTGGTGCTGATATCGCGCTTGCGCACGAACGAACCGTTGGCGGTCTGGCCTGCTTCGTTCTGCAGGGCGAGACTGCCGCGCGTCTGCTGGATGGAGCATGCGCGCGAACGATCTCCGTTCGCGAACCACGTGCCGGTCAGGCGCGGCCGGTCACTTGGCCAGCCGCCTCCACCGCTGGGACAGCGCGCCCACATCGTGCCGTTCGACCAGTTGATCTGGCTGCCGTCGGGACTCAACGTGCCGACCACGAACTGCCAGCCCGGTGCGACGATCTGATTCGCTCCTTGCAGGTTTCCGGGCGAGCTGTCGCCTTGCTCGTTGGTCAGGGTGAGGAACACGCCGTTGCCCGGGCCGTTGCTGGCGATCGAAGTCTGTTTGGCAGGATCGCCCTGAGCGCACCAGGTGCCGAGGAAGTTCGCAACCTGTTGTGGGCTTGCGGGTTGCGCCCGTGCGGGACCGGCACCGATCAGGCCCGCGAAGCACAGGCCTGGCAACAACGCAGCGAGCAGAACGCGGTAAACAACGCTCCAACGTGACATGAGGCGCTCCTGCCGTCGCGCGATCGCGGCGGAAGCATACTCCTGCTCGCTGCGCGCCGCGCGGATCCCGGAGTGTTCCCGCCCAGTTGGCGTAGCCCGGATGCAGCCGCGCAGCGGCGGAATCCGGGACGGCATCGCGAAGTTTTCCCGGATTCCGCTGCGCTCCATTCGGGCTACACGGCTGTGCGGGATCGGTACTCGGTGATTGCGCTATTACGGGGTTAGCAACCGAAACGATCGCGATAAACGGGCACTGTATGGAACCACCGTGTCATATGCGGGGAAGGGGCTTGCAGTAAGGCATGGCGATCTTCCTTCATTTTGGCTCAGTGCGGAAATCGCAATGGCAGGATACTTTCGTCCGCGCGAGCTGCCGGAACACATCATGTAGCTTGCGCGGATCGGGAAGTTGGTTTTATCGTCGCGCCGCCCGGGGGCAAACTCAACTTCGATACAAGGGGAAACATATGCGTTCATCGATTGCACGGCTTGCCGTGCTGATGTCTTTTTGCGTGGCGACGACCGGCTGCGCGGGTCTGCAAGTTTCGAAAGATCATCCGATGCCGACCGTACAGGCCGACAAGGGACTGGTCTACTTCTATCGCGAGAGCAGCTTCAAGGGGGCGGCAATTCATTACGATATCAGCGACAACGGAACCGTCATTGGCGCACTGCAGAGCGGGACCTATTTCTATGAAAATGCAACACCCGGACCTCATACCTACAGCGCCAAGACCGAAGCAAGCAGTGAGGTGACTCTGAACGTCGAAGCGGGCAAAACATATTACGTCAAGGGTTCCATCACTTTCGGCTTTGTTGCCGGACATCCGAAGCTTGAAATCGCGGATGAAACAGCTGCGCAGGCTGCCTTGGCGAAACTTGACTACGCCGTGAAACCCGGAACCGGCAACTAAATCTGCCCTACTACGGCGACAAGCCCCGACGGTTCTTCGTCGGGGCTCTCCATATTGGCTACCTAACTCTTGCCGCTATACTCGCGCGGTTGCCTGACTCGGGCTGAAGCCACAAGGGGTTTCCGATGGTGCTGGAACAGTACGGTTTGTGGATCGCGATCGGCTGCGCGATCGTGGCCATCCTTTACGGCGTGTTCTCGACGAGCTGGATCATGAAGCAATCCAGCGGCACCGAGCGCA
>DAIOUL010000173.1:0-2764 GCA_036759545.1 Rhodanobacteraceae bacterium
CACCATCTGCCGCGCCACGCCGTTGCCGCAATCGATGACGTAGATGTCGTCGCCCACCACGATCGCATTGGCCGGTGCGGAACGATCTACCTTCGGTGAGGGGCCGCCGGCGGTGCCGAGCAGGATCAGCCGCGATTTGGCTCGCGATGTCGATGCTGCGGCGAAAGTGGCGCGCGTGGGCCCGAAAGCGAGCGCGAGCAGGGAAAGGCCCGCCCCCTGCAGCAGACGGCGGCGCGACGGGTCGGCCTGGCGTTGCGCGATGTCACTCATGCCTTGCTGACTCCGGTTTGTCCGCTGCCATTGCCGCAACGATCGCCTCCGCATCGCTGGCAATCAAGCTGCGCCGTTTCACGCCCAGCCGCCGCGCCAGCCATTTCGCCTTGCGCCGCCAGCGTGGCTTGGCGAGGAGACGCAGCCCGCGGCCGCTCACCCGCTGGTGCGACAGCACGTGCAGCCAACGTCCATCGCTCGCGGCATCGACGCCCAGCTTCCGCGCGAGGCATTGCAGGCCGCGATTGGTAAGAAAACTGATGTGCTGACCGTCCTCCGGCGCGTAGTAGTGCCATTCACCGGGGCGATTGTCTGTCTCCGGCACCAGTTCGGTCGAGAAGATCAGTACCGGCGCGCGCGCGAGCAGATCGGACACGAAGGCGACCGGATCGGGCGCGTGCTCGAACACTTCGAATGCGGTGGCGACATCGAATGTCTGATCCATGTCCGCGCGCGGCACGCCGGCGAACACCGGCGCGCTGTACGGATCGTGCCAGCGGAAATCGTAACCGCGGTCGCGCATCAGCCGCACGAACAGCCCGTCGCCACCGCCGTAGTCCAGAAAGCGCTGCGCCCGAGGCCAGCACAGGTCGATCAGCGGGCCGACGCGATCGGCCAGTTCGATGTTGCGGGTGACGCGGCCGGTGTCGGTGGAGAGCGGCGTGGCATACGCTTCTTCCAGCCAGTGCGGATCCTCGACGCGCACATAGCCGCAATCCGTGCAGCGCAGGTAGCGCGCATCGTATTTGCCGAGCAGGCGGAGTTCGCCGAACGGCTGCATCGGAGCGTCGCACAGCGGACAATTCATCGGTCGATTCCCGCTGACGGCGTATCGAGCTTACGCCAGTTTCTTGTAGCGGATCCGGTGCGGTCCGGCGGCTTCCTCGCCCAGCCGGCGCTTCTTGTCTTCCTCGTACTCGCGGTAGTTGCCCTGGAAGAACTCAACGTGCGAATCGCCTTCGAAGGCGAGGATGTGCGTGGCGATGCGGTCCAGGAACCAGCGGTCGTGGCTGATCACCAGCGTGCAGCCGGGGAATTCCAGCAACGCATCTTCCAGCGCGCGCAGCGTTTCGATGTCCAGATCGTTGGATGGTTCGTCCAGCAGCAACACGTTGCCGCCTTGCAACAGCGTTTTCGCCAGATGCAAACGGCCGCGTTCGCCGCCTGACAATGTGCCGACCAGCTTTTGCTGGTCCTGACCCTTGAAGTTGAAGCGGCCGATGTAGGCGCGCGACTGGATCTCGATGCCGTTGATGTTGAGGATGTCCGAGCCGCCCGACACCTCCTGGAAGACGTTGTGATTGCCCTCCAGCTTGTCACGGCTTTGATCCACATAAGCGAGTTTCACCGTCTGCCCGGTGGTGATTTCGCCGCTGTCGGGTTTTTCCGCACCGATGATCATCTTGAACAGCGTGGATTTTCCCGCGCCGTTGGGGCCGATGATGCCGACAATCGCGCCGGGCGGGATCTTGAAAGAAAGATCGTCGATCAGCAGCCGGTCGCCGAACAATTTGGAAACGTGCTTGAATTCGATCACGTTGTCGCCGAGTCGCTCGCCCGGCGGAATGAAAATTTCATTCGTCTCGTTGCGCTTCTGATATTCCTGCGACTGCAATTCCTCGATGCGCGCCAGACGCGCCTTGCCCTTGCTGCGGCCGCCCTTGGCGTTCTGCCGCGCCCATTCCAGTTCGCGCTGGATCGCCTTCTGCCGCGCCTTTTCGGATGAGGCTTCCTGCTTCAGGCGCTCGTCTTTCTGCTCCAGCCACGAGGAATAATTGCCCTTCCACGGGATGCCGCGACCGCGGTCGAGTTCCAGAATCCATTCGGCCGCGTTGTCGAGGAAGTAGCGGTCGTGCGTTACGGCAACGACCGTGCCGGGAAAGTTCTGTAGGAAGTGCTCCAGCCACTCCACGGATTCGGCATCGAGATGGTTGGTCGGCTCGTCCAGCAACAACATGTCCGGTTTCGACAACAGCAAACGGCACAGTGCGACGCGGCGTTTCTCGCCGCCCGAAAGCGTGGCGATCTTCGCGTCCCACGGCGGCAGGCGCAGCGCATCCGCCGCGACTTCCAGTTGCCGCTCGACCGTGTGCGCATCGCCCGCGGCCAGGATGTTCTCCAGCCGCTGCTGCTCGGCCGCGAGCTTGTCGAAGTCCGCGCCTTCCTCGGCGTAGGCCGCATACACTTCATCCAGCCGTTTCTGCGCATCGAGGATTTCCGACAGGCCTTCCTCCACCGATTCGCGCACCGTTTTGTCCGGATCGAGCTGCGGTTCCTGCGCCAGATAACCGATCTGGATGCCCGGCTGAGGGCGCGCCTCGCCGTTGTACTCGTTGTCCACGCCGGCCATGATCCGCAGCACCGTGGATTTGCCCGCGCCGTTCAAGCCGAGCAGCCCGATCTTCGCGCCGGGAAAGAACGACAGCGAAATGTCCTTGATGATCTCGCGCTTGGGCGGGACCACCTTGGACACGCCGATCATGGTGTAGATGTA
>DAIOUL010000174.1:0-2760 GCA_036759545.1 Rhodanobacteraceae bacterium
GAGTCGCTCTACTACGAGCACAAGAAGCACGACGGCTCGCTGCCGCTGATCGGCGTCAACACTTATTTGCCGAAGGAACACGCCGGCGAAGTCGCGACGAAGATCGAACTGATCCGCAGCACGAAAGAAGAGAAGGCCCAGCAGATCACCAACGTGCAGGCCTTCAAGGCCGCACGCAATCCCTTCGCGCCGTCAGGCGAAACCCAGCACGACCACGGCACCGATTCCGCCGACGCGCCCGTGCCGCAGGTGCACGACGGCCACGGCCTGGCCTACCTGCAGAACACCGCGCGCGACCGCAGGAACGTCTTCGCCGCGCTGATGGAAGCGGTGAAGACGCACAGCCTCGGGCAGATCAGCCACGCGCTGTACGATGTGGGCGGTGAGTACAGAAGGAATATGTAATGGTGAGCAGCGGAGAGCTCTTTCCAGAGACTTGGCGGCCGGAATCACTAGGCCCTGACGCCATTCCATATCTATGGCCGACGTTCTTTGCGATTTATCCGGCGAAGTGCGATTTGTTTCAACTAGTAGATTGGCAGCGAAGCATCTGCCAGCGTGAAACCGCGGTGGTTCAAAAGAGACCGCCAAATCTCCTGCACGTCAGCGTGGTCGAATGCGGCAAGCCAAAGCAGAAGCGACAGCCTCTGCCTGAGGCGTTGGCAGAAGCCCAACGTTACTTTTCCTTTCCAGCTTTCGACATGGTGTTCGATTCTGTCGCGCACTTCGGAAGGGCAGATCGCGCATTTGTTGCTGTAGCCAACGTGGCAAGCCAGGAAATGTTTAAAGGCTTGCGTACGGCGGTCGCGGACGCACAACGTAGAGCAGGCATCTTTGCCTCCCGCGGCAAACATGAGGCCCATCTCACTCTCGGTTATGCAGATGGCATTCCTAAGGAGCGGAGAAACATAGAGCCGTTTCGGTTTCGTGTTGACGCGATTGAACTGGTTGCCTCGGACAGGGGCAAGTCCCATCACGAGCGCCTCGAGCGCTGGGCGCTTTATAAAACTTCATGACGGATTGTCTTGTTGGAATGTGAGCCGCGCGATGAAAACGACGCGGTATTTCCAGATGACGCGCGAACGGCCAGACCGGGCCGCAATCCTCGACGCGTGGATCGAACGCACAATCGCTCGGCCGGAAAGGCGTTTTGTCCAAGCCGACGGCCGTATTCGTTGTTGGGCCCGTATTCCCGAGGCGGATGGCCGCTATCTGCGGGTCATGCTACTGTCCGATGGCGAGACCATACACAACGCTTTCTTTGATCGAGGTTTCGCGCCATGAAGATCAAATATTTCCAGGATACCGACACGCTCTACATCGAATTTCGTGCCGTGCACGCGGCCGAGACACGTGATCTGGACGAGAACACATTGCTTGAGGTGGATGAGGAGGGTCGCGTCTGCGCGTTGACCATGGAACACGCGAGTCAGCGCACCGACATTCCAGGGTTCTCTTACGAGCAAATCGCAGCTTGAGCCACAACGCTGTGTTTCATTCCGGCGATGGCCGGAATGCGATTTGCGCCCTGCACTCACGCCGACAACCCCACGTCTCCTTCCATCACGGTCTGCCGCATCCGCGGTCGTTCGCCTGCGCGCCACAACTGCGTTTCGAAGCGCACGCGATAGCGCAGCGGCCCGCCGTCCTCGCGCGGGCTGCGCTGGATGGGACGCGGGATGCAGACGAAGTCGGTTGTCATCGTGCTCGCGTCCACGCGCACGGTGGCGTAGCCGTGTCCGCCCATGTCGACGAAATCCAGATGCGGAGCGACGTCCGGATTGCTGACCGCGTGTGCTTTCGCTAGATCGCCGCTGTGTGCGTATTCCAGCGCGGAACGCACACCGTGGTGCAGCAGCAGGTTCATCGTGGGTTGCGGTGGCGCGCCGTCGCGGTCGGAGATGAACATCGGGCGAAACGGATCGTCCTTGGGCCCGTACTCGTAGGCTTCCTGCATGCCGACCGACGAGATGGACCCACCGACGAAGGTGAGGCCCACCGGCTCGAACGCAGCGGGCGGCAACGCTTTCGCGGCATAGCCCGCCCAGAAACTGTGGCGATCGCCGGACACGATCGCGAACCCGGTGATGCCGGCATCGCGCACGGCATCGAAGATCTCGCCGCGCTCGTGATAGGTGCTGCCCCAGTCGACATTCGGCAGGACGGCATAGCCGTCGGTCCATTTCCCCATCGATGCCGGCATGTTTTGCGGATCGACGCGCCAGTCCGGCGTGCCTTCCGAATTGCCCCAGATTTTCCAGGTGGCATCCGCGCTGCGCAGGCGCTCCAGAAACCACGCCTTTTGTTTCGCGCCCAGAATCGATTGTGCGGGCTCGGCGGCGCGGTAGTTTGCGATTGATTTTTCGCCGAACACCAGTTTCGCCGGTGGATGGCCATCGGCGAAGTCGCGGCCGCTGTCGACCTGCATCGCCAGTGCTTCGGGAAAGAAGGGGAATGACACGCCTTCGAACAGCGGACCAAGTTCACCGCTATCGGAAGGATCGCGCGAGCGGAAGCTGTGCTGATCGGTGAGGATCAAATCGATGTGCCGTCCCCACCGCAAGCTTCGATAGCCGATCAGGCTGTCGATGGCGGCAAGATTGTTGGGTTCCTGCCCCAGGCCGTCCTCGTCGAAGTCTTTCACCGGCGTATCCACCACGCGCGGCGCGTCGAAAGCTTCAAGGCTGCTTCCCTTCGGTGAAACACGCGCCGGCTGGAATTCGAACCACGCCTGGTTGGCCGCGACCTTCAGCGTCTGCG
>DAIOUL010000175.1:0-2744 GCA_036759545.1 Rhodanobacteraceae bacterium
TGTTCGCCGCGCAGGAACGTGGTATCGCCGGGCTCGGTGATCTCCGCCTTGCGCAACATCTGGCGAATGATCGCCTCGATGTGCTTGTCGTTGATCTTCACGCCCTGCAGGCGATACACGTCCTGGATTTCCTTGACCAGGTACGCGGCCAGCGGTTCGACGCCGAGCAATCGGAGAATGTCGTGCGGATTGGGCTCGCCATCGACCACGGTTTCGCCCTTCTCCACGTGCTCGCCTTCGAACACGATCACGTGACGCCACTTCGGAATCAGCTCCTCGTGCTCATTTCCGTCGGCATCCTTGATGATCAGGCGCTGCTTGCCCTTGGTGTCCTTGCCGAAGCTGACGATGCCCGAACGCTCGGCCAGGATCGCCGGTTCCTTCGGCTTGCGCGCCTCGAACAGATCCGCCACGCGCGGCAGGCCGCCGGTGATGTCGCGGGTCTTCGAGGTTTCCTGCGGGATGCGCGCGACCACGTCGCCCACGCCCACTTCCGCGCCGTCCTGGATCGACACGATCGCGCCGGCCGGCAGGTAATACTGCGCGGGAATGTCGGTGCCGGGCAATTTCAGTTCGTTGCCCTTCTTGTCTTCCAGACGCACGGTCGGACGCAGATCCTTGGCGCTGGTGCCGCGGCGTTTCGGATCGGTGACCACCGCCGATTCCAGGCCGGTGAGTTCGTCGGTCTGCGCCTGCACGGTGATGCCGTCGACGAAGTCGATGAAGCGCACGCGGCCGGCCACTTCCGACACGATCGGATGCGTATGCGGATCCCAGTTCGCGACGGTTTGTCCCGCCTTGACCTCGGCGCCGTCCTTGACGGAAATCGTCGCGCCGTAAGGCACCTTGTAGCGCTCGCGCTCGCGGCCGTGCGCGTCGATCACGCTGACTTCGCCCGAACGCGATACCGCTACCAGATGCCCTTGGCCGTGCTGCACGGTCTTCAAGTTGTTGAACTTCAGATTGCCGGTGGTTTTCACCACCACGCTGTCCACCGCCGCCGCACGCGACGCCGCGCCGCCGATGTGGAAGGTCCGCATGGTGAGCTGCGTGCCCGGTTCGCCGATCGACTGCGCGGCGATCACGCCGACCGCCTCGCCGATGTTGACGAGATGTCCGCGCGCCAGGTCGCGGCCGTAGCACAGTGCGCAAACGCCGAACTGCGCATCGCAGGTGATCGGCGAACGCACCTTGACGCTCTGCACGCCGGCCGCGTCCAGCTTGTCCACCATCGCTTCGTTCAACAGCGTATTGCGCGTGACGATCGGCTTGTCGTCCTCGCCCGGTGCGTACACGTCCTCGACCACCACGCGGCCCAGCACACGCTCGCGCAGCGGCTCGACCACGTCGCCGCCTTCCACGATCGGCTGCATGGTGAGCCCGTTCTCCGTACCGCAATCGGGCTCGGTGACGACCACGTCCTGCGCCACGTCCACCAGACGCCGCGTCAGGTAACCCGAGTTCGCGGTCTTCAATGCGGTATCGGCCAGACCCTTGCGAGCGCCGTGAGTGGAGATGAAGTACTGCAACACATCCAGGCCTTCGCGGAAGTTGGCCTTGATCGGCGTCTCGATGATCGAGCCATCAGGTTTCGCCATCAGGCCGCGCATACCGGCGAGCTGGCGGATCTGCGCCGCGGAACCGCGCGCGCCCGAGTCGGCCATGATGTAGATCGAGTTCATCGACTTCTCGTCGACCGTCTTGCCGTCGGCGGCTTTCGCCTTCTGCGTGCCGATGCCTTCGATCATCGCCTTGGCGATCTGCTCGTTGGTGCGCGACCAGATGTCGACGACTTTGTTGTAGCGCTCGCCCGCGGTGACCAGCCCCGACTGGAACTGCTCCTGGATTTCGACGACTTCCTTCTCGGCTTCTTCCAGAATCGCTTTCTTCTCGCCGGGAATCTTCATGTCGTCAATGCCGATCGAGATTCCCGCGCGGGTGGCAAAACGGAAACCGGTGTACATCAGCTTGTCGGCGAACACCACGGTTTCCTTCAGGCCGAGTTCGCGGTAGCAGGCGTTGATCAGGCGCGAGATGGCCTTCTTGGTGAGTTCCGTATTGATGCGCGCGAACGGCAAGCCCTCGGGCAGAATTTCGGCCAGCAGTGCCCGTCCCACGGTGGTGTCCACCAGTGACGTCTTGCCGATCAATTCGCCGGCGGCGTCCTTTGCCATTTCGCGGATGCGCACCTTCACCTTCGCATGCAGTTCCACCGCGCGGTTGTCGTAGGCGCGGCGCACCTCGGAAATATCCGAGAACGCCATGCCCTCGCCCTTGGCGCCGATCAGCTCTCGGGTCATGTAATACAAACCCAGCACCACGTCCTGAGTGGGCACGATGATCGGCTCGCCGTTGGCGGGCGAGAGGATGTTGTTGGACGACATCATCAGCGCGCGCGCTTCCAGCTGCGCCTCGATCGACAGCGGCACGTGCACGGCCATCTGGTCGCCGTCGAAGTCGGCGTTGAACGCGGTGCAGACCAGCGGATGCAACTGGATCGCCTTGCCTTCGATCAGCACCGGCTCGAACGCCTGGATGCCGAGGCGATGCAGGGTCGGCGCGCGGTTCAACAGCACCGGATGTTCGCGAATGACTTCTTCGAGAATATCCCAGACTTCGGCTTCTTCGCGTTCGACCAGCTTTTTCGCCGCCTTGATCGTCGTCGCCAGCCCGCGGCGTTGCAGCTTGGAGAAGATGAAGGGCTTGAACAGTTCCAGCGCCATCTTCTTGGGCAGGCCGCACTG
>DAIOUL010000176.1:0-2739 GCA_036759545.1 Rhodanobacteraceae bacterium
AGATCGGCGCCGGCGGAAAAGGCCTTGTCGCTGGCCTGCCAGATCACCATCGCCTTGAGCTGACGTTCGCTTTCCTCGACCGCGCGTTGCAAGCCATCCAGCACCGCGTCGTTGACCGTGTTCATCTTGGTCTTGAACGAGGCGATGCCGACGTCGTCGTCGCCCAGGGTCCACAGCCGCACGCCGTCGTTCTCCCAGACGGTTTTGCCTTGATCGAACTTCTCGCCGATCAGCGGATCGGGAAATAATTGTCGGCGATAGACCGGCGCGGTGGAGCGGGGCAGGGCCTTGTTCTCGCGCGGCGAATACGCGCCTTCGGACGTATAAACGCCTTTGCGGCCATCCGTCACCCACGCCGGCAGCGGCGCGTCGCTCATCGCCTTGCCGGCCTTGATGTCCTCATCAATCCAGTGCGCGATCTGCTGCCAGTTCGCGACCTGCCAGGTTTCGAACGGCCCGAGCTTCCAGCCGTAGCCCCAGCGGATCGCAAAATCCACGTCTCGCGCGGTATCCGCGATCTCGGCCAGGTGATAGGCGCTGTAATGGAACAGGTCGCGGAAACTCGCCCACAGGAATTGTGCTTGGCTGTCGTTGCTTGCGCGCAGCTTGGCGAATTGCTCGGCCGGATTCTTGATGGCGAGGATCGCGCTGGCTTCTTCCGAAGCCTTCTGCTCGGAAGGCTGATAACCCTGTTTCTGCAAATCGAGAACGAGAATCTCCTTGCCGGCCTTGCGGTACACGCCCGCACCGGTCTTCTGTCCCAGCGCCCCTTTCTCGATCAGGGCCGTCAGCCACGGCGGCGATTTGAAATGCGCTTGCCAGGGATCATCCGGCAAGGTGTCGGCCATGGTCTTGATGACGTGCGCCATGGTGTCCAGGCCGACCACGTCGGCGGTACGGTAGGTCGCCGACTTCGGCCGGCCGATCGCGGGGCCTGTCAGCGCGTCCACCGTGTCGAAGCCGAGCCCGAATTGCACGGTGTGATGCATCGCCGCCAGCATCGAGAACACGCCGATGCGGTTGCCGATGAAGTTGGGCGTGTCTTTCGCGTACACCACGCCCTTGCCGAGAGCGGTGACGAGAAACGCTTCTAGGGCCTGAAGCACAGCGGGATCGGTGGACTTGCCCGGAATCAGCTCCACCAGGTGCATGTAGCGCGGCGGATTGAAGAAGTGCACGCCGCAAAAACGTGTGCGCAGGTTTTCCGGCAGTGCTTCGGCCAGCGTATCGATCGAAAGACCCGACGTGTTCGATGCGAGGATCGCGCGCTCACTCAGATGCGGCGCGATGCGCTTGTAGAGATCGAGTTTCCAGTCCATCCGCTCTGCGATGGCTTCGATCACCAGATCGCAATCTTTTAATGCGTCCAGGTTCTCGTCATAGTCCGCGGGAATGATCGAGGCGCCCAGCGATTTCAGTGCCAGGGGTGCCGGAGAAAGCTTGGCGAGATTGGCGATCGCCTTGGTCGCGATGCCGTTCTTCGGGCCGTCTTTCGCGGCGAGGTCGAACAGCACGGTTTCGACGGAGGCATTGGTGAGATGCGCAGCGATCTGCGCACCCATCACGCCGGCACCCAGCACGGCGGCTTTGCGGATCAGGAGTTTTTCGGTCATTGATGTGTCATTCCCAGTGTTCGTACCGCCGATGAGCGGTAAGCGGTCAGCGGTGAGTGGGAAAAGCGAAGCGCCGCCCTTCCGCTCACCGCTCACCATTCACCGCTCACTTCCTTCTCTCATCCCCGCCGCCGCGAAGCGGATCAGGTGTTCGGCTGCGCGCTCGCGGAATTCGCGTTCGGACTGACCGCTGCGGCGCTTGATCACGCCGAAGTCCGCCATGGCGTAGGTGAGGGCGCCCGCCACGATATCCAGCCGCCAGTACAACTCTTCCTTGTCCAGTTGCGGCAATTGGCGGCCAAAGGCGGCGGCGAACTCCTTCAGCACGTGGCCGTAGTTGTCCGAGAGGAATTTGCGCAGGCGCTCGTTGTGTTCCGCGTAGGCCCGCGCGAGCACGCGCACGAAAGCCGAGCCGCCTTCGCGGTCCAGCGAGAGTTCCAGCGCGGGTTTGATGAAGGCCGCCAGCACACCTTCCAGCGTGGGCTGCGGTTGCGCCAGAGCACGCTTCAGTGCCCGCAGCCGGCCCGCGTTCAATTCGTCCAGGCGGCGCCGGAACACTTCCTCGATCAGCCGGTCCTTGGAGCCGAAGTGATAGTTGACGGCGGCCAGGTTGACCTTGGCCGCCGCGGTGACCTGCCGCAGCGAAGCCCCGGCGAAGCCGCGCCGGGCGAACAGGTCCTCGGCGGCCCCCAGGATGCGCTGCTTGGTGGAGAACCGTGCGTCGGGCATTGGAGCCACACTTCAAACAATCGTTTGAAGTCTAGGCGGCGGCGTCACCTTGGTCAAACCTTCCGGCGGGGTGTCATCACGGCGATACATGCTCTAGAATCAACGGGTATTTTGTGAGCTAACTCTGCATTTGGCCGAATGTTTGGCTTTACCCTGCGCCGGGACGACAGGGGAACGCGACAGGGGCTCACGAACGTCGCCCACCACTCAACGCTGAGGATCGCATGGCGCTCGAGCGCACCCTTTCCATTGTCAAACCCGATGCCGTGGCAAAGAACGTGATCGGTGAAATCTACTCCCGCTTCGAGAAGGCCGGATTGAAAATCGTTGCAGCGAAAATGAAACAGTTGTCGCGACGCGAAGCGGAAGGCTTTTACGCGGTGCATCGCGAGCGTCC
>DAIOUL010000177.1:0-2590 GCA_036759545.1 Rhodanobacteraceae bacterium
GCGTGTCGCAGGAGCAGGGCGTGGCCGCGTTCTATCGCAACGAATCCGAGCGCTGGAGCGAGCCGCTTTCCGGCGGACCGTTCCGCGGTTTCCTCGCCGCGCTGCACCGCCTGCAGGCCGCGTTCCCGGCCGAGGATTCACCGATCCGCACCGCGCTGGTTACCGCGCGCTCGGCACCCGCGCACAAGCGGGTGATCCTGACGCTGCGCGCCTGGGGCGTGCGCATCGACGAAGCATTGTTCCTCGGCGGGCGCGACAAGGGCCCATTCCTGGAAGCTTTCGGTGCCGACATCTTCTTCGACGATTCGCGTATCAACGTGGAATCCGCGCGCAAGCACGTGGCGACGGGCCACGTGCCGCATGGAGTGGCCAACCGCTGAAGCGATAGTGTGTAGCCCGGATGAAGCGGAGCGGAATCCGGGAGTTGCCGCGAACCGGCCCGGATTCCGCCGCTGCGCGGCTTCATCGGGCTACTTAGTGCACGATGTTCAACGCCAGCGCAGGCGTCACCGAACGCGTGGTGCCATGGCCGCCGGGAATCACCCGCACACCGAACAACAAACCGACATTCGCATTGAAGTTGTATTCGATAGCCGGGGCAAAGCCGAACGCCGTGCTCGATCCTGAATCGATGTGCACGGCAGTTCCATCGGATGATTCATAACCGACCACTTGCGTGCCGCGCGCATGCCGCCAGGTGAGATCCAGCGCCAGCACCCAGTTGCGCGTCAGGCTGTATTCCCAGGCGGCATCGACCGACGTGGCGTTGCCGGGGCGCGCATCGCCGAGGAAATCCTCGTCCGTGCCAAACACGCTGACGCCTTCGACGTGCGCGGTTTTCGCAAATGATTGCGACACGTTGAAACGCATGCGCAGGATGCGGCCATTCGGCAACCAGAACCAGGTCTGCGTATTGAGCGCGAGCGTCGTGACATAGGCGCCGCCGCCTTGAGCCTGGGCAGGCCGGTCGCCGAGCCGGTCGTATTTGCCGGTGGGAAATGTTTCCTGCAATTGCAGAGAAATCGTGGGCAGCGAACTTTCGGCCGGAAAATTCGTCAGTCGATATTGCATCAGCACGCTGACATCGCCCACGCCGATGCCGCTGCTGTCCGGGCCGTTCGCGACGCTCGTAAAACCGAATACCGGCGTCAGGCCGGCGGTGAAACGATCGGTGATGCCGTACAAGATGTAGGTCAGCGAGCCGTATCCGTCGGTAGGCGGCGACCTCACGTCGTAGAAATACGGCTCGATCAGGAAATGCCCGCGTGGCAGGGTGGCGGCGGAGTTCGCCAGCATCGGTCCCGTCCACCAGGCATCGTCGGTCGACTGGCGGGCCGGCGCCACTTGCGCATGCGCCGATGCAACGCTGCAAATCAGCGTGCAGCACAGCAGCATCGCGAAGCGGATTCGGACAGCCATGCGCGCGTCGCCGTGGACAAACAGCCGTCGAGGCTAGCGGCAATACAGGACATATTCGAACCTGATTTCCATGTCCGGTCCGCCGCCGCGACTCTGGAGCCCGATCGGAACCGGCTTGGCGCGGCAGCCCATGCGCTGCGGCTACAATAGCGGGCTTGCCTCCGTCCGGAACCCAGCATGGCCGCCGCCCTCGATCCCTTCGATCTCTACGACGTGCGTTCGCTGTTGAGCGACGAAGAACGCATGGTGCAGGACACCGTCGCGCGCTTCGTGGATGAGCGCGTGCTGCCGATCATCGGCGAATGCTTCGACAAGGCGGTGTTCCCGAAGGAGTTGATCGGCGAACTGGCCAATCTCGGCTTGCTCGGCAGCTACTTCCCGGAAGAATACGGCTGCGCCGGCATGAACGGCGTCAGCTACGGCCTCATTTGCCAGGAGCTCGAACGCGGCGATTCGGGCATACGCAGTTTCGTCTCGGTGCAAACCTCGTTGTGCATGTATCCGATCTTCGCGTTCGGCACGGAAGAACAGAAAAAACGTTGGCTGCCGCCGATGGCCAAAGGCGAGATGATCGGTTGCTTCGGTCTGACCGAGCCGCAGGGCGGTTCCGATCCCGCCAACATGAAAACGAATGCCAAGAAAGACGGCGGCGACTGGCTGATCAACGGCGGCAAGATGTGGATCACCAACGGCAATCTTGCCGACGTGGCGATCGTGTGGGCGCAAACGGAAGACGGCATCAATGGATTCCTCGTCGAGAAGGGCATGCCAGGTTTCAGCGCGCAGGAAATCAAGCACAAGATGAGTCTGCGCGCATCGGTCACGTCCGCACTGTTCTTCGACAACGTGCGTGTGCCCGAGGCCAACCGGTTGCAGAACGTGAAAGGCCTCAAGGGCCCACTGTCGTGTTTGAGTCAGGCGCGCTATGGCATCACTTGGGGGCCGATCGGTGCGGCGATCGCGTGTTTCCGCGAGGCGCTGGAATATTCGAAGGAAAGAATGCTGTTCGGCAAACCCGTGGCCGGCACGCAGGCGGTGCAGTTGAAACTGGCCGACATGGCGCGCCGCATCACCTGCGCGCAACTGCTGTCCCTGCAACTGGGCCGTTTGAAGGATGCCGGCAAGCTGCATCCGACGCAGGTGTCGCTGGCCAAGTGGAACAACGTGCGCA
>DAIOUL010000178.1:0-2550 GCA_036759545.1 Rhodanobacteraceae bacterium
CCGATCCTGACAGGTGAGTGGCAGCAGATCGGCTGGAACAACGTCGAGCAGATGACGAAGTTCGGCATGCCAGGCGTGTTCACGCACGGAGATTTCGATACCTGGAGCCCGGGGTATCTGATGTTCATCGCGGCGATGCACAACGGCATCAGCCGTCTCTATGAAACCTTCGGCAATGGCGGCGCCGACACGCAGGAGCGAATTCTCGATCCGGACGACTACGCGCGAACCTGGTACAAGCCCAATCCACCCTTGCCGAAAGTGCTGTGGTCGCAGCGCGACAACAACAACTACGAACAGACGGGACTGCTCACCGGGCTGTACTACTTCGCGCAAAACGGGCAGCAGTTCCTCAACAATTTTTGGCTGAAGTCCAAACGCTCGATCGAGAAACCGCAATTGGCCGGCCCGGCCGCTTACGTTCTGCCTGCCGACGAAAAGCACAAAGGGGCGCAGGTACAATTGCTGCGCGTGCTGCTGAAGCAGCACGTCGAGATCAGCAAAGCCGCTGCGCCCTTCACGGTGCAGGTGCCGGAACGTAACGGCACTTCAAAACCCTCGTCGGACGAGCAGGCCCAAGAGGTCACGCCACCACGAGAGCAAACCGCGGCGCGCACGTATCCCGCGGGCAGTTACATCGTGCGCATGGATCAGCCTTATTCGCGCATCGCCGACACATTGCTGGATCGTCAGTACTGGGCGCCGGACGATCCGCAGAAACATCCCTACGACGACACCGGCTGGTCGTTCGGCGATCTGTTCGACGTGGATGTCGCGCGTGTCAATGATCGGTCCGTGCTGAAGGTGCCGGTGCAGCGCGTCACCGATTTTTCCTCGCCGGCGTTCGATCTCGCCGCATTGGGCGTGCGCGGCAAGCTGCCGCGCATCGCGCTGATGCACACCTGGCTTTCTACGCAGACGGAAGGCTGGTGGCGGATGGCGCTGGACAAGCTGCATGTGCCTTACAAATACATCAGCACCCAGGATGCCGCGCGCGATCCGAACCTGCGCGCCAAGTACGACGTGATCCTGTTCGGGCCGGTCGGATATGCCACCACGCAATTGATCGTCGATGGCTTGCCGATGTACGGCAATCCGCTGCCGTGGAAGAAAACCGCGCTGACGCCCAACCTCGGAGTGATCGATTCCACCGACGACATGCGTCCAGGCCTGGGCGAAAGCGGCGTGGCCAACTTGAAACGTTTCGTCGCCGAAGGCGGGTTGCTGGTCGCTTCCGAAGACACCGCGAAATTCGCGATCGATGAAGGCCTGGCGCCGGGGGTGTCGATTGCGGAGACAAAGGACGCGCGAGTGGTCGGCAGCGTGCTGCGCGCGCAGCGGGTGGACAAGGATTCGGCGATCGCAACCGGTTACGGCGACAGCTTCGCGCTGTACAGTTCGAACGGCATGGCGTTCGATGTCAGCAATCAGACGATCGGTGATCGAGGCCTCACCAGCGCGAAAGACTACAAACGCCCGACCGGGCGTGGCGGGCCGGACGAGGCCGACGTACCCGAGGGCCGTCCTTATCAACCACCTCCGCAATTGCCGGATGCCAAACCGTGGCAAGCCGTGCCGTTGAATGCCGAGCAGCAACGCAACAACGTGTTCCTGATCCCGCAGGATCAGCAGCCGGACGTGATCGCGCGCTGGGCGGATTCGGACGAGCTGTTGATCTCAGGGTTGCTGGACAACGGCGGCTCGATCGCGCAGCACGCGGCGGTGGTCGATGCGCACTATGGCAAGGGCAACGTGCTGCTGTTCGCCAACAACCCCGTCTGGCGCGGCGAGACCATCGGCAGTTATGCGCTGCTGTTCAACGCGATCGTGAACTACGATCGCCTGCATTGATCGATGCAGCGGGGAGCAGAGGCCCATGCGCGATTCGAAGATTTTCATTCCCGGCTGGTGATGCGGTGCGTTGAGCATCGCATCACCAGCCCTCGCCATCCCTGGTCAAGAGTGCCAGCGTCGCGGTGGCGTACGGATCAGTCCGTCCAGTGCGCGTATTGCGATTTGGAAATGCTGCTGCCGTGGCCGGCCACGTGGATCCAGTCGTTATACAACGGCAGATAGCTCTTGGCTTCGTCCTGGGTGATGCGGCCATCGTGGTTGGCGTCCAACTGGTCGAACGGCGGCTTCGGGCCGTAGTCCTCGCCCGGCGGCATGCCGGAATTCACCGTGATGGAGGGGCCGATCTGCGCCGTGTGCACGTCGGTCAGCGAACCGCCTGCCGCCGGCATCGAACCCTGCTGCGCCATCGGTTGTGCCTGTTCGGCCGGCGCCATGGGCGCGGCCGGTGGGGCGGGCGGCACCGGTTGCGCCGGCTGTGCGGGCGGCGGTGCGGGCGGCATGGCTGATTGGGCGGGTGCGGGAGGTGGCGGAGGCGGGAGCGGTGGGGCTTCCTGCGCCAACGCCGTCGCCGCGAACAGCGATGCCACGGCCAACGCGAGCACACGTGAACGGGGTTTCATTGGAGGCTCTCCTTGATCATCCGGATGGGAGAAACAGCGGACGGGCCGAGCCGCGCGGCGGCGCGATCATCCAGCC
>DAIOUL010000179.1:0-2482 GCA_036759545.1 Rhodanobacteraceae bacterium
GCATCATCCCGGCATCCGCGTGGGTCACTTCGAGCTTGCCCGTCACGGCCTGGTCCATCGGCATCTCGCAGTGCAGCAGGTAGCGGCCGGGCCGGAAGTCGCGGCGCAGCCAGCTCACGCGCCGGATGTCGTGGCTGTCGAGCAGTCCGCCCATCGCGTCGGCAGTTTCGGTCGGCATTCCGTTGTCGTCGTGCTCGCGCCAGAGATTGACGTCCGCGGCGGTGTGGTCGCCGCGCAGGCGGAAGATATCGACTTCGTGCATCGAGGGGCCGGGCGTTTCCACGCGGATCACGCGCGTGCCGCTCCTCAAAGTGCCCTGCAGTTCGAAACGGAAATCCACCAGCTTCAGCACCGCATCTTCCCTCGGCGGGATTTCGTCGGGTGAACCATCGGCGCGCACCGTGAAGGCATGCACGGGCACCGTGCCCGCGTGGTTGCCGTTCCAGCAGATCAGGATGTAGCGCCCCGGATCCACCTTCGTCCAGATTTCGACCGATTCGCCGGGCGAGGTCAGCCCTGCCCCGGAATAGTCGAGCGCACCCTGCGGAAAGAGGTGCCCGTGCCTGACCTGCTCCACGTACGCGGCCGGCGTCATGCCATCGGGCAGTTTCACCAGCATGGCTTCGTGGATCTGCGAGCCATGGTTCTCGAAGACGATGTGCCGAAGCCCGGCCGACAGCGTGGCCGGCGCTTCGAAGCCCGAATCGGTGGCGATGATTTTGAAAGCGGGCGACGGTGCGCGTGTAGTCGCGGCGCAAGCGCATCCGCAGATCAGAAGCAAGAGAACGAAAGCCACGATCGATTTCATGACTACCTCAATGGAGCAATCTTTCGCCCGGTGCCGTTTGCTCCATGGGCGCTGGTTGCGCGAGCGCATCCACCTTCTCCATGCGCGCCTTCAGCTCCTCGTCGCTCAGCGCGCCCTCGCGGTGCAGCCAGTTGAAGCGTTTGCGCAGTAGTTCCGGCGAGTCGTTCTGCGGGAAGAAATCGTATTCCTCGCGGAACTGCTTCGCGCGGCGAGTTTCGATCTCGTTGACGATGCGCTTGCCGTCTTCGTCGTCGATCACCAGCAGGTTGCCCTTGTCGCTCGGGATGATCACGTAACGCGCGACATGGAAGTGGTAGTAGGCAAAGCAACCTGCACCGAGCACGAACCAGAACCAGCCGCTCGCGCCGTGATCGCGCGACCACGAGCTCGCAACGAAGAGCAGACCGATGACCATCCAGAACAAACCGGCATTCCGGAACCAGGTATTTCGTTCCGTAAGTGTCTGCCGGTCGCGGCTGGTTTCGATGTAGGGCACCGAGAACGTGCGGCTGCTGGAACTGTGATTCCAGGCGTATTCCAGCCGGTCATCGTGGAAGACATAGCGGGTCTTTGCGGACCCTCGCTTTTGCGTGATTTCCATCGGCGCCCCCCTGCGCAACATCCGCGATGCTACCGCATCGTCGATTTGGCGGAAATCTATCGTCACTCATGGCCCGGAAGTCCCTCCGACTTTCGGCACGCTCGCGCGCCCCCGGCGCGCATTAGCTTGGCGCGACCGCGCCAACACTCACGCCGCGCAAAGGGGAACGACATGCCGGACCTCGATCGCCGCAAATTCCTGAAACTCGCAGCCGCGCTGGGCGCGGGCCTGGCCGTTGGCTGCTCGCCCATCCGCGAATCTTCGAGCGGCTGGCGCGAACGCCGCGACCTGTATCCGCAGGGCGTCGCATCGGGCGACCCGGACGAAAACAGCGTGCTGCTGTGGACGCGGCGCCCTTACGCGGACGGGCGCAAGCAAGCCACGCTGTTGGTCGAAGTGGCGGAGGACTCCGCATTCACGCGCGTGGTCGCGACGACGAATGTGCGCATCCTCGCGCAATCCGACTGGACCTGCCGTGTGCTGGTGGCCGGCCTGAAACCTGCCAGCGAATACTGGTATCGCTTCGTCGACAAAGACGGCAACGGCAGCCGGATCGGCCGCACGCTTACCGCACCCACACGCGACGACCCGCGGCCGGCGCGCTTTGCGTTCGTCAGTTGCCAGGACATCTGCGAGGGCGCGTTGAATGCCTGGCGCCGCATGATCTGGGAGGACGAACGCGCCGCGCCGGAGGACAGACTGGGCTTCGTGCTGCACCTGGGCGATTTCATCTACGAAGTCGTGCAGTACCCGGACCAGGTCAAGGACGGCCACCGCTACGACCGCGTCATCACCTTCCCGGTGAAATTCCCGACGGGCGGAAAGGTCGTCGCCAAGAACCGCTTCCACGTGCCGGCGTCGCTCGACGATTATCGCGAGCTCTACCATGCCTACCTGCTGAATCCGGATCTGCAGGATGCGCGCGCGCGTTTTCCGTTCGTGGCGATGTGGGACAACCACGAATTCTCTTGGCAAGGCTGGCAATCGATCCAGGAATTCGGCGAAGGCCTGGTCTGGGCGCAGACGCTGAAGGTCGCGGCCAACCAGGCGTGGTTCGAATTCCAGCCGGCGCG
>DAIOUL010000180.1:0-2252 GCA_036759545.1 Rhodanobacteraceae bacterium
ATCGAGGACGGGATTCTCGTCCTGTACGTTTTCAAGTTTGACGGCACCTGGGCCAACTACTACGACTGCACGGGAACCGGGACGGAATGCCTCTTCCTGACGGGAACCTGGCACTTCAGTGCCCCCGCCGCGATACAGAGCAGGCGTCCGGGACAATCCTCGAGCTTGCCGGTCAAGTAGTCCGGCCTGGCCAAACATCAATGTAACGTCGTACGCACACCTCCGGCAGCATCCGCTGCCGGAGGTGTCTTTCGTTCAAAGCGCACGGGCTCGGCTCAATTCCCCCGCACTTTATCCGTCATCGACGCCGGCCTCCTCGTATCCACGATCGGCAATGGGGGTCACCAGTACCTTGTCGATGCGCGCGCCGTCGAGGTCGACGACCTCGAAGCGCAGTCCTCGCCACTCGAATGCCTCGCCCGCTTCGGGGATGCGGCCGAAAGCGGCCATCATCATCCCGGCCACGGTGCGGAAATCGCCGTCGTCTTCGTTCGGCAATTCCAGCCGTTGCACCAGCTCGCGCAGGTCGTCGGTGGAAACGGATCCATCCACCAGCAGGCTGCCGTCGTCGCGGCGCACCACCGGCGCGCCGCGCGGGGCTTCGCCCTCCGCGGGCGTGGCGCGCCCGACCACCGCGCTCAAGAGATCATTGAGCGTCACCAGCCCTTCGATGCCGCCGTATTCATCCACCACCAGCGCGAATTGTGTTTCCGCATCGCGGAATTCTTCCAGCAGGTCCAATGCGCGCGCGGTGCCGGGCACGAACAGCGGCTTCGCCAGTTTCTTGAACAGCTCGGGCAGGCGCGTTTCGACGGACATGCCCTGCAGCAGCCGTTTCACTTCCAGCACGCCGACCACTTCATCCTCGCCGCCGCGATACACCGGATAACGCGAGAACGGCGTGGCTCGCAAGACGGCGAGATTTTCCGCAAGCGGCGCGGCGGCATCCAGCCAGGCGATACGCGGGCGCGGCGTCATCACCGAATCCACGCTGCGATCGCCCAGCCGCAGCACGCGGTTGACCATGTTGCGTTCGTCCGGATCGAGCACGCCTTGTTCGGTGCCTTCGGCGACCAGCAGGCGGATTTCCTCTTCGGTGATCTTTTCGCGCCGCGCGCGGTTCAGGCGCAGCAGCGCGAGCGCGAATCCGCTCAAGCGGTTCAACACCCACACGAACGGCGCGGTCAGCCACGACAGCGCGAGCATCGGCGTGGCGATCACGCAGGCGATGCGTTCGGGCCCAGCCAGCGCCGCGCGCTTTGGCACCAGTTCGCCGACCGTGATGTTGATGGTGGTGACGATGATGAACCCGATGGCCAGTCCGATCGCGGTCGAGTAGGTCGCCAGACCCGGCAGATCGAAATGCAGCAGCCAGGTGCGGATATCGTCGCTGACCGCGGTGCCGGTGGCGGCGCCGGTGATCAGCGTGATCAAGGTGATGCCGACTTGCACGGTGGAGAGAAAACGCTCCGGGTGTTCCGCGAGCCGCAAGGCGATCTTCGCCTGCGCGCTAGCGCGCGCCATGTGTTTCAGGCGGCTCTTGCGCGAGGCGATCAGGGCGATTTCGGAGAGGGCGAAGAAGGCGTTGCACAGCGCCAGCAGCAACACCAGCCCCAACTCGGTCAGCATGGCCCAAGGCGAGCGAGGTCGTCCATGTGCGGGAGTGTAGCAAGCCCGCCACGTACCTCGTGCGGCGCGCTGTCACGCTCGTGTAACATCGTCGAAATAATCTGCGCCGCCTCAAACGGAGTCGATCATGTTCTCGCTGCAGACGATGTTCGGCAAAGGCGACAAGTTCTACGGCCTGCTGGAGGCCAGCGCGCAGGCCGCGCGCGACGGCGCGAGCGCGCTGCAATCGCTGCTGGAGCATCGCGGCGGGGCGCCGCTGGACGGTTTTCGTGCCGCGCGCCGGCGCGAGAAGCAGCTCGCCGCACAAATCAGCGAGGCGCTGGTCAACACTTTCGTCACCGCGCTGGATCGTGAGGACATCGAGGCGATGTCCTCGGCGTTGTACCGCATCCCCAAGACCATCCAGAAATTCGCCGACCGCTACGCGATCGTGTCCGACCGCCTGCAGGATGTCGATTTCGCTTCGCGCGCGGCGTTGCTGATGCGCGCCACCGACGCGGTGGCGCAGATGGTCGGAGAACTGCGCAACGGTCTGCGCATCAACGCGATGAAGGAGATGCAGGAAAGACTGCAGGCGATCGAATCGGAAGCCGACCGCATGCTGCTCGACTCGTACCGCAATC
>DAIOUL010000181.1:0-2173 GCA_036759545.1 Rhodanobacteraceae bacterium
AAGGGCGACGTGCACGACATCGGCAAGAACATCGTCGGCGTGGTGCTCGCCTGCAACAACTTCGAAGTGGTCGATCTCGGCGTGATGGTGCCGGCGCAGAAGATCCTCGACGCCGCGCGCGAGCAGAACGCGGACATGATCGGCGTGTCCGGCCTGATCACGCCGTCGCTGGAAGAGATGGCGCACGTCGCCAAAGAAATGCAGCGGCAGGATTTCCGCATTCCGCTGCTGATCGGCGGCGCCACCACCTCGCGCGCGCACACTGCGCTGAAAATCGAACCGAACTACAAGTCGCCGACGGTGTGGGTGAAAGACGCCTCGCGCGCGGTCGGCGTCGCGCAATCGCTGGTTTCGAAGGAACTGGTGAACGAGTTTCTGGCGAAGGTGCGTGCCGAGTACGCGGAGATCCGCGAGCGCCACAAGGATCGCGGTCCCGGCAAGAAACTGGTTTCGCTCGAGCACGCACGCGCGCAGAAGTTCGACGGCGATTGGGTGAATTACGATCCGCCCGCGCCGCGCAAGCCGGGCCTCACCGTATTCGACGAGTATTCACTCGGAGAATTGCGCGGTTACATCGACTGGACGCCATTCTTTTCCGCGTGGGAATTGTCGGGCCACTATCCGGCGATCTTCGATGATGCGGTCGTCGGCGCGCAGGCGCGGGAATTGTTCGGCGACGCGCAGGCGATGCTGGACAAATTGATCACAGAGAAGTGGCTGACCGCGCGCGCCGTGATCGGGCTGTGGCCGGCGAATTCGGTGGGAGATGATGTCGAGATTTATCTCTCTCAGCACGGCGAGGACAAACTCCCTCTCCTTCAAGGGGGCGAATCGGCGCGTTTACGAGCCGCAGGCTCGTACGTCGACGAGCGCCCGAAGCAGGATGCGGAGGGCGGGGTTGCTTGGCGAGGCAGGAAGCCGAGCTTAGCAACGCGGAGTGGGGATGGTGCTGATGTCACCGGACAAAACCATCCCCGTCCAAACCTTCTCCTTGAAGGGGAGGGCTTCAAAGCGCGCGCTGTGGCTCACCACCTTCGCCAGCAAGCCGACAAGCCCGCGGAGCGTCCGGATTTTTGCCTCGCCGATTTCGTCGCGCCGAAGGAATCCGGCAAGCAGGACTGGATCGGCGGTTTCGCCGTCACCGCGGGACTCGGCATCGAAAAACATCTGGAGCGATTCCGCGCCGAGCACGACGACTATTCGGCGATCCTGCTGAAGGCGCTGGCGGATCGTCTGGCCGAAGCTCTTGCCGAACACATGCACGCCCGCGTGCGCAAGGAATTCTGGGGTTATGCCAGCGACGAATCGCTCGACAACGATGCGCTGATCGCGGAGAAATATCGCGGCATCCGTCCGGCGCCCGGCTATCCCGCCTGCCCCGACCACACCGAAAAGCGCACGCTGTTTGCGTTGCTGGATGCGACGAAAAATGCCGGCATCGAATTGACCGAAGGCATGGCGATGTATCCTGCGGCTTCGGTTTCTGGCTGGTACTTCGCGCATCCACGCAGCCAATATTTCGTGGTCGGCCGCGTGAGCAAGGAACAGGTCGCGGATTACGCGCGGCGCAAGGGCTGGAGCATCAGCGAGGCCGAGCGCTGGCTGGCTTCGAATCTCGACTACGATCCGGAGTGACGCGCGCTGCGTTTCAGTTTTCCTCGGAACCTCCCGGTGCAACGGTTTCCGGCTTGTTGTGCCGCAAATGCACGCTGACGTTGTACAGCGACACGAACAACGGAAAGAAATTCGAAACGATGCCGACCGAATCGTTCTTGCCGAAGATGAAATAGGCCAGCAGCAGCACGCTGCCGAACACCGACAGGTACCAGAAGGCCATCGGCATCACCACCTTCTTCTGCTTCTTGGTGGCGTAGAGCTGCACGAACCAGCGCGCCGTGAAGGTAAACGTGCCGATGAAGCCGACCAGCTTCCACGGCGTGATCTGGAAATCGCACAAGGCGTGCAGGATATGTTCCATGGTGCGTTCCAGCGGCGCGGGAAGCGCGATTGTAGAATGCCGCGCCCGAGCGCAGTCGTCGCGTCCGTTTTCGCATTGACCCGGCTGGCACGGGCGCTTAGACTTTCGCGGCTGCGCGTGGGCGCGTAGCTCAGCGGTAGAGCACTGCCTTCACACGGCAGGTGTCACAGGTTCGATCCCTGTCGCGCCCACCAT
>DAIOUL010000182.1:0-2141 GCA_036759545.1 Rhodanobacteraceae bacterium
CCCGAGTTCCGCCGCCTCTATCAGCATCATCAGGAACTGGACAGCAAGGTTCGCGACGCGGAACTCGGCGTGTTGCCGCTGGATGACACATCCCTGGCAGGCATGAAGCGCGAAAAACTGCATCTGAAAGACCGACTCACCCGAATGTGGGATCGACACGCCGCCACGGCGCATTGATCCGCCATTTCCCTGTTTCGATCGGCCCGCGAAATGCGGGCCGATTTGTTCTGGACCGAATCGAAATCTGCGTTCGCTTCCGGCGCGGGACTTGAAGCGCGGGCTGAGGCGCAGACAATGCCGCCCATGTCGCTGTCCTCATCGGTCGCACTGTGCACCTTCAATGGCACAAGGTATCTGCCCGCATTGTGGGAGAGCCTGCTGGCCCAATCGCGGCTGCCGGACGAGATCGTGATCCGCGACGATGTTTCGACCGACGGAACGCCCGAGTTGCTGAAAAAATTGCGCGGAGCAGCCGAGTCGCGTGGCATCAGGACGCGTATTTTCATCAACGAGAAAAACCTGGGCTACGTTTCGAATTTCGCGGCGGCGCTGCAGGTTGCGTCGGGTGACGTGGTGTTCCTGTGTGACCAGGACGATCTGTGGCAGCCGAACAAACTCGCTGCACAGCTGGCGGAGTTCGAAAGACGGCCCGGGCTGCTGCTGCTGTGCAGCGACGCGCGTCGCGTGGACGCCTCCGGCGCCGTGCTGCAGCGCTCGCTGTTCGACGTGTTGAGGGTTACCAAGGACGAATTGAACAGGATTCATCACAACCAGGGTTTCCAGGTGCTGTTGCGGCGCAGCCTCACGACGGGAGCAACCGTCGCGCTGCGACGTGCACTGATCGAAGATGCTTTGCCTTTTCCGGCGGGATGGATACACGACGAGTGGCTCGCGATCATGGCTGCAGCCCGCGGCGGCTTCGATTGCAGCGAGTCCGCCTTGATCGATTACCGACAGCACGGTGGAAATCAAATCGGCATGCCGGAACGCAGCTTGCGCGACAAGTGGAGAGACATGCTGAATCCCCGAGCCGCAACGATCGATGCGCTGGTTGCGCGCGGTGAGGTGCTGCTGGAGCGGCTGCAACGTATGGATTTGCCGAAACTCGAGTATCGCGATCTCGCAGCGGCGAAACTGGAACACTTGCGCGTACGGCAAAGCGTGGGCGGGATGGCCTGGTCGCGGGCCGGAAAAGTCTGGGCCGAAACGCGCAACGGACGGTACCGGGTCTACTCGTCGGGATGGCGGTCCGCGCTGCGCGACCTTGTGCGGCGTCGCTGAAACAGCTTTCGAGCAGCGCGGCAAACGATCGCGCAGGGCCGAGCGGCGCCCGCATCGGGTATCATGCCGGACCTTGCAGCAGCGGCTGTGTTCCCGCTGTGGCGTTCGTTCATTCACATTGATCGCATGATCGTCGACAGCGTTCTCGAACTGATCGGCCGCACCCCGATGGTGCGTGCACGCCGCCTGGATACCGGCGTCTCCGAGCTGTTCCTGAAACTGGAAAGCGCCAATCCGGGCGGATCGGTCAAGGATCGCATCGGCCTGTCGATGATCGAGGGCGCCGAACGCGCCGGAAAAATCGAACCGGGAGCCACGCTGGTCGAAGGCACCGCCGGCAATACCGGTTTGGGCTTGGCGCTGGTCGCGCAGCAGAAAGGCTACAAGCTGATCCTGGTCGTGCCCGACAAGATGAGCCGCGAGAAGATTTTCAATCTCAAGGCGATGGGCGCGGAAGTCGTGCTGACGCGCTCGGATGTGGCCAAGGGCCACCCCGAGTACTACCAGGATCTAGCCGAGCGCATCGCGCGCGAAACGCCCGGCGCATATTTCATCAACCAGTTCGGCAATCCCGACAATCCCGCCGCGCACGAGGCCACCACGGGCCCGGAGATCTTCGAGCAGATGGACGGCCGCGTGGATGCGATCGTGTTCGGCTGCGGCTCTTCCGGCACGATGACCGGCTTGTCCCGCTATTTCGAGAAAGTCTCGCCGCAAACAGAATTCATACTGGCCGATCCGGTCGGTTCGATCCTTGCCCAATACATTAACGAGGGCACACTCAGCACCAAATCGGCGAGCTGGATGGTGGAAGGCATCGGCGAGGATTTCCTGCCCGTGATCAGCGATTTCTCGCGGGT
>DAIOUL010000183.1:0-1857 GCA_036759545.1 Rhodanobacteraceae bacterium
TCGGGATCTTCGATTCGATCCGGCGCAGCACCATGCCGACGCAGTTGCGCTGGTAAAAGCACGACACGCGGAAGCGGCCCACACCGGCCACGCCGATCGCGAACTGGCATTCGTGCGTCTTCTCGAATTCCTCGCGTTGCGAGGGCGTCATCACGTTCAATACCATGTCGCGCGCTTCCTGAGGCGACAACGGGCTCTGCGTGATCGGCACGATCCGCCCGTGCACCTTGATCGAAGGCGCCACGCCGGCCGTGATGAACAGGTCCGACGCCTTCTTGTGCACCATCAGTTTCAGGAACGAGGAAAAATCCACACTGCTCATGACACAACCCCCGGCCGCACGCGGCCCTCGTAATCAGATCACGCCGCCTCGGCGGCATCGCGCGGCGGCGATTATCGCCTCGCGCCAATTGCACCTGCCCGTTTCAATTCTGCCCGCTTCAATCCTGTTCGTCCCGCACTTCGGTCACTCCGCTCGCCGCGCGCCGTACGCGGGCGTAACACAACACGCCCAGCAGGAACAGCACGACCGCGATACCGAGCGTACCGATGAACAACCAGTATTCGCCCGGCGTGACATACAAGGCGAATCCCTTCAGAAAATTCAACGACACCGTGCGGCCGCCCGCCAGATCCCAAGAACGCGATCCGATCACCGACAAAACGAGCGCTTCCAGTACGCCGATCACGAACACCACCGCCGCACCTGCCACGCAGGCTTTGCCGAGCGCGAGGGTGAGGCGTGGGTTCATTTGTGTCTTCGCCACGTTCCAATTTGAATCGTCATTCCCGCGAAAGCGGGAATCCAGCGCCTTTGCTTTCTCGCAGGAGAAGCAAGACACTGGATCCCGTGTCATCGGCCATCCATGGCCTGCACGGGATGACCACATCCTGTGGTCACTTGAATATCTCCTTGCTCTTCGCCCGTCCGATCGCTTCCTGACGAGTGACCAGGCCGCGCCGCACCAGGTCCTGCAGGCATTGGTCGAGGGTCTGCATGCCGTACTGCTGGCCAGTCTGGATCGACGAATACATCTGCGCGACCTTGTCCTCGCGGATCAGGTTTCTGATCGCGGGGATGCCGACCATGATTTCGTGCGCGGCGATACGGCCGCCGCCGACCTTCTTCAGCAGCGTCTGCGAAATCACCGCGCGCAGAGATTCGGACAACATCGAACGCACCATCGGCTTTTCGCCGGCGGGGAACACGTCGATGATGCGGTCGATGGTTTTTGCAGCGGATGAAGTGTGCAGCGTCGCGAATACCAAGTGCCCCGTTTCCGCGGCGGTCAGCGCAAGTCGAATGGTTTCGATGTCGCGCATCTCGCCGACCAGGATGTAGTCCGGATCTTCACGCAGCGCCGAGCGCAGCGCCTCGTTGAAACCGTGCGTGTCGCGGTGCACCTCGCGCTGGTTCAGCAGGCACTTCTGCGCGGTGTGCACGAATTCGATCGGGTCCTCGATGGTGAGGATGTGGCCGTATTCGTTCTTGTTGACGTGATCCACCATCGCCGCCAGCGTGGTGGATTTGCCCGAACCGGTCGGGCCGGTCACCAGGATCAAACCTTGCGGCTGGTCGATCAGCTCCTTGAAAATCTTTGGAGCGCCGAGATCCTCGAGCGTCCAGACTTCGGCCGGAATGGTGCGGAATACGGCCGCTGCGCCACGGTTCTGGTTGAAAGCATTGACGCGAAAACGCGCCAGGCCCGGAATCTCGAACGAGAAATCGACTTCCAGGAATTCCTCGTAGTCGCGGCGCTGCTTGTCCGACATGATGTCGTACACCAGCGTGTGCACCTGCTTGTGGTCCAGCGCCGGGATGTTGATGCGGCGCACGTCGCCGTCCACGCGGATCAT
>DAIOUL010000184.1:0-1834 GCA_036759545.1 Rhodanobacteraceae bacterium
TTCGACGTGCGTTATTACCTGATCGCGATCCTCTTCATCATCTTCGATCTGGAAATCGCGTTCCTGTTTCCGTGGGCGACGGTGTTCGAAAAGATCGGCGTGACCGCACTGATCGAGATGGGCATGTTCCTGGCTCTGCTGGTCATTGGCTTCGTGTACGTGTGGAAAAAAGGCGCGCTGGAATGGGATTGAAGCGATGGGCATGATCCAGACCGTCAGCCGCGTAATGCACAACCCGTCGCCGGTCGGGCCGGTGGACGACATCCTTCGTCCGGCTTCCGACAATCCGGTGATCCAGCGCGGCTTCGCCACCACCACGGTGGACGCGCTGCTGAACTGGGCGCGCACCGGCTCGATGTGGCCGATGACGTTCGGCCTCGCGTGCTGCGCGGTGGAGATGATGCACGCCGGCGCGGCGCGGCTGGATCTGGATCGCTACGGCGTAATCTTCCGCCCGTCGCCGCGTCAGTCGGACGTGATGATCGTCGCCGGCACCTTGGTCAACAAGATGGCGCCAGCGCTGCGCAAGGTCTACGACCAGATGCCCGACCCCAAATGGGTGATCTCGATGGGCTCCTGCGCCAACGGCGGCGGCTACTACCACTATTCATACGCGGTGGTGCGCGGCTGCGACCGCATCGTGCCGGTGGACATTTATGTTCCCGGCTGTCCGCCCACCGCCGAAGCACTGGTGTACGGCATCCTGCAATTGCAGAAGAAAATCCGCCGCACGCAGACGATCGCGAAATAACCGCATGGCCGACGAGAACAAAACTTCACTCGCCGACCACCTGCGCGCGCATTTCGGCGAGCGCATCGGCAACGTGGTCGAATACGTCGGCCAGACCACGATCGAAGTGCAGCCGATGCACTGGCTGGAAATCGCGCGCGAACTGCGCGACCTGCCGCAATTCCATTTCGAGCAGTTGATCGATCTGTGCGGCGTGGATTACCTCGCCTGGGGCGAGGACGAATGGGCGACTTCGGAAGAAGCGACCTCGCGCGGTTTCTCGCGCGGCGTGGAAGGCGCGGCCGGGCCGGGGCGCTTCAGTTGGAGCACGCGCCCGCGTCACGAGCAATGGTTGCGGCGCTTTGCCTCCGTCACGCATCTGTTGTCATTGCAAAACAACCAGCGCCTGCGCGTGCGCGTGTTCGCGCCCGAAGACGCGCTGCCGGTGATTCCGAGCGTGACCTCCATCTGGCCGGTGGCGGACTGGTTCGAGCGCGAGGCGTTCGACCTGTACGGCATCGTCTACGAAGGCCATCCGGACCTGCGCCGCATCCTCACCGATTACGGTTTCGTCGGACATCCGTTCCGCAAGGATTTTCCGCTGATCGGCAACGTCGAAGTGCGCTACGACCCCGAAGCCAAACGTGTCGTGTACGAACCGGTGACTTCGGTGTCGCCGCGCGTGCTGGTCGCGCGCGTGGTGCGCGAGGATTCGCGTTTTGCCACCGCGCGCGGCGAAGCCGCCGACGACTGGAAGGACAACTGAAGTGTCCACCACGGAAATCCGCAACTACACGATGAACTTCGGCCCGCAGCACCCGGCCGCGCACGGCGTGTTGCGTCTGGTGCTGGAGATGGACGGCGAAACCGTCGTGCGCGCCGATCCGCACATCGGCCTGCTGCATCGCGCGACCGAGAAACTGGCCGAATCCAAGCCGTACAACCAGTCGATCGGCTACATGGACCGGCTCGACTATGTCTCGATGATGTGCAACGAGCACGCCTACGTGCGCGCGATCGAGACGCTGATGGGGATCGCCGCGCCGGATCGCGCGCAGTGGATCCGCACGATGTTCGACGAGATCACGCGGATCCTGAATCACC
>DAIOUL010000185.1:0-1700 GCA_036759545.1 Rhodanobacteraceae bacterium
TGTTCCTGCACCCCGAAACGAAAGAGGAATACGCGCTGGCCCGCACCGAGCGCAAGTCCGGCCGCGGCTATCACGGCTTCGAGATGCAGGCATCGCCGGATGTGACGCTGGAGCAGGATCTGGCGCGGCGCGATCTCACCATCAATGCAATGGCGCGCGACGAGGGCGGCACGCTCGTCGATCCGTATCACGGCGAAAGGGATTTGCACGAGCGCGTGCTGCGGCACGTCTCGCCGGCCTTCGTCGAGGATCCGGTGCGCGTGCTGCGTGTGGCACGCTTCATGGCGCGTTTCGCGCCGCTGGGTTTCCGTGTCGCCGACGAAACGCTGGCGCTTATGCGCGAGATGGTGGCGAACGGCGAGATCGAGCACCTGGTGCCGGAACGCGTGTGGACCGAGACACGCAAGGCGCTGGCCGAACCGCAGCCTTCCGCTTTCCTGCAAACTCTGCGCGCGTGCGGCGCGCTGCGTGTCTTGTTTCCCGAAATCGATGCACTCTACGGCGTGCCGCAATCGCCACAGCACCATCCGGAAGTGGATTGCGGCGTGCACCTGCAACTGGTGCTGGACCAGGCGGCGAAACTCGCGCCCGGCGACGACCTGGTGGGTTATTGCGCACTGACGCACGACTTGGGCAAGGCGCTGACGCCGACGGACGTGTTGCCGCGTCACATCGCGCACGAACACCGCGGGTTGGCGCCGGTGCGCGCATTGTCGGAACGCCTGCGCGTTCCCGCCGAGCACGCGCAACTGGCCGAATTGACCTGCCGCCATCACCTCGACGCGCACCGTGCGCTGGAACTGAAACCCTCCACGGTGCTGGAACTGCTGCTGGCCTTCGACGCGCTGCGCCGACCGCAAAGGCTGGAGCCGTTCCTGCTGACCTGCATGGCCGACAAGCGCGGGCGCTTGCAGCACGAACACGACGAATATCCGCAAGCCGATTACCTGCGCGCCGCGCGCGACGCCGCCGCATCCGTCACGTCGCAGCCCTTCGTCGAACAAGGGTTGCAGGGCACGCAGATCGGCGAGGCGATGCGTCGCGCGCGGATCGAGGCGATTTCGAAGGTGCCGAAACCGCAAATTTCATCCTAGCCGTCATTCCGGACGTGGCGGAGCCACGATCCGGAATCTGCTTTTTCGAAAAGCGAAATTCCGGGTTCCGCCGTGATGAAGCCGCGGCGGCCCCGGAATGACAATCCATTGTCACAATCGCTCGCTGCGATCCGCTTCCATCAACGGCGCGAACAATTCTGGCGCGTCTAGGCCGCGCGCGAACAGCATCGTCTGGAAGCGCTCGCCCATCTCGCCCGGCAGCGTCAATCGTTTCACCTGATTCGCCAGCGCATAGCGCGCGGCTTCGTCGTCCGCCGCGGCGTAACTTTCCGCGAATTCGGATTCCAGACCCGCGGCGATCAAAAACGCCGCCTGTGGTGAATAACCGACGCGCTCGAAGCCGCAGGCGTCGCCCGCTTCGGCCAGCGCGGTGAAATCCACGAACGCAGTGATGTCCTGCAAGCCCGGATACCGCAGCGGATCGTCGTGTGCGCGATGACGGTAATGACACACCAGCGTGCCGTCGCGGCGCTCGGGCAGGTAGAACTCGCGGCGCGGATAACCATAGTCCACGAACAGTGCCGCGCCGCGCTGCATGTTCTGCGTGATCGCCTCGATCCACCACGGCAATTGCGGCAGCGCTTC